>CAZJUE010000226.1:0-4578 GCA_964549025.1 uncultured Anaerolineaceae bacterium | reverse complement strand
ACGTCTCGGACGACTTGGCGCAACTGGGCGGGTACATCCAGGTGCTGGACTACTATCGCAACAATTACTACGTCACCGAATGCGAGCTGGAGGACCGCTACGACTACAACGACGGCTACTACCGGGGCAGTTTCGACTACTTCACCAAGTGCGGAGGTTCCGGTGGACCGGACTATATGATCCTCTCAGCGGTGCCGGTCGACAGCTCCGTAGAGCTGATCATCGTGGTCCACGTGCAGATCCTCACGGACGCGGATGTCGACGCCGCCGATCGCATCCTCTCCACCTTTGACGTCATTGGCCCGCTGCCCTGACCGGGGCGCGGCTGTAGCTGAATCCGAGCCTAGAGGCGCCCGGTCAACCGGGCGCCGTTGATTCTGGTCGCTCGCGGTACTGCGGCGAGTTGACTCGCCAGTCAGCGCCGTGATATCATTCCGCTGCTTGGGGACCTTAAATCATTCTGTTCCCCCTGCCCGGTTTCATCCAACTTCATTCTTCTCGTCAGCAATCTCGATCATGGGGGCGTAGAAGCCTCCAACAACTGAAGAAGACGGAGAGCACCAAAAGGGGTGGATGTCGAAACCGGCATTCACCCCTTTTGTGTTCGGAGTAGAGGGGTCAACTGCAATGAGTGTCGATTTTCTGGCTCGAATCCTCGGAATGTTTGTCATCGCCACAGTCGGAGTCGTAATCGGGGTGCGCCTGAGCGTATTGGCCGGCGATCCGGCGGAACTGTGGGCGGTGGTATTGGGCCTGCTTGGAGCGCTATTGGGTCTGGTGTTGACCCCCTGGCTGACCACAAGGCCCATCCGCGCCATCCGGGTTGCGGTGGCACAGGTCTCCGCGCAGACCATGCTGTCGGGGTTGATCGGCTTGATCGTTGGCCTTTTGGCCGCCGCCCTGGTGGCGTTCCCGGTCTCGCTGCTTCCATCTCCCTTTGGGCAGCTGCTGCCGTTCGTCGGGGCGGTGGTGTTTGGCTATCTGGGTATGACCATCTTTATCATGCGCCAGAACGACATCAGCAACCTGTGGCGCAGTCGGTTTCAGAGCGCATTTGAGGGTCAAACTACAGCCTCAGCAAACGGGCGCAGCATTCTGCTGGACACCAGCGTGATCATCGATGGCCGCATCGCCGATATTGCCCGCACCGGATTTGTGCAAGGACCCATGCTGGTGCCGTCGTTTGTCTTGCTTGAATTGCAGCACATCGCCGATTCGTCAGACTCGTTGCGCCGCCAACGCGGCCGGCGTGGATTGGACATTCTCAACCGTCTGCAAAAGGACACCACCATACCGCTGCGCATCACAGACCTTGACGTTGAAGGTGTGCGTGAGGTCGACGACAAACTGGTCATCTTGGCCAAGCAGCTACGCAGCCCGATCCTCACCAATGACTACAACCTCAACCGGGTCGCGGAGCTGCAAGGGGTCACCGTGCTGAACATCAACGAATTAGCCAATGCGGTGAAAGCGGTGTTCCTGCCGGGCGAAACCTTGGAAGTGCAGGTCATTCAGGAGGGCAAGGAGGTTGGCCAGGGCGTCGGGTATCTGGATGACGGCACCATGGTGGTGGTGGAAGAAGGCAAACAGAATATTGACACCACGATTCCGGTGACCGTAACCAAGGTGCTGCAGACCGCGGCCGGTCGGATGATCTTCGCCAAGCCGGGGAGCAACTGAGCTTTGGCAATTCAAGTCTACAACACGCTCAGCCGCACCAAAGAACCGCTGGAGACTATCGAGCCGGGGGTGGTGCGCATGTACGTCTGTGGGCCGACCGTCTACGACAAAGCGCACATCGGACATGCGATGTCGTCGATCGTGTTCGACGTGATCCGGCGCTACCTGGAGCACCGCGGGTACCAGGTGCGGCACGTCATGAACTTCACCGACGTTGACGACAAAGTGATCAACCGGGCCAGAGAACTGGACGCCGATCCGCTGGAGCTGGCGGCTTCCTATGCCGATGAATACGATCGGCATATTGAGCAGCTCAATCTGCTGGTGCCCACCGTCCAGCCGCGCGCCTCGCAGGAGATCGATCAAATCATTGAGATGGTGCAGGGTTTGATCGAGAAGGGGCACGCCTACCAGTTGGACGGCGATGTGTACTTCGAAGTCGCGACCGACGACGACTACGGAAAGCTCTCGCAGCAGCGCGTGGAAGACCTGCGAGCCGGGGCGCGGTTGGAGATCGACGAGCGCAAGCGTGGCCCAGCCGATTTTGCGCTGTGGAAATCGGCCAAGCCGGGCGAGCCGAGCTGGGATAGCCCCTGGGGGCCGGGCCGGCCGGGGTGGCACATCGAGTGCTCGGCTATGAACCTGCATCACCTAGGAGAGCAGATCGACCTGCATGGAGGTGGCAACGACCTGATCTTTCCTCATCACGAGAACGAGATCGCCCAAAGCGAAAGCCTGACTGGCAAACCCTTCGCCGGCTACTGGCTACACAACGGCATGATGCAGCTGGGCGGCGAGGCTATGTCCAAGTCCACCGGCAACGTACTGACCGTCGACGAATTCCTGGAGGACTTCGAGCCACAAGTGCTGCGCATGCTGGTGCTCAATTCGCACTATCGCAGCCCGCTGTCCTTCGCACCTGAGATCGCTGAGAGCGCTGCTCGAGGATTGGAACGGCTGCGCGCCGCCTTGAAGCCGGCCGAGCAACCGGACGGCGATCCCGCTAGCGAAATGCTGACAGAGGCGATCGCGGCCGCCGTGCGGGATTTCGGCGACGCAATGGACGATGACTTTAATACCCCCCAGGCGCTGGGTAGCCTGTTCGATCTGGTGCGCAGCATCAATCAAGCCCGAGATGCTGGGGTGGGACAAGCAGCGTTGGACCCGGCACAGGACAAGCTGCGTGAATTGGCGAGTGTACTTGGGCTGCAGCTGGAGCGCAGTGGACGACCATCGCTCGACCCGGCCAAACTCACCCTGCTGATGAGCGAGATCCTGGAGCGGGCTCAAGTCGACGGATTGACAGAGCTGCGGGCGGCTTTCGATCGCCGGTTGCGCACCGATGAGCTGCCGATCGAGCGCCTGCTGGATGTGATCGTGCAATCGCGCGATCGGCTGCGGGATGCCGAGCAGTGGGAGCTGGCCGATCGGGTGCGAGATGGATTGTCCGAGCTGGGAATCGCGCTGGAAGATGGCAAGCGCGGCACCACCTGGCGCGCACGCTGAGCGCCCTGTGCGAAGTCCCTGTGGGACTGAGCGCCATGTGCGATGTTCCACTGACTAACACCCTGACCTAATGGCTGAGACAATTTACCGGCGCCATCCGCTGGAAGAGGTGCTGCGTGCCCGGCAGCGAGCAATCCACCGGGTGTTGATTGCCACCGACAGCGATCGGGCTGCCGATGTTCGCCAGTTGGCCGCCGCAGCTGGAGTGTCGGTCGAAGCGGTCGATGCTGGGCAGCTTGACCGGGGCAGCGACCATCATCAGGGGCTGGCAGTAGTGGTCGGTCCTTATCAATACGCCGAGCTGGGTGAGATCATCGACCGCAGTTCGGCGCCGGACACGCTGATCCTGATCCTGGATCAAGTGCAAGACCCGCAGAACCTGGGGACGGTATTGCGCACCGCCGACGCGGTCGGCGTAAGCGGGGTTATCCTGCCGACCCGCGCGGCGGCCGGGGTGACGCCGGCGGTGGTTTCAGCTTCGGCCGGCGCCTGTGAGCACCTGAGAATCGTGCGCACCAATCTGGCGCAGGCGATGCGTCGCTTGAAGGAGGCAGGGGTGTGGATCGCCGGCTTGGAGGCCAGCCCGGAAGCCGAGCGCATCGATCGAGTGGACATCAAGCCGCCGTTGGCCATCGTAGTGGGGAGCGAGGGCTACGGCTTGCGCCGACTGGTGCGAGAATCCTGCGACTTCCTGGTCAGCATCCCCATGCGCGGATCGGTGAGCTCCCTGAATGCGGCGGTGGCCGGATCGCTGGCGCTGCACGAGGCCTGGCGCCGGTCGGGGTACGTTGGGGCGGCAGCCGAATTCGGCGCTCCGTCAGCGCTTGACACTGATGATTGACGCCGGTCGTGCTGTGCTGTTAGACTCGGCGGCCGGTCTAGGGTTTGGTATAATCGCCGAGCGCCGCGGGAGGCGCGTTTTTGTCGTCAGGCCGACGTAGCTCAACGGCAGAGCAACCGCCTTGTAAGCGGTAGGTTATGGGTTCGATTCCCATCGTCGGCTCTTTCGCGGCGATGGGGTAGTTCGGGCGGTTACCCAAGTGGCCAAAGGGGGCTGACTGTAAATCAGCTGGCGTACGCCTTCGGAGGTTCGAATCCTTCACCGCCCACCTGAGCTCCGTACTTGGCCACGGAGTTCAACTGAAAGGGAGAGATCGGCGACGCCCTCATAGCTCAGGAGGTAGAGCGCGTTCTTGGTAAGAACGAGGTCAGGGGTTCAAATCCCCTTGAGGGCTCCTGAACGCGAACGCTCGGCCGGGCTAAGCCGGCGGTAGCGCTCGGCTCCGCGAACAGCGACCGAGGTCGGAGGAGAGATGGGCAAGGAGAAGTTTGAGCGAACCAAGCCGCACATGAACGTGGGGACGATGGGGCACATCGACCACGGGAAGACGA
>CAZJUE010000225.1:0-4605 GCA_964549025.1 uncultured Anaerolineaceae bacterium | reverse complement strand
TTCCACGCTCCATGGCAGCGAAACCAGCCAATCCAGGTAGGTTCGGATCACCCCGAACTCGGCTGCCGCGGTGGGGAGTTTGGCCATCCGATCCAGCTCCCTAAGAGCCTGCTTTTCGGCCTCGGCGGGCATCTCCGCTTCATCGATCCGCTTACGAAACTCCTCGACCTCGGCCGCTTGCTCGTCCACATCGCCCAGTTCGCGCTGGATCGCCTTGAGCTGTTCGCGCAAGAAGTATTCGCGCTGGACCTTTTCGATCTCCTCGCGCGCCTCGTCCTGGATCTGCTGGCCCAACGCCAGCACCTCGACCTCCCGGCTGAGCAGCGCATTCAGCCGCTTGAGCTTCTCCAGCGTTGAGTCTTCCTCCAGCAGCTCCTGTGCCATCTCCAGCTCCATGCGTTGGTAATTGGCGATGGTGTAGGCAACCTGCAGCGGATCCTCTTGGAGCAGCACGCTGGCGACCACCTCACGCGGCAGTGACGGCGCCAGCTCGGCGACCTCATGAAACTGATCGGAAGCGGCCCGCATCTGGGCTTCGATCTCAACCCCCTCTTCGATCTCCTCCGGCCAAAGCAGGATGCTGGCTTGCAGGTAGGGCTCGAGGGCGGTGAACTCGCCCAGTTCGAAGCGAGCCAGGCCCTGCACGATCATACGGATCGTACCGTCGGGCGCCCGAAACAGCCGCTGGATGTTGGCGACCGTTCCATAAGCGAACAGGTCCTCCGGGCCCGGCTGCTCGAGCTCCGGTTTCCTGGATGCCACCAGGCCAATAAGCCGGTCGCTACCGGATACCTCGTCCACCAGTTTGATCGATCGCGGTTGTCCGATGGTCAGCGGCACGATGGTGTGCGGATAGACCACCAGTCCCCGTAGAGGCAGAATCGGGAGCTCCTCCGGGATGGTGAGCAGCTCTTCTTCGGGCTGCTGCGCCTCCGGCTCGGAGCGTTCGTCGCGCACTACGATGCGGTGGTCTTCGTCCTGCTTGGTGCTTTCGTCGGCGGGCACCGCCTCCGGTTTGCGCTTGCTCTCTTCGCTCATGCTAGTCGATATCGACCTGAGTGGGTTCAGTCTTGGGTAGGGTCACTCGCAGAAAACCGTCGACATAGGTGGCTTCGATCGCATCCCGCTCCACCGGCTCCGGCAGCGTAACCGTGCTCTCGAAATCGCCATACGAAACCTCCATTTGGTGATAAGCTCGATGGGACTCGGTTTCACGGCGCTCACCGCGCACCGCCAGCGTCTGCCCCTCGAAAGTCACCGAGATGTCCGCCCCGCGCATGCCGGCGAGCTCAATCACCACCCGATAAGCTTCGTCGGTTTCGTACACGTCGGTTGCCGGCCGCCACCTATGGGCGCTGCGCTTGACACCCCAAAAGGATTCATGCCCCGCTCGTGGTGGCCACGAATCATCATCGACTGGCTGCAATTGGATTGTTCGTGCGGTCTTGTTCATTTGCCATGTGAAGGGGCTGCGATTGAGCGGCAGCCGTGTCGGTGGACGCGCCGGACACCGGGCGTCGAACGGTTTTCCTTGCAGTTATGTTCGAATTCGCGCTCAGCGCCCGATTCTACCATTCCCACAGCAACGGCGCATTCCTGCCTGTGTTGTGTCGCCCTCCGAATGCCGGTAGAATGCTCAAAAGCACAACGGGGAGTCCATCCATGGAGCTGCGGGAAATGCTTGGCCAGGTTGAGCTATTTGAAGGCTTGGACGAGGCCGAATTGGATCTAATTGCGGAAATCTGCGACGAGCGAACCATGCAGTCCGGTGAGGTGGTCGCCAAACAGGGCGAGGCCGGCAATGAACTGTACGTGATATGGGACGGCTTGGTCGAAGTGGTCCACGAAGAGACACCGCAGGATCCCACTCCGCGCACGGTCGTCAACCTGGGCCAAGGACAATTGTTCGGCGAGATGGCCTTGGTGGATCTGGGGCCGCGTTCTGCGACTGTGCGGGTCGTCTCGGATAGCGCCACGCTGCAGGCCATCGACCGCAAGTCGTTCGATCAGGTGTGCGATACGCACCATCACCTGGGCTACGTGGTGATGCGCAACATGGCGGCCGATCTCTCGTTCAAGCTCCGCCATCAGCACCTGATCGGGCGCTAGCCATGACAACCATCTACAAAGTCAGCTACGTGGTACAGGGCGGCGGCCATCCTGGCGCGATCGTCAACGAGGAAAAGAAGCCGGAAATCGGCCAGCTGGTCACGCTGGGCGCCAAGGAGTTTAGGGTGCTGGAAGTGGTGGACCTGATGCCGGCCCGTGGTGAATTCAATTTCCTGCACGTGACGGTCGAGCCAAGCAAGCGCTGACCGATCACCGGCGCAACCATAGCGTTTCCCCGGCCAGCTTGCACTTGGACGGCAAGCAGAGGAGGCCGGGGTTTTTCGTTTTAATGGGGGTGTGCGGCGTTCAACCCCCCAATAACGCCAAAGCGATCCGGGGGGTGATGAAGACTTCCAGCGCGGCAGCTACGATCAGCAGTGGGATCACCAGCCCCAGGCTCAGGCGGGCCCACCGCCCTAGTGCGGTTAGCCAGCTTGCACCCAGCGATGAGCCGTGCGGCAAACTCAAGCCGGCCAGTCCAAGCTGCAGGATGGCTGCGCCGGCAAGGATGGCAGCCGGAATCTCCAGGATCCCGTGCGGGGCAACCAGTGCCAGCAGGAACTGGCTGGGCTCCTGCCCAGCGAGCGCCATGTTTCCTGCGAAGTAGCCAACGATACCGATCGGCGCCATCAGCAGCACCACCGCCGCCACACCGAAGGTGAAGGCTCCCAGGACGCTGGCCAGAACCACCGCTCGCACGTTGTTCCAGATCACCCACAGCCAGCCTTGCCCGCCCATGAGACCGAACGCCGAGAGCTCCTCGGTAAAGGTCCGATCGAGGCGTACCTGATCGAAGAGCTCGGCCGGCAAAGTGAACTGCGTGGCGATATTCCTGCCCACCAGGTATGCGGCGACAACTGCAGCGGTCATGATCAGGATCGGTCCACGCGCCTGCCAGAGGGTCTCAGTGAACAGCCGACGATACCAGTCCCCCAACGAGCTGGCCTGGCCCGCCAGCCCGTCCCAGAAGCACTTCCAGGCCCAACCGAAGTCAAACTGGTCGAACTCGCGCCCCAACAGCTCCTCACGGTTGAACAGGTGCAGTCCCATGCGGCCCAGCACTGCGGCCACCAGCACCAGCGCCACCACGATCCACCACAGGATGTGGTAGCGACCCCAGAACATGATCAGGCTCTCACCAATGATCAGCTGAGACACCGGGATAATGATGAACGAGGCCAGCAAATTGGCAGCCCGTACCGAGGTGGTTTGGCTCGAGATCACCACCGCGCCGGTCACCATCACGATCGATTGTGCGGTGGTCAGCAGCAACACTTGCAGCAGCAGCTTCGGATCCGGCTGCCAGTTCAGCCGCACCAGCAGTCCGACCAGATAGACCACAATGCCCAAATAGGCCGCAGACAGCGGAGCGAACAACGAGGCCGCGATCTTGCCGAAATAGAGCTGGCTGTCGGTCAACGGGGTGGCCAACAGGGGTTCCAGCGACCTGCGCTCCCGTTCGCCGGCGAAGCTCTCCAGCGCGATGACCAATGAGATTGAGATCGGGAAGAATCCGACCACCATCAGCAAGAACGGAATCAGGCGATCTCCGATCACGTCCGCTCCATAGCGTTCGACGAAACTGACCGCTGAGCGAGCGGTGAAATTCATCAGCAGCGGGAAGAACAGCGTGAGCATCACAATCGGACCCAGGATGCGCCAGTCGCGCAGCTGATCGCGGATCTCGCGGCGGGCAATCGACAACGTTCCCGGAAGCCAGCTCGTGGCCGAAGCGATCATTGCGGCTGCTCCAGCTGCATCACGGAAAGGTAGACTTCTTCCAGGCTGCGTTTCACCTCTGCCAGGGTCACGATCTCGATCCCCGCCGCTGACATAGACTGGATAACCTGCGGATTCATGTGTTCCGGGTCTGCAGTCTGGAAGCGCAGCCAATTCGGACCGGTGTCGCGCAGCTCCACCCCGGCGGGCAGATGGCGCACCGCCCCGTCGAGCTGGCCGGCGACTCGCATTTCCATGATCGGATCCCCCAGGAAGTGCGCTCGCAATTCGGCAGGGCTGCCCAGGGCAATAATGCTGCCGCGCCGAATGATGGCGATCCGATCGGCCAGGGTTTCGGCTTCGTGCAGATTATGGGTACACACCACAATCGCCCGGTTCCCGGAGCGCAGGCCGACGATACTCTGCCGCACCAGCCGGGCGCTCTCGGGATCCATCGCCGAAGTGGGCTCGTCCAGCAGCAGCACGCTCGGCTCGTGCAGCAGCGCCCGCGCCATCGCCAGTTTCTGCCGCATCCCTTTGGAGAACTGGCCCAACCGCAGGTTGCCGGTATCGCCCAAGCCCAGCCGCTCCAACAGCTGGCCGGCTCGGCTCTCCGACTGTTCCTTGGTCATCCCATAGACTTCTCCGAAGAAGGCCAGGTATTCATCGGCCTTCATTCGGGTGTACAGGCCGTGGTGCTCGGTCAATAGGCCGACACGGTGGCGGACCTTTGCCTGTTCCTTCAATGTATCGAAGCCGTCGATACGCACCCAGCCG
>CAZJUE010000224.1:0-4616 GCA_964549025.1 uncultured Anaerolineaceae bacterium | reverse complement strand
CCGCGCTGGCGACGCTGGCGATCATATTGGGAGCCTTCGTGTCCTGGGGCCAGCGCGACTTCAAACGGCTGGTTGCCTATTCCTCGGTCAACCACATGGGATTCGTGGTGCTGGGCATCGCGGCGGCGGCCTATGCCCGCGACACCATGTCGGTCGCCGATGGAGTGATTGCGGTCAACGGCGCAGTGCTGCAGATGTTCAACCACGGTCTATCGGCGGCCGGCATGTTCTTGCTGGTGGGCGTGATCTACGAGCGGACCCACACCCGTGATCTCACCGAGTACGGTGGATTGTTTCCGCTGGCGCCGATCTACGGGGGCATCCTGATTTTCACCTCGATGGCTTCGCTCGGACTGCCTGGACTGAATGGCTTCGTCTCGGAGTTCATGGTGGTGCGGGGCGTGTGGCCGATCTTCACCCTATTCACTGCGCTCTCGATGATCGGGCTGCTGATCACCGGGATCTACATCCTGAAAGGGATCCGCGACAGCCTGCACGGGCCGCTCAACGAGCGCTGGTCTGGCCATGCGCTGGAGATCAACCGGCGTGAGGTGGTGGCGATCGCCCCGCTGATGGCTCTGATGCTGCTGATCGGGGTGTGGCCAAGCTGGATCGTCGAGGTGATCAACCAGACCGCTTTGAGGCTGCTGGGAGCATGAGCGATTTCCCGTTTCTCTCGGTGATCACCCTGACGCCGATCTTTGCCGGCATGATTTTGTTCACGCTGCCCGGCGAGCGCAAGAACCTGATCCGCTGGGTGGCGCTCACCGCGGCTTCCATCTGCCTGGTGCTCTCGCTGTACGTCTACCTGAGCTACGACCGGGCGGCCAGCGGTTACCAGTTCATCGAGCGGATCGAGTGGATCCCTCGTCTGGGGATCTCCTACCACCTGGGCGTCGACGGGATGAGCGCGCCGCTGGTGCTGCTGACCGGGGTGGTGATCTTCACCGGAGTGCTGATCTCCTGGAGCTTGGACGATCGTCCGAGGGAATTCTTCGCCTTCCTTTTCATCCTGGCGACCGGCGTGTTTGGTGTATTCGCCGCGCTGGATCTCTTCGAGCTGTTCTTTTTCTACGAGATCGCGGTCTTCCCAATGTACCTGCTGATCTCGATCTGGGGCTGGAAAGTCACCCGCGAATATGCGGCGATGAAACTGACCTTGTATCTGTTCATCGGCTCGGTGATCGCGCTGGTCGGTGGCCTGGTGATGTACTTTAACTCCGGGCTGGGCACTTTCGATATGCTGGCTTTGGAGGGCGCCAACTTCAGCACCGACTTCCAGCGGCTGTGGTTCCCGTTCGTGTTCTTCGGCTTCGCGGTGCTGGGCGGGATTTTCCCATTCCACAACTGGTCGCCGGACGGCCACGTGGCCGCCCCGACCGCGGTTTCGATGTTCCACGCCGGCGTGCTGATGAAGCTGGGCGCTTTTGCCGCCCTGCGGGTGGGCATCATGTTGCTGCCGGAGGGCGCTCGTTTCTGGGCGCCGCTGATCCTGGTGCTGGCCAGCATCAATGTGGTGTACGGAGCCTTCATTGCCATGGTGCAGACCGACTTCAAGTACGTCATCGGGTTCTCGTCGGTGTCACACATGGGTCTGGTGATGCTCGGGTTCGCCACGCTCAATCGCGACGGGCTCACCGGAGCCGGCATTCAGATGTTCTCCCACGGCGTGATGACGGCTCTCTTCTTTGCGGTGGTCGGGATGGTCTACGATCGGGCCCATACCCGCGAAATTCCCAAATTGGGCGGGTTCGTGAAGCCGATGCCGCTGGTGGCGGTGGCCTTCATCATTGGCGGCCTGGTGTCGATGGGCATGCCGGGCTTCTCCGGATTCATTGCCGAGTTTCCGATCTTCATGGGGCTGTGGAAAACCCAACCGATCGTTGCCATGGTGGTGGTGATCTCGATCGTGATCACCGCGGCCTATATTATGCGGGTCATCGGCCGGGTGTTCTTCGGCTCGATGCCCAACGAATTCGAGGGACACATCACCGATGTACTGATCCAGGACAAGGTGGCGCTGGTGCTGCTCTCGGCGCTGCTGGTGGGTATCGGTGTGTATCCGGCGATCATGGCGCCGATCGTGCAGAGTGGGGCGGACGCAGTGCTGCGTTTGTTTGGGGCGGGCTGATGGATAAGCTGACCCGGGCTGCATTGAGAATGCGGAGCGTCTCGCACTGGGCGGGAGCTGGCTAGTGCCAATACAGGATTTCACCTCTCAGCACTTACTTGCCATCCTGCCGGAGATCCTGCTGTTCGTGTTGGCCGCCATCATGCTGGGCCTGGACATGCTGTGGAAGCCGAGCCGCCGGTCGGCGCTGGGCTGGATCTCGGGCATCGGGGCGCTGGGCATTCTGGCCGCCACCGCCATCTGGAGTCAGCCGCCGGCCGATGAGCCGCTGATCCTGGGCGGGATGCTGCGCCACGACTGGTTGGCGTTCGCCTTCAAACTGCTGATCGTATTTTCGGTGGCGGTGACCAGTTTGATTTCGATCCGGGTGGACGGCGTCGGCGACCGAGGCGAATACTACGCACTAATGCTCGTGACCAGCATGGGCATGACACTGATGGCCTCTTCGGCCAACCTGATCATGCTGTACCTGTCGATCGAGACCACTTCGATCCCGCTGTACATCCTAGCTGGCTTCCTGAAAGGCGACGACAAGTCGACCGAATCCGGTCTGAAGTACTTTTTATTCGGCGCGCTGACCTCCACGGTGATGCTGTACGGCTTCAGCCTGATCTACGGCCTTACCGGCGAAACCAACCTGTACGATCTGGCGGCGGCGGTGCGAACTGCGGACGTCTCGCCGCTGGTATTGGGCGCGGCCGCCATCCTGGTGCTGGTCGGCTTCGGATTCAAGGTGGCGGCGGTGCCGTTCCACATGTGGACGCCGGACGTTTACGAAGGGGCCCCCACGCCGATCACCGCCTACGTGTCGACCGCCTCCAAGGCCGCCGGCTTCGCGGTGCTGGTGCGGGTGATGCTGCTGGCCTTCCCCGGGATCGAAGGCTTCTGGGGAGCAGCTTTGGCCGGGATCGCAGCAGTAACCATGACGCTGGGCAACGTGCTGGCCATCGCCCAAAGCAACATCAAGCGGCTGCTGGCCTACTCGTCGATCGCGCACGCCGGCTACGCGTTGATCGGCTTGGTGGCGATCAGCGCCTTCGGCACCGCCAGCCTGTATTTCTACCTGTTGGCCTACGTGGTGACCAATCTGGCAGCCTTTGCGGTGGTGATCGTCTTCGCCCGGGTAGCTGGCTCCGAGCAGATCGCGGACTACGCTGGGCTCAGCCGACGCTCACCGGCGCTGGCGCTGGTGCTGTTGATCGCCATGCTTTCATTGGCTGGGATGCCGCCGCTGGCCGGATTTGTGGCCAAGGTATACGTGTTCGCAGCGGCGGTCGAAAGCGGATTAATTTGGCTGGCCTTCGTGGGGGTGCTGAACGCGATCGTGGGCCTGTACTACTACCTCACGGTGCTCAAGGTGGTGTATCTGTATCGCTCGGATCAGGATGAGGTGCCGATCGAGGTGCCGGGTCCGCAAGCGCTGGCGCTCACCGCCTGCGTGGCGGCGATCCTGGCGGTGGGCATCGCCAGCGGGCCATGGCTGGACGCGGCAGTTGGAGCGGCTCGCAGCCTGTTTTGATCCGATCGACGAGCATGGGTTGGCGCGCTACCGTCGTTTTTTCCGCCGGGGCGCGCTCCAATTTCCACCATTTCGATCGGCTTTGTCGCCCAGCAGAGACATTGTGATACAATGCGCAAAGACCGAGCAGGGAAGCCCGATCTACCCCTGGCCGTTGCAGGGCTCCTAGGACAGGTCGGATGCGTAACCCTCGTCGTCATCTTCATAGCGCTCGGTTCCGGCCTCTGGCTGGACTCTCAATTCAATTCTCGCCCGATATTCACACTGATTCTGGTCATCGGAAGCGTGCCGCTCACGATCTATCTGATGGTGCGCATCGTGCTGACCGGGATGGCCAAGATACAGGGAGACGATGAGCGAAACCGAAGAGCAGACTAGCGGCTGGCGCTGGGGCGTGAACCGCTGGGTCATCCTGTTGATCATCGTGGCCGGCGTGGTGCTGGCCGGGCGGGTCCCGCCGCTTCGCCCTCACGTGCAGCTTCCAGCCGAGGCACTTACCGACACGTTGTTCAACTTGCCGTTGATCGGCGAGTTTCAACTCACCAACACCCACGTGGCGCTACTGCTGGCCGATCTGCTTCTGATCGTGCTGGCGTTTTCGGTCCGCCGCGCCATCCGCCGCGGCGACCAGATCCTGCGCGGCGTCAATGCGGCGGTCGAAGCGCTGGTCGAGGCGCTGTATAACCTCACCGAGTCGACCGCCGGTCGGTACGCCAAATCGATCTTCCCCTGGATGGCGACCATCGTGCTGCTGGTGCTGGTGGTCAATTGGACCGAGCTGTTTCCTGGTGTGGACAGCATCGGGATCTTCGACGAGCACCATATCCCGCATCCGGAAGAATGCGAGTTCAATACGTTGTTCCACCTGGGGGATACCGAAGTCGTGGCGGTGGGCGGCGAGAGCGATGAGTGCGCGTCGGGAGTGGTCCCGTTTGTTCGGGTGGCATCGACCGACTTGAATTTCAC
>CAZJUE010000223.1:0-4655 GCA_964549025.1 uncultured Anaerolineaceae bacterium | reverse complement strand
TCGATCAATGCCGGCACGTCGACCAGCTCCAAGAATTCGTACTTTGGCTCCAGATGGATCGTGTATTCGGTGTGGTCGGTCATTGGGCTGTTCTCCTGCTTATGTTACTGGGTGCCCTCGGGACCTGGCTGTGGCTTCCGCATCAGCGCCACTCGGTAGGGGAAGAGCTCCGCGGTCATGATTCCGCCGCTCACCGCCGGGTCGTTCTGCATGATTTCCCTGGCTTCCTGCTCGGAGCCGGCCTCGAACACCACGATGCCGAAGGTTGTCTCGTCACTGTTCTGGGTTCGGCCATAAAGGATCACTGTGCCACTGTTGGTCAGCCGCTCCAGGTATTGGAAGTGCTCGGATATGATGTCTGACTCTTCAGGTGTCGGGCTTTCCGTGACCATCTGGAGTCGGATTGCGCGCAGCACGTAGAGATACTGGCTTACCTCACTCACTCGACCAACCCCTTCAGTCGTACCATCGTCGTCAGGGTCTGATTCTAGTCTGGAAACCAGCAGTTCCTGTGCGACGGGCGATCGGCTCGGGGGCAACCGCGGGCGAGGGTTGAGCGGCCGGCCTAGCCAGCGTGCGCAGATACCGGCTGGCGCAGCGTCCGCATCTCCGCTGGTAGTGGCGAACTGATCCCGGTCCGAAACATCCAGGCCGGGGTCTGGTCCTTCGGGCACCCGAATGCCGCTGAGAGGATTCGATTTCCTTCGGCAAAGACCCGCTTGCTCGCTTCGGGATAATCATCTGGCAAAACGCCCACCGCGTGCTGGAAGGCGTGCATCGCAGGGTTTGCCATCACCTGCACGCCGTAGCCGGACAGGTTGAGCCGCACCCAGATGCGCAGGAAGGCCCGGCCCAATTGAAACATGGACAGCGGCTGCGAGTCCTGCACCGCAAGGCACCCCAGTGCCGCGGATGAGAGGACCTGCGCTTCGGACGTCTGTTGCTGCGCTCGCAGCGGCGCGCCGACGCGACGCGCAAAAGAGCGGAACCTCTCCGAACGACCAACCAATTGCATGAGACGCGAGACGGGAAAACTGACTGCCAGCGATTGCCACGGCATTCCGTCGCGGGTGCGTTGCACCGCCGACCGGCTCCAGCGAACCCAGGAGAGCATCTCCGGGAGCACCTGCTCGTCCTCCCACAGAAAGCCTTCGCAGCGCTTGAGGTAGTCCAGCAGCGCCGAGTGATCAGGATCCCGCAGGTAGAAGCTGCAGCGCTCAAAGCGCTCTGCCTCTGCTTGGGCCTGCTGAAACACCGGATCCGACGGCTCTCCTCCCTGATAGACGCGCCGATCGGAGCAGCGAAGCTTCAGGCCGCGGATCAGCTCGTCGGGCTCGCCGGCGCCCGATTGAAAGGAGACCAGCAGCCAGTGGGCATCGGCGCCATCTGCCTCATAGGTGAGGCGAATATCGGCAGTCAGCCCCTCCCCACTGGCGGCAATGGCCAGACACTCCGCCAGACAGCCCAGGCCCACCATCGACACATAATTGCCGGCGTTGCCGCGGCGCCGATCACGCGCGCCGTCGCGGTGAACCGCCAGCCGGTCCCCATCCCACCGGAAGTAGAACGGTTGCGAATTGTCGACGCTTGGTGCGGTCATTCCTAGCTCGAGGATCCTCTGGCGCATGGCGTGGTCCATGTCTGCCTCCGTAAGCTTTACACCGTGTAAATTGACGCGGTGTAAAGTGTAGGCTAGACTTTACAGCATGTCAAGTGGCGATCCCCAAACCCGGCTCAGGATCCTCGAAGCCACCCGCCAGTTGGTAGAGCGGAGCCACGGCCAGGCAGTTCGGCTCGAGGACATCGCGCAGCAAGCGGGTGTTTCGCGGCAGGCGATCTATTTGCACTTCGGCTCACGAGTCGGACTGATGGTGGCGACCGTGCAGCAGGTCGATGAGGCCCAGGGCTTCATGGAGCGCACCGAACACGTCCGCCAAGCGGAGACCGGGCCGGACGCGCTGAAGCTGTTTGTCGAGTTCTGGGCCGACTACGTGCCAAGCATCTACGGTCTGGCTAAGGTACTGCTGGCCTCCCGCGAGGCCGACCCAGCCGCCGCGGCTGCCTGGGCGGACCGGATGGATGGGCTGCGGATGGTCTGCCGAACCCTGGTGCGTCGGCTCAAGCAGCAGGGTCGGCTCGACTCGCTGTGGACAACTGATGAGGCAGCTCAGTGGTTGTGGAGCTTGATCTCGATTCAGATGTGGGAGAACCTGGTGGTCGAAAGCGGCTGGTCGAAGCAGCGGTACGTTGATCGTTTGCAGAACGTCCTGCTGCGCACCTTGATCACTGCAGATTGACGGCGATCAAGCCCAGAGCGAGTGTCCGCTGCTGGGGAATACGGCAACAAGCCCGTCTCCGGCCGTCCCAGTTCAGTTTCCCGCCAGCGGCGACTATGACACTTATGCGGCGCGGTACCAGCGCAGCGGCTTGGTTGGCTCCCGTACCAGCTCACGCTTTGCTTCCAGATCCAACTGCACGGTCTTGGCCCACCATCCAGCCTTTGCGCCGCCAGGGTAAAGCTCATTGGGCAGGTGTGCGACCACGGCCTCCCGAATCTCATTCTGTGTCATTCCTGGCGATTCGGAGGGAAGAACCTGCCACATGGCGTGCTTCATGGCCTCGTACATCGCCCTATTCACCCGAGTTGTTCGCCCGGGAACGTTGACGTTCTCGACCGTGATCTTTTCATCGGCCTCAGCCATGTATCCGGTATGCCTCCATCTGCAAACCCGCTCTGACCGTCATCTGAAGATAGTACCGCAGCACAGCGGCATCGGGACAAGAATCAGGATCGCGGATCGAAGTCATTTCGAACATGTGCCAAGATGTTGGCGATGGGCTGCCGCAATTTCACTCACCGCCGATCACTTCCCAATTGCGCTGACGCGCCAAGGCCAGCAATTTGGGATCGGGATGCACCGCGACCGGATTGCCGACCGCTTCCAGCACAGCACGATCGTGTATTGAGTCCGCATAGGCGTAGCTGGCCCCCCAATCTACCTCCGGTTTCCCACTTGCGAGGAACTCTCGGACCCGGGGCAGCTTGTCACTGCCCGTGATCACCGGGGGAACGATGTCGCCCGTGTACCTGCCGTCAAGAACCTCGATCTTGGTGCCGATCAGATCGGCAACGCCAAAATCATCCGCCATCAATTCGAGGCAAGGCACAAAAACCCCCGAGAGCAGCACGACCCGATGTTCTTCTGCCTGGTGGTTGCGGAGGCGCGCAAGCACCTGTCGACGCTTGGTAGGCAGTAGATACTCATGCGCCACCCATCTAAACGCCGCTGCTCCCCTGGCCAACTCCCAACCGGCAATCAGCCGGCCGAGGTTGGCAATTACCGGTCGATTGAAGTCCTCGGCGGCGATCAAGCGCAGCTTATTGAGCAGGTAGCGTGGCAGCAATGCTGCGTAGTAGGCTCGGACGCGCCCCGGGAAGCCGTTGGATTTCGCATATTGAAGCAGACCGCGCCCGAACTGGGCAGAGTAAAGCGTGCCGTCGCAGTCAAAAATGGAGACAATCACCACTCACCTTCAATCCCGGCATTATCGAGAGTCGCACCGATAACCACCACTTCAGCTGGCCATCGCCTGCCGCCAACCTGGTGCGCCCAAACTGACCGTTGACAAACTGAACAAGCATGGTATATTACTCGCAAATCGGTTTGCATTACAAACTGATCCGTGATATCGAGGGAGACACCATGAAGGAAGATATCGAAGGGATCATGCGCAGCACGCGGCGCTATTGGTATCAGGACGGGTTCGTCGAAATCGCGATCGGATTGTTGTTCGGCCTGGTCGGTGTCGGCGTATACCTTCAGCAGGTCGCGCTCGGAAACCCAACCCTGCTCATTGTTCTGGTGGTGGGGTTGATGGCCTTCATTCTCGCCGGCAGCCTGATCGTTCAATGGCTCGTGCCACGATTGAAGCAACGCATAACTTACCCTCGTACGGGCTACGTCGAGTACGACCATCGTCGCGACCGAAGGGCGCGCTGGCTGCCGATCGCGGTGGCGCTCGCCCTGGCCATCCTTACCCTGACCATCCCGGATGCATTTGCCGGAACGGGGGTCATCGTGGGATTGCTGTTGTGCGGAATTCTAAGCTACCTCGCCTATCGCAGCTCCGTATGGCGACTGGTCGTCGCCGCGGTTGTGGCAGTCGCAGTTGGCATTGCAAGCCACTATCTCGCACTGAGCGACCTCGGCGGAACCGCGTTGGTCTTTGCCGTGGTTGGGGCGAGTCTGCTAATCGGCGGCAGTCTGGCTCTAATCGCCTACCTGCGACGGTCCAACCCTCCGCCTGAAGCTGTCTGATGGCCGAGGATTCGTATGCGCTCGCCGATCATGTGCGTGACATGGTCGGCATCGACCGCCTGATCCACGAACCGGCGCGATTGGTGATTTGTGCCGTGCTTTACGCTGTGAAGCGCGCTGATTTCCTGTATCTGCACAAGCAGACCGGCCTTACCCGCGGCAATCTGTCGTTCCACCTGTCCAAGCTGGAGGACAGCGGCTACATCGCGATTGAAAAGACCTACAACGGAAAGATCCCGCTCACCATTTGCAGCATGACCGCCACCGGCCGGCGGGCATTTGCCGCCTACCGCGACAACCTCAAGCGAGCGGCTCAGAAGCTTCCACGGTAGCGCA
>CAZJUE010000222.1:0-4660 GCA_964549025.1 uncultured Anaerolineaceae bacterium | reverse complement strand
CCGCGGGTCAGCAAGATCCGCATCATCGTCGCTCACGACGCGTGCCCTGCCTGCCGGGAACGAGAGGGCGAATACGCCAAGGATCAAGTCCCCTCGCTGCCGACTCCTGGCTGCTCACATCCGCTCGGCTGCCGCTGCTTCTATGAGCCGGCGCTGACCGAGATTTTTCCCTAGCGAATCTGGCTTCAGGGTGTGCGGCTAGCTTTTGGATTCGGCACCGCGCCAATTTGATGCGTTGGCAATAGCCCACAAAACGGCTCAATCGGGTGACTGCCCGGCGTGGAGTTGGCGCGCCAGCTCCACCGCTTGATCGGCAGTGTCGATTTGATTATCGATTTGTGCTTCGCGAATTCGCTCAAGCAAGCGCCCGACCTCCGGACCCGAATCAATGCCGAGTGCCCGCATCAATTGCTCGCCATCGAGCAGCGGCGGAGGCTCGTTGACCTCGCCCAACCCAATCGCCAGCAGCTCGCGTGCACTCATGGTCAGTCGTTCCCACCGATCCGCCTCAGGCGGGCCACTGTCCGCTGCCAAACCGATAGCCAGCGAGAGTAGCACCGAGTCCACGCCGGCCTCCCCCGCATCCCGCAGGTACCGATGCCGCTTCAGCGGCGTATCGACCTTCATCAGCCGCTCCGGGTCGGCGTGGAGCAGCGTGGACCCCGCTCGTTTCGCTTCCCGGGCACTGAAGCGCAGTTCGCGAGCCCTCCGCTGCACCGTCGCTCCACCCGACTCGAGCGGCCAGTGCAGCGCCGCCAGCATCAGCATTTGTGCTTGCGTGCGTCCCCCGGGAAGGCGCTGCTTGAGATGGCGGCTCAAGTGCTCTCGAAAGCGACCCAGTGCCATGCCGACCTGGGCATTGGCGTAATTCTCTGCAGCTCCACCTCCCGCGAATCCGGCCAGCAGGTCGGCCAATCGACTGGCAATCGTCAGTCCAGCTTCGACCGTTGCGGAGCTGCCGGCAGCCTCCGGGAGCACGGGCTGCAGGCAGCCCAGCTCATTGGCCAAGCGCAGCGCGGCGGCGTTCGCCGGCTGCAGCATCAACGCCAATTCGTCCCGCAGCCGCTCGGCGCTTGCCGACTCCAAGTGCGGCGCCGCTTGACGGATCCGTTCGGACGTTTCGCTCGGGATTCGCAGTCGATGCTGCTGAGCCAGCCGCACTCCCCGCAGCGCCCGAATCGGATCATCGCTCAAAGCAGTCGGGCCGCAAGCCCGGAGCACACGGTCGCGCAGATCCTGCAACCCGCCCAGCGGATCGATCAGTTCCGGCCCACCTCGGATTGGCGTGGCGAGGGCATTGATGGTGTAGTCGCGCGACCGCAAATCGTCCTCAATGCCGCCCCCGCGTACTCCAACGAAGTCGAGCGTCAGCTGCTCATCGATCACCACCCGACCGGCGTCGCGGTCGGCATCCAGCGTGAAGTAACTCGCTCCGATTTGATCGGCAAGCGCGCGGGCGGCCTCGATCGCATGTGCCTGGACCGCGAAATCTCGGTCGGGCTGGTCGCGCTGCAAGAAGTGATCTCGCAACGCGCCGCCGACCAGCCAGATATCCTGGATTTCTTGCAGCGCCCCCAGCAACTCGGATGGCAGCAGCTGCTCCGCGAGCTTACTCAAACTCGATGGCTTTTTCGGGCTTGACGACCCCGATGAAAGGCAGATTGCGGAAGTACTCGTCCAGATCCAAGCCGTAGCCGAACACGAACTTGTCCGGGATTGAAAAGCCCCGGTAGTCGATGGGGACCACCGCCTCGCGTCGCTCCGCTTTGTCCAACAGGGTGCAGACCTTCAGCGATTTGGGCTTGCGCAAGCTCAACAGCTCGAGCACCGAGGCGATGCTGTTGCCGCTGTCAATGATGTCTTCCACCAAGAGCACGTTCCTGCCTCGGATCGAGGTGTTCAGGTCTAGGGTAATCCGCACCAGTCCGTCCGAGCGGCGGGCGCCGGCGCCGTAGGAGGAGACGGCCATGAAATCGATGCTGTGTGGAACGTTGATCTGCCGCATAAGGTCGGTGAGAAACACGACGCCGCCACGCAGAATACAAATCAGCAGCAGATCCTCCCCCTGGTAGTCGCGGCTGATTTCCTGACCGAGCTCGGCTATGCGAGCTCGCAGCGCTTCTTCGTTGATCAACACTTCATCCAGGTATTCTTCGTAATCAATCATCGGGGGACCTCATGGTGCGCCCGGCAGCGGGCTTCGTACAACTCACTTGCACCGACCACAATGACTGGATCACTGGCCCGGGCCGGCTGACCGTCGATCAGGCGCTGCGTGCGAGAAGCCGGTTCGCCACAGACCATGCATATGGCATGCAGCTTGTCGACCCGCTCAGCAGTGGCCATCAGCAACGGCATCGGACCAAACGGTTCTCCGCGGAAATTCGAATCCAATCCGGCGACGATTACCCGCAGACCTCGATCTGCCAGCATCCGGGCCACTTCCACAATTCCCTCGTCGAAGAATTGAGCTTCATCCAGCGCAACTACAGTGGTGTCGTCTACCAGCTGCGCTTCGATCGAGCCGAGGTCGGCAACCGGGGAGGCCTCGAATTCGCTGCCTGCGTGGGAGGTTAGTTTGGCTTTGTCGTAGCGATCGTCAATCTGCGGCTTGAAGACCTGCACCCGCTGCCGGGCGATCACCGCCCTCCGCAACCGGCGGATCAGCTCGTCGGTCTTGCCGCTGAACATCGAACCGGTGATGACTTCCAACGAACCAGTCACATGCAGCTCCCCAGAACGCAAAAAGGCAGGTGCGCGGGCACCTGCCTTGAGTGTACTTCATCAGCCTGGCCTCAGGCGGGCTGCTCCTGGCCAGGCTCGGGCAAATCAAAGCCACGCGATTTCAGGCGCCGTTTGAGATCGGCAAGGCTCTTGCGGCCGAATCCCTCCAATGCCAACAGCGCGCCGTCGCCTTGCTCCAGCAGCTCCAGCGCTTGGCCAACCAGGGTGATGCCGGCCTTCTCCAGGGTAGTCACCACCCGCGTGTTGAGTTCCAACTCAGCGATGGGGATCTCAGGCGAAGTGCGGGCGGCCTCCCGCTCGCGGGCCTCCTGGAGATACTCTTCGCGGGCCTCCAGCTTGCGGTAGAAGCGATCGACCTGCCCTTCGGTATCGACGATCCGCTGCTCGCCGGTGTAGAACGGGTGGCAATCGGAGCACACGTCGGTGTGAATGGTTTCCACCGTCGACCCGGTGGTCCAGCTGTTGCCGCAAGCGCAGATGACGGTGGCTTCAGGATAGTAGGTGGGGTGGATTTCGGGCTTCACTTGGATTCGCCAGCAGCCGTTTCCGCAGGAACTACATTCACCCGCTTGCGTCCACCGCGGGCGTAGTCGAATTCGACGATGCCGTCAGCTTTGGCGAACAGCGTGTCGTCCCCACCGATTCCGACGTTCATGCCGGGGTGGATGCGGGTGCCGCGCTGGCGTACCAAGATGTGTCCGGAGATCACTCGCTCACCGGCGTAGCGCTTCACGCCTAGCCGTTGCGATTGGCTATCGCGACCGTTGCGGCTGGAGCCGCCGCCTTTCTTGTGTGCCATATTGCTACCTGCCTACTTCTCGCTCGTCTTGCTGGAACGACCGGACTTCTTGCTTCCGGATTTGGATTTGGACTTGGACTCGCTTTGCTTGCCGCTCGACTTGGTTTTGGATGCGGCTTTTTTGTCGCTGGTTTTCTTGGCGGACGACTTGCTCGAGCGCTTCGTTGGGCTCGCCTTGGCGCTCTTATCCGCCGCTTTGGCTTTCTGCTCGGCCTTCGAGCCAGGAAGATCCACCGTCTCGATCGTGATGCGAGTCCGTTTCTGCCGATGCCCTTGCGTTCGGCGATAGCGCTGCTTGGGCTTGTACTTGAACACGGTGATCTTTTTGGCCTTGCCATGCTCGAGCACCTTGCCCTGCACCTTGGCGCCTGAAACATAGGGTGAGCCGACCTCGGTCACCTTGCCGTCGGTTACCAGCAGCACCTCTTTGAACTCCACCGGCTTGCCCACTTCCAGCGGGAGACGGTCGACTTCGATCCGCCCGCCTTCCTCGGCCAGGTATTGTTTTCCGCTGTGCTCTACGATGGCGTACTTCATGGCTGCTCTCAGTGCAAACGCCGATTATAAGCGGCGCAAAACGCCAGTGTCAACCGGCGCTCAGAGCCCCGGGGGGCGCGCCGCCCGGGGCTCGGATGGGCTAATGTGTCGGTTTCGCCTCAGTCCGCGGCGACCATCTCCGGTTCCGGCGCCGGCTGCTCGAACAGCGCCGGTTCGGGCTGCTCGATCTCTTCCAGGTCGAGCTCGCCGTCCAACCGCACGTCGTGCAGCACCACTTCCTCACCCGGGAAGCCGGTACCAGCCGGAATCAGCTTGCCGATGATCACGTTCTCCTTCAGGCCGCGCAGGTAATCCACCTTGCCTTCGATGGCAGCCCGAGCCAACACCTTGATCGTGTGCTGGAAGGAGGATGCTGACAGGAAGGATTCGGTGCTCAGCGAAGCCTTGCTGATGCCCAGCAGCACCTGGATGGCGCGTGCCGGTGCTGCACCTTCCTCCCGCATCTGCCGGTTGAGACGCTTCAAATACAGTCGGTCGACCAGGTCGCCTGGCAGCAGATCGGTACCGCCAGGGGCGCTGATTTGCACCTTGGAGAGCATCTTGCGAATGATCACCTCG
>CAZJUE010000221.1:0-4662 GCA_964549025.1 uncultured Anaerolineaceae bacterium | reverse complement strand
TCGCTCGACGCGCGCCTTGGACAGTATTCGTCCTACCCAGTCGTCTGGTTGGGGGGATGCCACGGTTTTCAGTCGGCGGTCTGGCCTGAGACGGCTTGGTCGGCCACCGTGGCGGGCCGGACTTCAATGCGGTCGCCAATTCGCAGGGTGCCGCTCTCGAGCACGCGAGCCAATACCCCGCGACGACCCTCAATCGCCTGGCGTAGTCCGGCCTGCAGTTCTTCCATTTGGCCGCACGGCGCGCAGTCACCGATGATCTCGAGCGCCGCGCCGCCGATCTGCAGCACGGAGCCGGCGGCCAGGCTGGCCGGATCGAGCCCGCGGCTGGTCAGGTTTTCGCGCACGTCGCCCGGGCCGAGCCCGAATTCATCCAACGTTTCGGAGTCAATCAATAACACCTGCCGTCGGCGGCTGCCGAACTGCAAATCGCCAACCAGCCCTTGATCGCGCTGCGCGCGCACGGTGCTGACGGCGTTCATCGGCTCGCCGCGCCCGGTTTTAAGGAATATATGCTCGATTACGGCACTCATTTTGCTGAAGCGGCACCAGTATAGCACGCAAGCCTCTGGCCGCTTCTGGCGCACGGCAGCCGGTGGCCCGCATGGTATTCTTGTTCGATTCCAGCCGTGTTCCCGCTTCTGATTCCAATCCTGGCCGCCGGCGCAGTGCGACTGCTGCGCCAACGGGACATCGACCGCGGAGGCCTTGCGGTGCTGGCAAGCGGACTGCTGACCATGGCCGCGTTGCTGGTGGCAGGGGGCGGATCCTTCCGGTTGTCATTTTGGCGCCCGGTCGAGATTTTCGGCGATGGATTGGCCTTCCAGCTCAATTCGGCGACGCTGCCTTTGGCGTTGCTCGCAACCGCGCTGGCCAGCCGCGGTCGTGCACAAGGCAGCAGCAGCGAGCTCAGCCTGCTCCAGCTGACGGTCACGCTGGCAGCTATCGCGGCCGATAATCTGCTCACGGTAGTGATCAGCTGGTCGATCCTGGCGCTTTGGGGCAACTGGAGTGAGCGCAACCTGTGGATGCTGGCTGCGGTGGCTCCGCTATTCGCCGCAGCGGCACTGACCGGGGTGCCCGATGCCGGGCTGGAACAGGTCCAGTTCGTGGCGCTGGCGGCGCTGCTGCTCGGTCGAAGCATTGACCGGCCCTACCTCATGGCATTGCCGGCGTTTGCCTTGCTCAGCCGTCTGCCGCTGGCGGGCCCTGGTGTGCTGCTGTTTGGCGCCGGCGCGGTGGTGCTCGCCACGCTGGGAGGGCGTCGTTGGCTGCCGGCTGGGGTGATCGGGTTTGCGCTGCTGGCCGCCGGGCTGCAGACAGGGGCGTCGGAAGCAGGGGTGCTGGCCGGCGCTCTCACGTTGGGGGTGGTCGGCAGCCTCGATTGGCTACCGTCGGGCGTGCGGCGCTGGGTGGGCGGGCTGCTGGTGGGTGGTCTACCGCTGCAAGTTGCGCTGCTGGCTGCGGGCCAGAGCCCGTCACTGCTTACCATACCGGCGGCCGCCTTGCTGGCAGCGCCGGTCATTGGCGGGACTCGGCGTCGGTCGCATGGCGTTCCCGAGAACTGGGCTGAGCGATCAATCCGCGCTCTTCCTGCCGCCGCTAGCGGTGCAGTACTTATCTCATCGATTGAGCGGATCAATCTAGGTGCCGCGGTCTACGGATTGGGGGCCGTTGCGCTGGCCGCGCTGATGGCCGCCGGACCCCGCTGGCTCTACCGTCAGCCAGGGTACATGCGGCTGGCCGGCAGCTTGCTAGGGGTCGTCGGCCGATGGCTATCCGCGGTGCTGCGCGGCCTAACCGCAGCAGCAAGGGCCGCCAACAGGGTGCTGGAAGGCGAGAGCAGCACGGTGTGGTTGTTTGTCATCCTGCTGATCGTTGCCCAGGCAGTTGCAGGTTGAACATGCTGGTCGTGTGGGGCAGCGCGCTGACGGCAACCTTGCTGACGGTGGTCGCGCATCGTACCGTTCGGTTGGTGGTGTTGGCGATCCAGTATCTGGCGGTGGCCTGGCTGTGCTCCTTGGCCATCCCGGGTCAGGTGGCAGCCGTCAAATTGGTGGGTGGGCTGATCGCCTGTGGGATTCTGGGCCTCACATCTGCATCCGAAGTCGGAACGGAAGACGACCCGCCGCGAGCGGCCAGGAGCCGGTTCAGAGCGGTCGCCTCGATCCTGGTTCTGGTGGCCGCATTCGGCATTGGCCGAATTAACTGGATGGAGATCCCCGAGATCAGTCCCGAAGCGACGCTCGGATCGACGGTGCTGATCGCCATGGGTCTGCTGCAAGTCGGCCTGGCCCGCCGTCCCATCGGCGCATGCCTCGGACTGATGACATTCCTTTCCGGTTTCGAGATCGCTTACAGCGTGATCGAACCCGCGCTGGCTGTTTTGGCACTGCTTGCCAGCGTGCACATCGGCCTGGCTTTGGTAGTGAGCTACTTGACAGTGCTGACCGGGCGCCAGGAGCAGGGTATCTGAGCGCGCCGGCGTTCGTCTTCGGTGCTTCGGCCGCCATCAGCCTGGGCTGTCTGATGCTCCGCCGCCGGGCGGTGGCTCCACACTTGCTGGCCTGGCTGGGTTGCGGGCTGATCGGTTTGCTAGTGTTGATCGTGCCGCTTGAAGAACCGCTGTCGGTCTTCGGGGTGCCGCTTCGGGTTGCCGGCGGGATGCAGGTGTTGGGGCGCCAAATCGTGATCGACCAGCGCAGCCGCGCGGCCATAGGGTTCCTGTTCCTGAGCGGGTCCCTGTTTTTTGCCGTCAGCTGGGTCACTCAGCCCGGCCGATCGTATACCCCCCTGGGAGTCATCATCCTGGCCTTGTTGACTGGCGCACTGACCATTGAGCCCTTCTTGTTTGCGGCCGTCTTCCTCGAACTAGCCGCTATGGCTTCGATCTTGATGCTGGTGCCGCCAGGTTCGCCCGGATATGAGCGCATATTACAGCTGCTGATTCTCTATACCCTGGCCATGGTCGGCATCCTGTTCACCGGCTGGCTATTGGAAAACGTCGGAGTCACCAGCGTCACGCCCGAGTTGGCGGAACGAGTGATGATCTTCTTGGCGTTCGGCTTTTCGATACTGATGTTTGTGCCACCGTTTCATTACTGGCTGCCAAGCGCATCGATCAGCGTCAAGCCGCCGGCGTTGGCGTTTGTGGCATTGACGCTGCAGAGCGCCGGGCTCTTCACCTTGCTGCGGTTCTTGGATACCTACGCCTGGCTGCGTGCAGATCCTCGATTGGGGAATGCCATCGGGATTGCCGGGGCAATAATGGTCGGCTTTGGCTCGTTCAGTGCCATGGCACATCGGTCGATCTACCGGGTATCCGCCTACGCACTACTGGCCGACTTTGGGGTGGGCCTGCTGGCGATCAGCTCGGACCGTGAGGTGGGTTACAGGCTGGCCTTGTACCTTGCCGCAGCGCGGCTGAGCGGACTGGTGCTGTACTCCCTGGCGAGTGCGCGGCTGTTCAGCGATGAAAGCCAAACGGGAACCGCTTCCACATTGGCCCGGGCTGGGGCCCTGGTGGGCCTGGCCAGCTTGGCTGGAGTCCCACTTACCGCCGGATTCCCAGCTCGCTGGAGCGCCGTTGCTGAGCTCGGGCTGGGGGCGGTTGGCTTGTGGATTCCGATTGGCAGCGTCTTGGTGATGGTGGCAGTGGTGCGGATCGGCATGCGACTGCCTGCGCCCACCTCGGATGGCCCCAGGCTCCGCCTTTCCGAGCAGGTGGCGATCGGGAGCTCGATGGCGTTGTGCCTGCTGCTTGGCGTGGCGCCGCAGCTCGCCGGCCCCTGGGTCGAGGCGGCGATGCGCGGGTTGGCCAATCTCACACCGTAGCCGGCATTTTGGCGCGTAAGGCGGTATCGGCCGAGCGCGCCGGCCGGGCCGGGAGCAGGCAAGGTTATACTCGCCATACAGTCGCCGGGGGGGCGATCGCGGAGGAATTGTGGAAACCGAGCAGATAGATAAGCGAGTCACCTGGCTGGACGAACAGCGCCGCAAGGATGCCGAGCATATCGCGCGCATCCACGATCGGCTCGACGCATTCGAGGAGCAATTGGCCACCCAGAACGCCAAGTTGGAGGACCTGGCCGCCGAAGTATCCAAATTGGCGGCCATCGCTGCCCGGGTACGGCAGTTCGACGATTCGCTGGACAAGCATCGTGAAGAAGTCAACAAGCAACTGGAAACCATCGACGAGCGCCGCATTTCCAGAGAGGAGCAAATGGAGTCGATCCGCAAGTCGGATCAGAAGCGGCTAAGCGATGAGCTGGAGGAACTGCGACTCAAGCTTCGAGCGATCGATGAGCTCTACGAGGTACTTGAGGTCAGGCGACAGGAGGAACTGCGCATCAGCCGCTCACTGGACGGCATGGCCAACGAGCTGAAGGTGACCCGCGAATCGCTCAACGAGCGCGCACAAGATTTGGCCACGCTGCGGGAGAATCGAAAACGGGACAGCAAGCGGCTGAGCGAACTGGAGAGCCGGGATTCTGAGCTTTCCAAGCGTATCGAAGGGCTCCGCGGCCGGCTGGAAGCGGTGGAAGACCAGATCGGAAAGCTGAGAAGCAAGTCCAGCGAGCTAGAACGCAGTGAGTCCGAGATGCGGCGAGCACAGACAGTGTGGTCTGAACAGCAGTCAGTTCGGCTGGCCGAGTTCGAACGCGA
>CAZJUE010000220.1:0-4672 GCA_964549025.1 uncultured Anaerolineaceae bacterium | reverse complement strand
CGGCCGGCTTGCCGGTAACCCCCTGGAGAAAGGTCGTTGAGCTCGGCGACCGATTGAAGCTTGGCCAGACGGGTATTCCGGCCGGCTAAGCACTTCCCGCCCGTGCTTTGATCTGGGCCAGGCGCTCCGGTTCGTTAGCCGCGAACCACTCGTCTTGGCTCAGTTCATCATAAGCTTGCTGAAAATACGGCTGCGCTTCTTCGGGCCGGCCGAGCGCGCTGAGAAGCTCGGCAACTTCCTCGAACACGTAGCCGTCGACGGTGCCGGCGGTTTGGTGTTCAGTCTCCAATTCGCGCTGGATCTCCAGGGCTTGCTCGAACCGGCCCAGCGAGCGCAGGCAGCGGGCCAGCGACCACCTAGCGATGCGGATCTGCTGCCGCTTGCCGCGGGCAGTCCACTCATCCAGCGCCTCCTGAAACAGCGGCAGTGCCTCCTCGAAGCGCCCCATGTCGTGCAGGTCCCAGGCGCTGTTGTTGAGCATCGCCGGGACAAGGGCCCGCGCTTTCGGGTCCTGCGAATCGCGGGCGATCTCCAGGCCGCGCCGGTTCCAGTCGATCGCCTGCTCGGAACCGCCATGGGTGATCGCCACCATGTGGGCAGCATCGACCGCCAATCCTTCAATGTCCTCGGCCCGCGCCAGCTCCCAGGCCGACCCAAATAGATTGCGCGCGCTCTCGACCTCGCCGGCGGAGTTGAAGGTCCTGCCGCGCTCGAGCTGATAGCGGACGTGGACGCGCGGCCCGGCGTGTTCCAGGCGCGGCTCGATCTCGTCCAGCTGGGCATGGGCCTGCTCGAAGTTGCCGCGCAGGCTGTGGGTACGGGCGACTTGGGTGAGCAACTCCAGCTGGTCGTCGCCTTTGGCCTGCTCAAGCGCCTCCCGGAAACGCCGCTCGCTGGCCGCCGGATCGTGGTATTCCCAGAGCGCTTCGATGTCGAAGTGTCCGGAATCGGCCATGTTCCCTCCAATACATCGTGGTCGTTCCAGGTGCTCGGTGCACCAGGCCGGTGCCTCTGTCGGGCCCGGCAGGCCATATCCTACCCGGCAAAAATGCATTGAGCGCCGCAAGCGCCGTCGGTGCCGCGAGCCTTGTCGATGGACTGATTGCCGGCGCGACGGCCTGGATCGGCTTGGCTGGCGGTTCGCCTCGAGCCCTCGAAGCGGCCCGTTTGGTTCCGGTAGTCTCTGCTATTGAGGCGTTGAGCGCTCTGGGGGTGCGCGGGCCGACGATATAATCCGGCCACCGTGACCGAAAAGCCTGCCGAGGAAGCCGAACTGATGCGGCAAGTGGTCGCGCGGGACCGGGCGGCCTTCATGAGACTGTACGATCGTTATGCCTCGCGGGTGTACGGACTTGCGCTGCGCATGCTGCGCGACAAGATGGACGCCGAGGAGGTTACCCAGGATACCTTCCTGCGCCTGTGGACCCGGGCCGAGACCTTCAGGCCAAGCCGGGGGCGACTGGTTTCCTGGCTGCTGACCATCACCCGCCGTTTGGCGCTGGATCGGTTCCGTTTGCAGTCGCGGCGGCCGGCGGTGATTCAGTCGGGCAATCCCGCCGAGGACTGGTACGCCCGCCCCGATCCCGGAACCGACAGCGAGGAAGCCCGCTGGCGCAGCCTGCGTTTTGCGGTGCTGGAGCTGCCGCACGAGCAGCGGGCGGCGGTCGAGCTGGCTTACTACTACGGCCTGTCGCACAGCCAGATCGCCAAGCAGCTGGAAATTCCGTTGGGCACCGCAAAAACCCGGATCCGACTGGGAATGCAAAAGCTCCGCCGGGCCTGGCTGGCGGACTCAGATCCAATTAGCGATGATCAGCGTTAATACTGATAGGGACCAATGAATCACGACGCAGAGCAACTGCTGGGGGCCTACGCGCTGGCTGCATTGGATTCGGAGGAGCTGGAGGCGGTGGAGCGTCACCTTGAAAGCTGCTCCAGCTGTCGCCAGATGCTGGCGGAATACCGGCAAGTGGCCCACGGACTGCTGCATCTGACGGCAGACGAGGCACCCGATCCGGCGCTGCGCGTCCGTCTGGCGCAAGCAGTTGTCCCCGCCGACGAATCCGAAGCAGCCGGCGCTGACCCAGACAAGGCGCTGACAGTCGAAAAGCGGACTGGTGGTTGGCGCTGGCCACAGGCGGCATGGGCAGGGCTAGGGTTGGCGGTGGTTGCGATCAACCTGGTGCTGTTCACCCAGTTGCGCGCACTCTCGGCCCGTACCGAGCGTTTGCTGGCCCAGGAGCAGGCCAATCAAACCGCCCTGGCGGTCCTGACCTATCCCAGTTCCCGGATCGCCAATTTGGAGCAGGAATCCGTTCGCGGGAGCTTCATCTACGACGAAACCCTGACCCTGGGGGTACTGAACGTGTGGGGGTTGGAACCGCTGGATGTCGACCAGACCTATCAATTATGGTTGGTCGATGAGCAGGGCGAGCGTAGCAGCGCAGGGCTGCTCTCCCCGCGCGAGCGGAGCGCCTTCGTCTCCCTGGTGGTTTGGTCGCCGGTCGAATTCGAATTGATTCAGTCGATTGGTCTGACGATCGAACCGACCGGTGGCAGTCCCTCGCCCACCGGGCCGCGCGTGCTGGGAACCGATCTGGTTCATTCTCCGTAATCCTCATCAATCGTCATCCCGACATAGATCCAGCAGCGGTCCGCGCTACGTAATGCATTACGTAGCGAGACCAATTTCATCAGGAGGAAGTATGCCAAAGAAGGTATTTGTAGTGTTGCTGTTGGGAGGGCTGTTGGCAGCGGGATGCGCGGGTGGAACGGAAACCGACGTGTCTCCGTTGCCGGTCGAGCCGGAGGGCGGTGCCGGTTTCACACCGTCGGTTTCGGTCAGTGACCAAGACGCCAGCGATGGAACGGTAACCATCGAAGAGGTGGTGGCCGCCGAACCGGGCTGGCTGGTGATTCACACCACCCGCAACGGAGGCCCCGGGCCAGTCATCGGGCAGTCTCCGGTCGAGGTCGGGCCGAATCCAGACGTGGAAGTCGACATTGATCTGGCTCAAGCCACCGGGCAGCTGTTCGCCATGCTGCACGTTGATCATGGAACCGCCGGAGTGTACGAGTTCCCTGGTGACGACACGCCGGCCTCGGCGGGCGATCAGATCGTGAACGTCCCCTTCCAGGCCAGCTTCCCAATCGAGCCGAGCGTGACTGTCAGCGACCAGGCCTCGGCGGAGGGGACCGTGACCATCGATGGCGTGACCGCTGCCGATGCAGGGTGGATCGTGATCCACGCCGACGCTGATGGGGCGCCCGGGCCGGTCATCGGCCAGGCGCCGGTCATCGTCGGCTTCAACCCGGAGGTCGCGGTGGAGATCGATCTCAGCGCGGCCACGCCCACGCTGTATGCCATGCTGCACCTGGACGCCGGGAGCCAAGGAACCTACGAGTTTCCTGGTGACGATGCGCCGGTCTTCGACGCAGCCGACAACATTGTGCTCACGCCATTCACCCTGAGCGATGCGCAGAGCGGTGCTGAGGAGGAAATGGCCGAGGACGACATGGTGGTGGAGGTGATGGTAGTTGACACCTCCTTCGAGCTGGAGGTCATTGAGGTGCCGGTCGGCACGACGGTTACCTGGATCTACGATGGTTCGCTGCCTCACACGGTCACCGCCGACGACGGCAGCTTCAATAGTCCCACGCTGGGCACCGGGCAGAGCTTCAGCTTCACCTTCGAGGAAGTTGGGACATTCCCCTACTTTTGCCGCTTCCACGGTGGAGCGGGAGGCAGTGGGATGTCTGGGATCGTGAATGTGGTAGAGGGCTAACAGCCCCTCCCGACTTCAGTTTCTCTCCAGCCTGAGGGGCCGGCGTTCAGCCGGCCCCTCTCGCGTCCACCAGGCCGACGTTCTTGCCCGCCCCCCAGCGCAGCGTTATCATGACCGCACGATGGACGAAGCTGCCCTGATCCAGGCCGCGCAGCACGGGGAGCTGGAGGCCTTCAACCAGCTGGTACTGAGCTATCAGCGGCTGGCGTTCAACGTAGCGCTGCGGATCATGGGCGAACCGGACTCGGCCTCTGACGCCACCCAGGAAGCCTTTATTTCCGCCTTCAAGGCCCTCAACCGCTACCGAGGTGGAAGCTTTCGGGCCTGGCTGATGCGCATCGTGACCAACGCTTGCTACGATGAGCTGCGGCGCCGAAAGCGGCGACCGGCCAGCTCCTTGGAGCAAATGGAGGAGCGCGGTGCGACCGCTCAACTGCACTCACCAGCCGAGTCCCCGGAACAGGCCGCCCAGCGCGCCGAGCTGGCGGAGGCCATCGAGCGCTGTCTGGACACGCTGATTCCGGAGTTTCGCACGGTTGCAGTGCTGGTCGATCTGCAGGGGTTTGACTATCGCGAGGCGGCGCAGACCATCGGCAAGCCACTGGGCACCGTGAAAAGCCGTCTGGCGCGGGCGCGTGCCCAACTGCGGGAGTGCTTGCGCGAAAGCGGGGAACTCCTGCCGGCATCGGTGCGTCTTAGTAGTGGGTCAATTGGATGACCGACTGGGAAAAGATTTCCGCGGCAGACTGGGAGCAGCTGTCGGCTTATCTGGATGGCGAACTCTCGCCTCCGGAGGCCGCCACCCTGGAATCGCGTTTGCAGCGCGAGGCAGCGCTGCGCCAGGCGCTGCAGGAAATGCGTGGGACGGTGGAGACGGTGCGCACGCT
>CAZJUE010000219.1:0-4685 GCA_964549025.1 uncultured Anaerolineaceae bacterium | reverse complement strand
CCTCGATGGTGGCCTTGTCGGTTTCAATCTCGGCCAGGACGTCGCCCTTGGCCACCTGGTCCCCCTCGGACTTCACCCAGCGTACCAACAGGCCTTCGGCCATGTCGAAGCCGAGCTTGGGCATGTTGACCACGTTCGCCATCACAGCACCTCGCGAACGGCTTGGACGATGTCTTCTACCTGGGGAAGGGCGGATTGTTCGAGCGTATGGTTGTACGGCAGCGGGACCTCCAACTGGGCCACCCGCTTGATAGGCGCATCGAAGTAATCAAACGCCTGTTCGTACAACCGGGTGGCGACCTCTGAACCCACGCCGAACGACTCCCAGCCTTCCTCAACGATCACGGCCCGATTCGTGCGGCGCAGCGATTCGACCGCCGGCCCCATGTCGAGCGGGCGCAGCGAGCGCAAGTCCACCACCTCGATCTCAATGCCGTCTGCGGCAAGCTGCTCGGCGGCCTGCATGGTGAGCTGCAGTCCCTTGGAATAGGTGATCACGGTGGCGTCGCGGCCTTCGCGCTGCACCTTGGACTCGCCAATCGGCACCTGGTAGTCCTCCTCGGGGACTTCCCCCTTGGATTGATACAAGGTTGCATGCTCGATAAACATCACCGGGTCATCGGTCCGAATCGCAGACTTGAGCAGCCCTTTGGCATCGTAGGGGGTTCCCGGGGCAACCACCTTCATCCCGGGGAAGTGGGCAAAGACCACGTCCGGGGTCTGCGAGTGGGTGGCGCCCAGCTGGCGCCCGCCACCGCCGACTGCCCGGATCACGATCGGCACATTGAATTGGCCGCCAAACATCGAGCGCAGTTTGGCCGAGCCGTTTACGATCTGATCCATCGCCAGAAAGGCGAAGTTGATCGTCATCAGCTCGGCGATCGGGCGCAGGCCGGCCATCGCCGCGCCGTTGGCGGCGCCGACGATCACGCCCTCGGCAATCGGGGTATCGCGCACCCGCTCGCCACCGAAGTGATCGTAGAATCCGCGGGTCACTGCGTAGGTGCCGCCCCAGAGGCCGACCTCTTCGCCCATGATGATGACCCGTTCATCGTTCTCCATCTCCTCCCAGAGTGCCTGGGAGATGGCTTCTCGCATCGTGATCTCGGCCATTTAGCTATCCACGTAGATGTCTTCGAAGAGCGCTTCGGGTTCCGGTTCCGGGCTGGACTCGGCGAACTCGATCGCCTCACCAATCTCCTTCTCGACCGCCTGATCTTCCTGATCGAGCTGCTGCTCGTCGAAGTGCTGGCCTTCGACCAGGTGCCGGCGGAAGATTCCAATCGGATCGTCCAGCTGCCATTTATCGACTTCGTCGCTCTCGCGGTAGCGTTCTGGATCGCCCATCGAATGGCCCTCGAAGCGGTAGGTGACGACTTCCAGGAAATAGGGGGTGCCGCTTGAGCGGACGTATTCCAGCGCCTCTTCGGCCGCGCTTCGCACATCCAACACGTTCATGCCGTTGATGCGCGAGTTCGGCATGGCATAGCCCTCGGCTTTCTGCCGGATCTCTTCAACTGCCGAGGCCCGCTCAACCGAGGTTCCCATCCCGTAATTGTTGTTCTCGCAAACCCACAGCACGGGCAGATCCCAGACCATCGACAGATTGAGCGCTTCGTGGAAGTAGCCGATGTTGGTGGCGCCATCGCCGAACATGCAGATGGTCACCGCCCCTTCCGAGCCGTTCTGCTTGTCGGCCAGCGCCATGCCGGTCGCCAGGGGTAGGTGAGCACCAACGATCGCGTGCCCACCCCAGAAGTTCAAGTCGACGTCGGCAAGGTGCATCGAGCCGCCCTTGCCTTTGGAGATGCCGGTGGCTTTGCCCAGCAGCTCGGCCATCACGGACTTGGCTTCGATACCACAAGCGATCGCCACACCGTGGTCGCGGTAGGCGGTGATCACTCGGTCTTTTGGCTGACGGGCTGAGATCAGGCCGGTGGCAACCGCCTCCTGCCCGATATAGAGATGCAGGAATCCGCCGATCTTGCCTTGCTGGTAGAGCCGGGCGGACTCCTCTTCGAGCCGCCGCACCAATACCATCTCGTGGTACAGGCGCAGCAGCTCCTGCTTATCCATCAGCTCACCTTTGGTTGCGACCCCTACTTCTGCCATGGCGAAGTCCTCAAGTTATCTAAACACTCGCCGAGTCGGCGAGTTGCGTAGAAAACCCCGGGAGCCCGGGGCAGGCAGGATTATATCAAAGCCGCTATTGCTCCGCTCTGGTACCGTAGGCGCGCAGGTCGAGCTCCAGCGTGGCCAGGTCCAGCTCTTCATCGAGCGGCAGCTGAAGCACGAAGTCCTGCTGGTCACCGGCCTCCAGCGGACCGGATAGGTCTGCCCAGCCGGCGGTCCATAATTCGCCGTCCAGGCGTCGAACCTCCACAAACACTGCGGGGAAATCCACGCTCAACGTATTTTCATTGGTCAGGCTGCCTCTCAAGAAGAGTGCAGAGCCGACCGAGTGAAATACATCAACGCGGGCGGCAAGCGGCAGCATGGCGCTGCTATCGGGTATGCTCTCCAGCCTGAGTTCGACTGACAAGTTCTCGGTGTCTGGAGTTACTCCTCGCAGCATGGCGCCCGGGAAGTCGGTGGCCGCATAACCCAGTCGCGTTCCCGGCTGTAAGGGAACGTAGGTCTCAAGGTTCCCCATGGTCAACAGCCGGTCCCGGCCACGAATGGTGAATGACAATCGCACGCGCTGGGCAGTCGAGCCAGACATCTCAAGCTCGCCGATCACGTAGGGCGCGCCTTGGGGTGTGAAGTGCAGTTCAGGCGGGGCAAAACTCTCGACTTCGTGGCTGATGGGCACATCGGCAATTACGCCGCCGGAGTAGGGGCGCCACTCGACGTGCCCCGGGTTCGCCATGGAGACTGCCAGGAACGGTGTGCTTTCGCCGGCGGCCAACAGCGTCGGCCCAATGCGCATCTGGGCCAACGCTCGCGGACGGGAATCCGGGGCGATGGCCAGCAGTGCAAGTCCGGATACCTGGACCGCAGCATCCTGGTCGTTGGTCACGGTTCCGAACAGTGCCCGTTCTCCCGATGCGGTCACAAACTGTTGGCCAATCGCGACAGTTAGATCTGCGGTCACCACGTCGTCGGCCGGCCGAGAGGTCAGGCTGGGTTGCACGGTGGCAAGCTCCCGATTCGGGAGGCGGACACGTATCCAAAATGGCGTTTGGGCACCGGCTGGCAGCGGATCGATCAAGCCTACCGTAGTGCTGCTTCCCAGTCCGGTTCCCTGCGAGTCGAATAGATTCAGTTGAATCCGTACCTGCTCGTGTGCAGATTCAGAACGGTTTCCGACAATGCCCACGATGTCCCATTCTCCGGGAGTCTCTGCGTCAAGAACTTCGAGTGAGGTGATCTCCAGCGCCGGCAGAGGCGTCGGGCTGGGAACCGGGCGGGTGGGGGTCGGCCGAGGCGCCGTCGGCGAGTCGGCCGCCGAACGGCAGCTTGCAGCGGCTAGTAGGACAACGAACAGGCCAAGCTTGGCAGGAGATTTGGATTTCATAAGTCAGTGTCGCCCTGCGCTCAGGCGGACAGCCAACTTGCGGCACAACATCCTACATGATTTTCCAGCCATAAACGATCGGGGGCGCCCCTTCGGCGCCCCCGGATCGCGGGTGTCCCCCTGTAGTGAACCGCATTGGAAGCGAATACGAGATGGAGCTTTGCCTAAACCGGGCCTCCTACAAACCGATCGTTGCTGCGCCCTAAGCGCTAGGCCAGCTCAACCTGCGGTATCTGCTCCATGGCGGCCCGTACCTGGGTTTCCGGATATTCGTAGTCTTGCAGCTCGCCTTTCAGGTAGGCGTCGTAAGCGGCAAGGTCGAAATGTCCGTGCCCAGAGAGATTGAAAGCGATGGTCTCCGATTTGCCCTCGGCTTTGCAGCGCAGCGCCTCGTCGATCGCCACCCGGACTGCGTGCGCCGATTCCGGAGCGGGGATGATTCCCTCGGTCCGGGCGAACTGCACCGCCGCCTCGAAGACCGGGAGCTGCGAGACCGCTACCGCCTCGATCAGTCCCTTGTCGTACAGCGCGCAGACGATCGGCGCCATACCGTGGTACCTCAGGCCGCCGGCATGGATCGGGGCCGGGATGAAGCTGTGTCCCAAAGTGAACATCTTGGCGATCGGCGCCGCCTGTGCCGCGTCGCCGTAATCGAAGACGTACTGACCCTTGGTCAAGCTTGGAGATGCGGTGGGCTCGACTGCGATCATCCGGGTTTGCGCCCCGTTCACCAGCTTGTCGCGCACATACGGGAGCACGAACCCGGAGAAGTTGCTGCCGCCGCCGATACAGCCGATCAGCACGTCCGGCTGGTCGTCGGCCAGTTCGAACTGGCGCTGGGCTTCTAACCCGACCACCGTCTGGTGCATCAGCACGTGGTTGAGCACGCTGCCTAGCGAGTACAGCGTGTCGTCGTTGGTGCCAGCTTCAAAGATCGCCTCGCTGATAGCGATGCCCAACGATCCCGGGTGGCTGGGATCGGCTTCCAGGAAAGCTTTGCCCATCGGCGTGCTCTCATTTGGGCTGGGGACGATGGCGGCGCCCCAGCTCTCCATCATCACCCGCCGGTACGGCTTTTGGTTGTACGAGACCCGCACCATGTAGACTTTGCATTCCAATCCCAGCAGGCTGCAAGCCAACGATAGCGCGCTGCCCCACTGGCCGGCGC
>CAZJUE010000218.1:0-4713 GCA_964549025.1 uncultured Anaerolineaceae bacterium | reverse complement strand
CCATCTCTGCGCCGCAGCTGGAACAACATCAGCTCGCGGCCATCGCTCAGCTGCAGGCTGAACCAATCCCATCCCACGGCCTCCGGGCCGAGCGCACTGGTTCCCCACTCGTGGTCAAACCAGCTGGAGCCGCTGACCGCGTAGCTGTCGCCGCGAGTCCGAAGCCAGCCTTGGGTGTGCAGACGAGTGAGGCTAACGTAGTAGGAGGCGTTGCCCGGCTGGGTTCCCTTGGCGCTGAGCCCGTTTTGTCCGTGGGCCACCGGCGGCTTGGCGCTGGCCAGGGTCAAATCCAGCTCCAGATCCTGCTCGGCCGCATGCAGCTGGATGGTGCCATCGATCTGGTTGATGGTCCAGTCCTCCAAGTACACCTGCATGCGGTCGTCCGCCGCGCCCGCCAATTCATCGGCCTCACGGCTGAAGCGCTCGAAGGCTCGATGCTCGCCGCGGCCGAGATCGGTAAGCGCCAGGTGGGCGAAGTACAAATGGTTGCTCGCCAGCTCCGACTGGCGCTGTGCGCGGCCCGGCGCCAGGCCACGACGGAAAATCGTCAGCTGATAGCCGAAGCGCTGCTGATCGGCGGTCAGGTTGCCGGTGAAATACCACCACTCCGTCTGAAAATCAAAATGCGCCCCGTGATCCTGGGGAAAGCTGAGCTGGGCCGGTTCGAGCGCAAGCTTGAATTGCGGTGCCTGATCCACTGGCGCCAGCTCCAGCTCGGCCAGAGGCGGTGACGTGCTTGCCGGGCGGACTACAAATAGGACGGCCGCCGCCAGTCCGGCCAATACTGCAAGCATCCCGATCCGTCTCATCGAACCCGCATCACTTCTGACCCAGTACGCCCGTACTCATCAAACTGCGGATTGGGGCGACAAGCCCGGCCTCATTCCTGGCTCAATGCGGCGGCGACCGCAATCCGTCGAATCCGCAGCGCTGGATAGACCGCCGCCAGCAGCGCCGCCCCCACCCCGGCCGCCAGCGCCTGCAGCAACGGCAGCGGTGTCAGGTAAAGCCAGATCGTCCAGCCGAACGATCGGGCATTGATGACATGGATCAACGCCAGCGCCAGCAGCACGCCGGTAGGAATCGAGAGCACCGCCGCGGCCGCGCCCAGATAAAGCGTCTCCCGCACCGTCAGCCGCTGGAGCCCGCCCGGCGCCATGCCAAGCGCGTTCAACGTCGCGTATTCGCGGGCCCGCTCCAGCTGCAGAGCCATCAAGGCACTGACTACCCCGATCACCGCCACTGCCACCGCCAGCAGGCGCAGCGCGCCGGTGATGGCGAACGTCCGATCGAAGATTTGCAGCGCCTCCTGTCGAATCTGGGCATTGTCGATCACCTCCAGCCCAGTGCCGGAGAGCTGGCGGCGGATTCGGTCAACGACTTCAGCAACCGTTTGACCTGAGGCGACGGTCGCCCCGATTGACGAGATCGTGGGGTCGTCCCAATATTGCTGATATACCTCGCGACTCATCAGCAGCGTGCCGCGATCGGTCGAATAGTCGTAGAACACCGCGGCGACAGGGAAACGAACCTGGCCCCGATCGGTAAGCAATGTCACCTGCTCGCGGATTCCGGTGCGGAAGGTGAGGCTTTCGCTTACCAGAACCGCACCCTCAATGACCTGCTGCCACACCTGGTCGGCGGTGCCGTTGGCGAGCCGATAGAGCCGCGCGTCGCGCACCCGTTCGGGGTCCACCGCCGACAGGTGGAGTTCGCCGGCGTCGCTTCGCACGATTACCGCTCGCAGCGCCTCGGTCTGAGCGACACCCGGAACCTGAGCGACCTGCTGCTGGAGCGCGGCCGGCAGCGAGGCTTGCGGCCGGGTGCCGGCTGAGGTCGGGGAACTGACGTACAAGTCCGATTGCAGCGTCACCGCCAGCCAATTCTCGACCGTAGTGCGAAAGCTCGAGATCATCAACGTGACTCCGATCGAAACAGACAGCGCTACCATCAAGCTGGCCACCGCGAGGCCGGTGCGGCTGATGTGCCCGGTCACTGCCCGCACCGCCATGCGGGTTGACGAGCGAAGCTTCAGCTGAGATAGCTGTGTGAAGACCCGATCGGTTGCCCACGGAACGGTCAGCGCCAGTCCGACCAGTACGATCATCATGCTGCCGAAAGTTACCGGCAGTGAGCGCGTCGAGACCAAGAAAACCAACGTCCCGCCGACCGCCATCAGCACCCCGATGCGGGCTAGCGCAGGCAGCTGCGCGCGAGCGCGGACCTCCGATTCGCTGCGGCGCAGCACCTGGACCGGCGGCACCTGAGAGGCTTCCCAGGCAGGTATGGCAGCCGCGGCGATCGACGCGCCCAGTCCGAGCGCGGCGGCCTTGACAGCGATGGCCACACTCAATTCGGTCTGGCGCACGCTGAGCACGAAGTAGAAGTCGTTGATGGTCTGTGACACCAGTCCCACCGCGGCCTGGGACAGCCACCACCCGAGCAAAATGCCGGAGATCACGCCGGCGGCCCCGATCACCGCCGATTCGAAGAGCACCTGCAGCCGCAGTTCGCCGCCCCCGACCCCCAAGCTGCGCAGCGTGCCAAAAACCACCCTCCGGCGCAGGACCGCAAAGCTCATGGTGTTGTAGATCAGGAACATGCCGACCACCAACTCCAGCAAGCTCAGCGCGGTGAGGTTAAGCGTGAAGGCGGAGGTCAGCTGTTGGGCGGTGTCCACCTCGGACCCGGCGGTCTCAAGGCGAACCCCGGCCGGCAGCAAGGCGCGCAGCTGCTCGGCTGTCGCCTCATCGGCGATCACGTCGATGCGCGTGAGGCGACCCTCCATCCCCAGCAATTCCTGGACGGCGGCGACGTCCATGATCATCAGCTCCACGCCGTCGCGCTGGCTCAGCACCCCCAGCACCTCCAGCGCGACCACCCGTTCAACCGCCTGGACCTCCACCAGATCCCCCGGTTCGGCTTCGATCGCCTGCGCCAGGGCCTGGGTCAGAATGACCTGATTTGGAGCGGTATAGAATGCGGCGAACTCAGGCACGAACGGGGTCGCCTGGCCGAGGCGCCCGCGGAACGGCAACTCCGCAAAGGGGTCGATTCCCAGCAAGCGGATCGGTCGATCACCCAGGCTGACCACGCCTTCGATCACCGGGGCGATTGGGTCCACGCCGGCCTCCACCCGCAGCTGGCGGTAAAGCGAAGTTGAAATCCCACGTGGCCCGCCGACCACCCGATGAGTCGCCCGCCCAACCACCGCCTGAGTGCTCAGCTCAAACGCGGTGCTTGCGCTCTGGTTGGCCAGATCGATGGCCACCATCACCGCTACCCCCAGTGCCACTCCGGCCAGCATCAGCAAGCTGTGCAGCGGACGACGGACCAGATCGCGCACGCCGGCGCGCAGCAGTGCTAGCCGCGAAGGTTGCAGCATGGGCTAGCGGGTACCTTCCACCAGCGTGTTATCTTCGATGTGGAACTGGCGGTCGGCGCCCTCGGCGATCTCGTGACTGTGGGTGGCCAAAATCAGCGTCGCGCCGTGCTGACGAACCAGCTCCTCCAGCAGCCCAAGCACCTGAGCGCCGGTGGCCGAATCCAGATTGCCGGTTGGCTCATCGGCCAGGATCAGCTGCGGTTGCTCGGCCAGCGCGCGTGCAATCGCCACCCGCTGTTGTTCGCCGCCGGACAAACGATCCGGGAAGTCGTCTCGTCGGTCCAGCAGCCCCACCGCCTTCAGCAGCTGCTGCGCTCGCTGGCTGGCCTCGGGCCGCCCTCGTCCGTTGAGCTCGGAGGGCAGGCTTACGTTTTCTTCCACCGTCAAGGTGGGGATCAGGTTGAAGAACTGGAACACGAAGCCCAATTGGCTGCGCCGAAATCGGGCTCGCTCTTGCGGATCCATAGCGGAGAGCTCGCGGCCGTCGATGCGAATCGAGCCGGCAGTCGGTTCGTCGATACCGGCGATCAGGTTGAGCAGGGTGGTTTTGCCGCTTCCGCTGCGGCCGCGGACGGCACAGGTCTCGCCGTGGCGAACCGACAGGCTCAGGTCACGCAGCACGACCCGTTCGCGGCCGGCTTCCTGATAGGTTTTTTGCAGCCCGTGGATCTCAACCAGGCTTGCCATCCCTAGGGCACCGAAAGCGGCGGGCCTGCTTCCGTTACCTGTGAGGAGACGATCTCAGCATATTGCGCGAAGTTGGAGTTGAAGCGCTCAGCCAATCGGGCGGCCTGCTGATCGTAGGCGGCCTGATCGGTCCAGGTTTGTCGTGGGTCCAGCACTTGTTCCGGCACTCCCGGACAACTGACCGGAACCTCGAGCCCAAAAACAGGATCACGCCGCGTCTGAACACCGTCCAGCGCGCCCTGCAGTGCAGCGGTCACCATGGACCGGGTATATGGCAGCTCGATTCGCTCGCCGACTCCATAAGCTCCGCCGGTCCAACCGGTGTTGACCAGCCAAACCGACGCCGAATGTTTCTCAATTCGCTCGCCGAGCAACTCCGCGTAGCGGCTAGGATGCAGCGGCAAGAATGGCTCGCCAAAGCAGGCCGAGAAGGTTGCCTGCGGCTCATCTCCCAGTCCCTTCTCAGTACCCCCCAACTTGGAGGTGTAGCCGGACAGGAAGTAGTACATCGCCTGTTCCGGCGAAAGCCGCGAGATTGGTGGCATCACCCCGAAGGCATCGGCGGTTAGGAAAAAGACGTGATTGGGGTGGCCGGCGACGCCCTCCTCAACGAATTCCTCGATGGCGTACAGTGGATAGCC
>CAZJUE010000217.1:0-4782 GCA_964549025.1 uncultured Anaerolineaceae bacterium | reverse complement strand
GGCCTGGTCGGTTTGAGCGACCGCTACCGAATCCGCGCGGCGCTGGTTCCAGGCCTCAATGGTGGAACTGCCTATCAGCGCATCCTGGCCGAGCTGCAGGCCGCTGGCGTTGAGATCGTTGCGGGCGATCGCGGCCACCGGCTGCAGCTGGCGCAAGCTGCCGAACTGATGGTCATTGACCGCGACCAAATCCGCATGTCGTTGCTGATCGTAGACGGGTGGGCGCGCATCGCGATCCTGGCCAACTCCGACCCGCTTACCGAAGACCAACCACTGCAGCTCGCCGAGCCGACCGCCTTGGTGGTCCACAGCCCTGGTGAATCCGAGTGGTTGGATGGTTTGCGAGCTTGGATTGCAATCGCCAGCGGCTACCCTCGCGAGCCAGCCGCCTGGCCGCTGCGGACCGAGCACCACGGATGGATCGAGCTGGTCTCTGACGGCCAGCAGCTGGCGCTGTACTCGCAGTTCCCCGCCAACCCTCAATTACTGCCTACCTCGATTCCATAGCCGCGCCGACTGTGACAACGGCAGCGTCTGCTATCCCACACCTCTGACAGTCACTGCCAGAAGAGTAGAACATTCGTTCTAGGTTTATCGGCGCAGATTCGCCTCGTCCCTGCGGCCGATCGCCCTCGGTTGGGCTGTATGGCGACTGAAAGGTCGCCCATTACGCCGTTGCTGTAACATGACTCGTGAGATTTGGCACCAGCCAGACACCGTCGATCCAGGCAGCGGCAGGAGCTGGCGCCCAATCCGTATATATATGAAGGACAAACATAGTCAAGGTATGAACAGCGCTGAAACCCAGGGTGACCTTAGCGGCCGGGTATTGATCGCCGACGACGATCCGCAATTCCGCGGGCTGCTGGTGCGTCGCGCACTGAAAATCGGGCTATCGGTGCTCGAGGTCGAGGATGGGAACCAGGCCTTTGAGGCGCTGGAGAACGAGCGCTTCGACCTGGTTGTTTCCGATCTGTACATGCCCGGCCACACTGGACTGGAGGTTATTCAGCGGGCGCGCGAACTCGATCCCGATGTCCACGCTGTCATCCTGACCGCCAGTGCCACGGTCGAGACTGCTATCGAAGCGCTGCGCAGCGGCGTGTACGACTACCTGACCAAACCTTTGGAAACGCTGACCGATTTCGATTTGACGGTACGCCGGGCGTTGGAGCACTCACACCTGCTGCGCGAAAACCGCCGATTGTTTGCCGAGGTGCAGCGGCTGGCGGTCACCGACGCGCTCACCGGACTGTACAACCGACACAAATTGGACGAAGCACTGGCCAACGAGTTCGAGCGCGCCCGTCGCTACAAGCGACCGCTTTCGATCATCATGCTCGATCTTGACGGCCTGAAGACAATCAACGACACCTACGGGCACCCGGCCGGCGACGCGGCGCTCAAGCTGGTGGGCGATGCCATTCGCAACTCGATCCGCCGGGTAGATATGCCGGCTCGCTTCGGCGGCGATGAATTCATCATCCTGCTCCCAGAGGTCGAGCTGAACGTAGCGCGGCGCATCGCCGAGCGGATCTGCGGGAAGATCCAGCCCAGCGAGGAGCACGAAGACATGTTCTCGGTGAGCGGCGGCGTCGCCCAGCTGCAAGATGATCACGCCTCGGCGGAGGATTTCATTCGATCTGCCGATGAGGCTTTGTACCGCGCCAAGCGCGCCGGCGGGCAGCGAATCATGATGTTCGATCGGCAGGCGCCCGCGCTGGTTGAGCGCACATAGGTCAAGGGTCAAGAGTTGGAAGCGAATGGAAATGACATGGAATTAGAAATGGGAGGCACGAGTCTGGAGCGTCCGTCAGATGACGGCCCATCGCCTGGCTCGGAAGAAGCTTCGCTGCTGGCCAAGTTGGTGGCACTGTTCGCCAGCCTGCGCGCCAAGCTGATTATCCCGTACGTAATTCTGACAGTACTGATCGCCATGGTCGGTGTGTTCGTCATCACCAACCTGGTGACCTCCAGCGTTCGCGAACGTTTCATTAACCAGCTGTTCGAGGCCAGCAGGGTTGCGGCCGACGGAATCGTCCGACAGGAACGTGTGCACCTGGAGGACCTGCGGCTGATGGCGTTCACCGAGGGTGTGGGCTCGGCCATGGACGCCGGCGACTCACAAGCCTTGCAAGATCTGCTGTTCCCAATTGCGATCAATAATGACATCCAGGCGGTGACGGTACTTGATCTGTCCGGCACCGAGGTGCTCACCCTTGCCCGGCATCCTGTGTCCGGAGAATACATCACCTCCGAGGGAGGCGACTTCTCACAATTCGACATTGTCACCCAGATCCTGGAAAGCTCGCAGGACGAACTCGGCGACAAGTTTGCCGGACTGCTGGAAACCAGCTTCGGGCCTTACCTGTTTACCAGCGCGCCGGTGCGCGATGCCGACGGCAATTTGCTCGGCGTGATGCTGGCCGGCACCCGCATGGCCAGCCTGCTGGCCGAAACCAAGGCCCAGTCGCTGGCAGACCTCATTCTGTTGGACAACGAGGGCCAGGTGTTCGCAACCACCTTCGCCGAGCCCGATGAGGGCTTCAGGGCATTGGAGATCAACCCCGGGCTGATCAACGACACCAGCCCGTCGATCACGCTGGATTTCGAGCTCTACGGCCGTGATTACAAAGCCACCTACGCACCGCTGGTTATCCGAAGGAACGAAACCGGGATTTTGGGTGTGGCGCTGCCCAGCAACTTCATCGTCACCACCATGGTGACCAGCCGCAACACCTTCACCGGGATCTTCACCCTGGCAACCATCGCCACCATCGTGGTCGGCTACCTGCTGGCCCAGAGCATCGCCCGGCCAATCCTGCGATTGCGGCGCGTATCGCAGGCGGTCGCCGCCGGTGACCTGAACCAAGACACTGGGCTGCGCGGGGCCGATGAAATCGGCGAGCTGGCCAGCGCGTTCGACATCATGACGTTGCGGCTGCGCGAGCGCACCGCCGAGGCGGCCCGGCTGTACGATGAGTCGCTACAGCGTAACGAGGAATTAAAGGAAATCAACGCCCGGCTGCAGACCGCCCAAGCGCAGCTGATCCAGTCCGAGAAGCTGGCCTCGGTCGGACAACTCACTGCTGGCATCGTGCACGATGTCAAGAATCCACTGGCGGTCATCAAAGGCCTGGCCGAGGAACTCGGCGAGGAATTCGGCCTGGATCCGACCACCAAGGAACAGTTGAAGACCATTCGCGACAGTGCTGGTCGAGCCAGCACCATCGTGACCGACCTGCTTAAGTTCGCCCGGCAATCCACGCCGGAGTTCGAGCGCCGCGATCTGCGAGACACCATCAAAGCCTCGGTTCGTTTGACCGAGTATCTGGCCCGCAAATCCAATGTGATGGTCAAGCTGGACCTGCCAGGCAATCCGGTGATTGTCTCCTACGACGCGCAGCAGATCGAGCAGGTCATGATCAATATGATCGGCAACGCCATTCAGGCCATGCAGAATGGCGGTACGGTCCGAATCAATCTCAGTGAAGTTGGAGGCGCGGTGGCAATCGCCGTGCAAGACAACGGCATCGGCATCGCGGAGAAGAACATCCAGCGAATCTTCGATCCGTTTTTCACCACCAAGTCCGAGGGCGAAGGAACCGGACTTGGCCTCTCCGTCAGCTTCGGCATCGTTACCCGCCATGGTGGCAAGATCGATGTCGAGAGCCAGCCCGGTCTGGGAACGACTTTCACCGTTCTGCTGCCGACCGAGCAGCAGGAGGGAGTTCAGACCGAGGGCGGAGCGCAGCAGGAAGAAGTCGAAGTCGCCTGATCAGCGGTCGCGCTTGCCGCCCTGTGTGGGCTGGGCGGTTGCGAGGCAGAAACGCGATTAGGCAGTGGGCAAACATGGGGTGGGCGGCACTGCCGCATTCACCTGACCAACAATCCAACCAAAGCCCGACCCGGGTAGGGGAGGATGTAGGTTGGAGAGGTACGGTCGGGTCCCCCCAAAAAGGAGCATCGGCGATGTGCGTCACAGAGTGGAGCGCAGCATTGGCCAATTGTGGGCACAATGGCATTACTCCGCACTTCACTCATCAATCAGTTCTGGAGCGGGATCTAACCCGTGGATCAGGGCATCCAGCTCGGCGAGCTGCGCGAAGAAGCCCTGCTGCGCGAGGCCTCACGGCCCTCCCGGCCGGAGGACAGCGCGCTCGCCGGCCTGAGGGACAGGGCGCGATGGCTGGGCCTGCTGATCCTGATCCCTCTTATTCTCTTCGCCTGCGGCTCGTTGGCCCTGCTGCAGACCAATCCCGCCTACGCCGACACCCGCTCGATCCTGGAGGCAGACTACGGCCCCTGGGAATTCACACTGTTCCGGCCGGTCGCACCCGACATCGTCCAGGAACTTCTGCGCGATCAGGAGAACTACCCAGAGACCTACAATCAGCCCGTAGCGCCTGAGCTCATACCTGGCGACTTTTGGTCGCCGCCAGAAAAGCCCGAAATCTCGGTAGCCGGCCCGACGCCCACCGCCAGCAGCGTCACGCTTCCCAGCCCACTTCCACCGACACCCACTCCAACTGCCAGCCCGACCCATACCCCCACCACCACATTCACTCCCAGCGCCAGCCCATCGCCAACGCCAACGCCCAGCGACACGCCCACCCCAACGGCCACGCTAACGCTTACCAGCACACCCAGCAACACACCCGCTCCGACGAACACGTCACCTCCGCCCACCAACACATCGGTGCCGCCCACCAACACATCGGTGCCGCCCACCAACACACCGCTGCCCACCGCCACCAACACGCCGCTGCCCACCGCCACCAA
>CAZJUE010000216.1:0-4814 GCA_964549025.1 uncultured Anaerolineaceae bacterium | reverse complement strand
CCTGTACCCGGTTGTCCATGCGGGTGTCTCCGGTCATCAGCTGCAGGTAGTCGACAATGATCAGATCCAGCCCGACTTCCATGTGCAGCCGCCGGCACTTGGTGCGCAGCTGCAGTGGGCTGATCGAGGGGGTATCGTCCAGATAGATGTGGGCTTCCCCCAGCGCGCTGACCGCCTGGGTGAACAGCGGCCATTCCTCATCGTGGATCTCGCCCAGTCGCAGTCGCTGGGAGTTGATGCGGGTCTCCTGGGCAATCAGCCGCTGGACCAATTGCTCGTTGGACATCTCCAACGAGAACAGAGCCACATGCTTCATGTGCATCTGGCTGGCATTCTTGGCTGCTGAGATGCAGAAACCGGATTTGCCCTGGCCGGGCCGGCCGGCGATGATCAGCAGGTCGCTGGGCTGCATCCCGCCCAGCAGGCGGTCCAAGTCAATGAAGCCGGTCGGCACACCGATGGTTTCATCCTGGTGGCGGGCCAGGTAGTCGATGCGGTCGTAATACTCGCTGAGCACCTGCTTGATCGGTTGCAACTGATGCGGCAGCCGACGCTCGCTGACTCCGAAAACTGCCTTCTCGGCGTCGTTGACCACGTCTTCCAGCAGGCTGTCGCTCTGGTAGGCCAGCTTGGCGATGCGGTTGGCTGCTTCCAGCAGCCGGCGACGGGTGGCGGCCTCTTCCACCAGGTGGGCGTAGGCCTCGCCGTGAATCGAGGAGGGCACGTTGTTGATCAGGCTGGTCAGATAGGCATGCCCCCCGGCCTGATCCAGCCGTCCTTGTCGTTCCAGCTCTTCTGCAACGGTCAGCAGATCGATCGGAAGACGCTGGTCCTGCAAAGCCACAAACGCCTCCCAAATCCAGCGATTGCGATGCAGGAAGAAATCGTCGGCCGACAGGAAGTGGGCCACGTCGTAATAGATCTCGGTATTGACCAGCACCGAGCCGAGCACTGCCTCCTCGGCCTCGCGATGGTGTGGCAGCGCCTGGCCGTCGCCTTCGTTGGGGCTGGCAGGTCGGGGCAGGGGTAGGTCGCTCATGGGCTAATTGGCAAACCGGCGGGCAGTGCCCGCCGAGTGGTCGCTCCTATGCTGTGGGGTTGCGCTGCAGGCAGAACCGGGAGGATTCAGTCCTCCGAATCCCCTTCAATGTCATCGAGGTCGAGGGTTTCGACAAAATCCTTGAAGACCTCCAACCGCTCATCGCTCTGTTCGAGCAGCTCCTCCGAGTCCAGCTCGTCCTCCGGCACCGAGGCGGCCTCCTGCATCACTTCTTCGGACACAAACACCGGAACGTGCGCGCGCACTGAGAGCGCCAGCGCGTCCGACGGTCGCGAGTCGATTTCGATTTCGCGCCCGTCGACCTGCATGATGATGCGGGCGAAGAACACGTCGTCCTTGAGTTCGGTGATATTGATGCGCAGGATCTCGGCGCCCAACGTGTTGAGTACGTTGCGCAGCAAGTCGTGGGTGAGCGGTCGCGAGACTTCCATCTGCTGCAGGCTGACGGTGATGGCCTCGGCTTCGTACGGGCCGATCCAAATCGGGAGAAATCGATCCGAGTCGACGTCCTTGAGGATCACGATGCGGTGCTGTGACATCAGGCTGACTCGAATACTGTCGATCGTTACTTCAACCATCACCAGTACTCATCTGTGGGAAAGTGTGCCATTCTAACATATCACACCGCGCGCCCGTTTCGGGGGGTGAGAGGGCCTCAAGCGATGGCTGCCGCCAGTTCGGCCGCTACTCGGGCGTTGTTGCGAAGCAGCGCCAGGTTGGCTGCCAGCGCCCGACCGCCGCTCAGCTCTGCGACCTGGGCAAGCAGATAGGGGGTCAGCTCCGCGCCGCTTATGCCGGCCTCGGCAGCGCGCTGCTCGGCCTGTACAAGCAGCTGTTCGAGCTCCTCCGCCGCCAGGGCCTCTTGATCCGGACAGGGAACGCACGCCAGCAGCGCGCTCCCGACGCCGAGCTGCAGGTGCGCCTTGGCTACGGCCGCCAGCTGATCCAGGTCCTCGGCTCGATGGGCCAGCGGGAGCTGGCTGGAGCGGGCGTAGAAGGCTGGGAAATGGTCGGTCTGGTATCCGACGACAGCCACCCCAGCGGTTTCCAGCGCTTCCAGCGTGCGCGGCAGATCGAGGATCGCTTTGGCTCCGGAACACACCACCACCAGCCGGCTGCGGGCCAACTCTAGAACATCGGCTGAGATGTCTCCGCTGGCGCCTCGGTGGACGCCGCCGATGCCACCGGTGGCGAAAACCGGCACACCGGCTGCCTGTGCGATGAACAGCGTGGCGGCAACGGTGGTGCCGCCGGATTGGCCGGCGGCCCGGGCCGGGCCGAGGTCGCGACGGCTGAGCTTGATCGCCGAGTCGTTCAGCGAGAGCTGCTCGACTTGCTCGGGGGCCAGCCCCAATATCAGCTCGCCGTCGATCATGCCGGCCATGGCCGGCAGGGCGCCAGCGCGCTGGACTTCGGCCTGCATCCGGCGCGCCAGCTCGAGGTTGATCGGGCGGGGCAAGCCGTGGGTGACGACCGCCGATTCGAGCGCCACCACCGGTGCTGAGTTGGCGATCGCGCGGCGCAGTTCCGCGTGGACCTGCAGCCATTCAGGGATCACGGCTGCAACTTTGTGAATGCGGAACCCCGGCTGGCGCTGGACGCCACTCGGTGAGGCATCACTGGCGGGTCCGCGAAGCTGGTCGTAGAGCAGCTCCAGCGACAGGTCGCTGGCCACCGAGCCCGCGGTGCGCAGCGTGTAGGCGGCCGCCGCCAGCCCCAGCCGCACTGCTTCGTCGACTGGAATGCCATTGAGCAACGAGAAGATCACCGCCGCGGTCAGGGCGTCGCCGGCGCCGGTTGGATCGACGATCTCGGTGCGAACGGCAGGCACGTGGCCGCTGCCCTCGGCCCAGGCATATCCCAGTCCGAATTCGGCCATAGTGATCACCGCGATCTCGACTCCGGCCGATACCAGATGCTTGGCGGCGGTCAGCGCCCGATTGACGTCGGCGTGCGGAACCTCATGCGGCGACAGCACTGCTGCTTCGGGCTCGTTGGGCGTGACCAACCACAAGTCTTCGAGATGCGGCATCAGCCGGACTGCCAGGCTGGTGGAGGTCGGGTCGGCGGCGAGCGGGACCTTGTGGCGCTGGGCAAAGTCGACCACCAGCCCCAGTGACTCCGGCGGCAGGTTAGCGTCCACCGCAACCACTGACGCCTCGCCGAACAACGGATCCAGTTCGGACAGATAGTCGGGCGTCAGGTTGCCAATCACGCTCATGTCATCCAGCCCGAGGTGCAGGCTGCCGTCCGAATCAAGCACCGCCAGGTAAGCGCCGGTTGCGGCACCCTCAACCGATCGTACATGCTGGACGTTGACTCCGGCCGCGGCTGCCTGATCGAGCAGCGCAACAGCTTGGGGATCGTCGCCGACCGCGCTGACCAGCAGCACCTCCGCGCCCAGCCGGGCCAGGTTTTCAGCGATGTTGCGCGCTACGCCACCGTTTGAAAGGCGCAGTTCCCCCGGATTGGAGGTCTTGATCTGCAGCGGGCTGGCAGCTCGGCCGACCAAATCCACGCCGGCAGAGCCGATCACCAGCACCGGTCCTTCGCGGGTTTCTTGCACCGCGCGCTCGCTCCTCGCTAGCCGGTGGGGCTGCGGTCGGTGAGCGCTTCGAGGTGCAAAAGTACCTCTTGAAAGCGCTCGGGCAGTTCCAACTCAATGGACAGCGTCGGGTCCAGCCGCTGCGCTTCGGCAAGCCGGTCTTGCAGTGCAAGCAGGCGCCGCTTGAAGCGCTCTAACAATTCGAAACAGCGGTATCGCTCGGCCAGCTGCCCCTCGTTCCATACCGCAATCAATTCGGCCACCGACTCGCGGGTCAGCGCAAAGGAGCGCAGCTCGCGCTCCCTGGCCAGGTGCTCCGGGGAGCGCAGTCGGCGCGCACGTGATTGGTCGCGGGCAGTCCCGGTCAGCGTTTGGCCGGCGGCCAGCTCCCGCTCGCTGGAGGCGATCTGGTCGTCGCGCACCTCCCAAGTTCCGACGCCGACCCATACCAACTCCAGTCCGAGGTCCTTCAGCCGCTGCTGTCGTTCGGGAGTGTGAAAGCTGGCGGTGAGCTGCCGACGTGGAATGTGTAGCGACATCTGGCGACCATCGGACGGCGCGCCTGGATCAGCCTGTTCAGGCAGCGCCAGGAATTGTTCCAGGGTCCGGCTGGCTACGAAGGACCGCAGTTCCCGGCGCGCCAATTCCGGCAGCTTCTCGGTCCAGTGAGCCAGGCCGGACTCCCCCGCAATCCCACCGTAAACCAGGCTCAGCACGCTGCGCGGGTCGGCTTGATAGCGGCTGCCCGGCGACCGGCTGGAGCCGGCGTAGGCGCGAAATACGATCTGCACATCGCGAGCGTGCACCACGATGCCGTCTTTGGTGGTGGTGCGCACCTCGTCCAGTTCGCGCAGCTGGTCGCGTAGGTCGATCACGTCGCGCAGCCGCTCGAAGCCCTGTATGAAGAAGCGCGATTGGGCCGCGCCGGGCCCATAGATGCGCGGTTCGCCGTCGATGGTCTCGAAGACCGCCGCGAATCCCAGATGGAGGTTCAGGTAGCCAGGACCGCCTATCCGAAGCAGCGGCGAGCTCCGGTCCAGCTCCTGCACCTGGCCGCTGTCGATGGTGAGCACCGGGTAGCGGATTCCCAACACCGAACCCAGCAGGTAGCGTGAGGCGATGCCGACCGATTCCAGTTCGAACAGATCGGCCAGGTACTGCGCCGAGATCTGGAAGGCGACGATCGCTGCCAGCGCTATCGGAACCAGA
>CAZJUE010000215.1:0-4823 GCA_964549025.1 uncultured Anaerolineaceae bacterium | reverse complement strand
CGGAAGTCGACCCGGCCGTCCACCGCCAGGTCCCATCGCTGGCCAGCGATCAAGAACTCGGAAAACCGCTGCTGCACCATTCTCAGGGTAGGCAGGACCCCTTCAAGCAGGATGATGTCGGTGTTGATATAGCCCAGGACCGTGTGGGTCGCGTGCCGGCGCGCCAGCTCGAAGGCCGAATCCACCCGTGGCGTGCCAGCAACGTTGCGTTCAACCTGCGGAAGGTGCCGATAGCCAAATTCCGAGGCGGCCCGCTCCATGCCGCGCTCATCGCCAATCAGCAGCACCTCGACCCGCTCCCCAAGCCGTTTCCAGGATCCCAACGCATTCCGCTGAATGGCGTCGATTCTGCCCTCAAAAGGCTTTGGAACGGTAAACAGTGTCAGCATCGGGGGCCTGGGTCCTCCAGAGAGGATGGTCGTCGGGAGCTTGAGGTCGGCATTCGATGGGAACTCATGGGGCTGACGGGCGGTGAATGCACGTCACTCAAGTGGAGGCCTCCAACCCCCGCTGCCTTACGTCCGGATTCACGGCGCGAAGGTCCGAGTCGGACCGCACCAAATCGAGCACCTCCTGCCAGGTGAAGTCATCTCGCCCGTCGAAAGCGGCGTAGATGCGCCGCACCAGTTCCAGATCTGCGGTCTCGTCGACCGTCCAGCGCAGGTGGCTGAGGTCTTCGTCATGTCGAACCAGCACGACCTCCGCGGGCGAGGCGCCCTCGTACAAGTAAGGCATCACGTGCTCACGCTGTTGGGGCGTTTTGGCGTTATGGCCGGCCTCTTCCAGCGCCTCCCGGCTGCACACCTCGACGTCCAATCCAATTGGAAACGTTCGATCCCATGGCAGACGATTGGCAGCGAACCGAACTCCCCGATCCAACATCGTCTGCACGGTTCGGTCGATTAGCTCTGGATCGATGATTGGGCAGTCGGCGGTCAGTCGGACGATGACCTCCGCATCATAGGTCCGGGCCGCCTCGACGAACCGATCCAACACATCCAGCGCCGACCCCCGGAAGCACTCGAACCCGTGTCGCTCGCAGACCTCAGCTACCGCGTCGTCTTCCGGATTGTCGCTGGTCGCCACCACCACTTCGTCCAGGATCGCGGCGCGCGCCGCGCGCGTGACCACTCGAACCAGCATTGGCGCACCGGCGATATCCGCAAGCACCTTGCCCGGCAGTCGCGTCGAGGCCATGCGAGCCTGGATTACGGCTACGACCCTCGTCTCGCCAGTGGAGGCTGAGCCGGTATTCACGCCGCCGCCTCGCGCACTGCCTGCTCATACGCTTGAAATATGCGGCCAGAGTTCACTGACCAATCCGCCCGCGTTTCGGCGATCCGCCGGGCCTCGATCCGCATAGCAGCAAGTTGCTCGCGGCGCCCGGCGATCTCGACCAGCTGGTCAACCATGCCAGCGGTGTTGCCGTCCTGGAACCACCAACCGTTGACCTCCGGCTCGACCCACTCCCGGTTGCCGGGAATGTCGGATACCAGCGCCGGTAAACCGCAGGCCATCGCCTCCATCAAAGACACTGAGCTGCCATCGCTGTGAGAAGCGCTGATGTAGAGATCGGCGGCGCGGTAGTAACTCGGAAGCTCCTCGTATTCGACCTGACCAGCATGGTGGATCCGATCCTGCATCCCGGTAGTGGCGATCAGCGACCGCAGCTCGGCCTCCATGCTGCCGGTCCCAAGCAACAACAATCGCAACTCGCCAATTTGATGCGCAGCCTGAATAAAACCGTGTACCAGCTGGTCGACGCCCAGCATCGGCTCCCAGGCGCGGGTCGAGATCAGCACCAATCGGTCGCCCCAGCCGAGTTGCTGACGCAGCAGGTTGTCCCCGTCAGGCACAAAGTGTTGAAGATCCACACCCCAGGGGAAACGCACCACCGCGCCACTGCGCATACCGAGCCGTAGGGCCCGATCCTGAACCGCCTGCGAGTCGCAAATCAAGACCTCGCTGCGCGCCAGCGCAAACCCGGCGGCCCATTTTCCGAATCCTTGACGAGCACCGACCAGCAGGTCAGATCCCCACGACATGCTGACCAGCGGACGAAATCCGGTCGCGGCGGTCAGCAGCGCCGGCCCCTGCAACGGCCCGGCGTGTACCAGATCGGGCCGCACACGCTCAAGCACGTTCCTCAGTTCGCGGCGTGCGCGCGGGAAATCCCACCAGCGCACCTGGCGCCGTCCACCCCACCAGTCGATCGAGTCGATCCCGCTGGGGGTTGGCCGGACCTCAAGCTGACGGCCGCGGTCCTCTAATCGCAAGTAGTGCACCTGGTTCTCGCTACCTGCCAACGCTTCGAGGAATCGATGGTCGTGCGGGGTGTAATCCTGTGAGAAGTACATCACTCGCACCTAAAAGCCCTGCGCGCCACGCCGCGATCGCTGGTCAGGCTGCACCGAGCGCCTCAAGAGACTCCACCTTGGCCCGACTTCCCTGCTTGCGGTCATTCCCCAAGCATCGTCCAGCGCAGTGCTTCTCCGGCCGGGATCTCGGTCAGCGCCTGAGTCCCCACGACTTGATCAACCTCGAAGGGAGCAATTGCGCCCGGTGTCGCAGGCCGCAGCACGGCGATCATCTCGCGAGTCAGCTGCTCACCCGGCCGGATGTCGCGCGCCGCTCGCAGGCAACGCCGCTGCACCATCACCGTCTCCTGCTCGTTGCCAGCCACAAACTTCTCGCCCGCACCCAGCGCCCGCTCGAGCTCTCGTGTCCGGTCGACCATCTCCCGCCACGATTTCGGATCCATCGAGAAGGGATGATCTGGCCCGTCGCGGCCAGTGTCGTCGGTGAAGTGCTTCTCGACCACCCGCGCTCCCAATGTGACCGCGCCGAGCACGGTGGCGTGGCCCGGCGTGTGATCTGATAGGCCAAGCACCAGATCTGGCCACATCTCAGCGTAGGTCTTCAGAACGTTGAGGTGAATGTGATCGAAGTTTTCCAAGCTGGCTGTGTAGTTGGTGTTGCACTGCATCAACACCAGCTCGTGATTGATGGCCAGGATGGCGTTCACCGCCCGCTGCACGTCGCCGATGTCCGAGGCGCCGGTGGCCAGCAGCACCGGTTTGCCCTTGGAGGCGATGCGCTCGACGATCTCGATCCAGGTGATGTCACCGGATCCGATCTTGATCGCCGGGAAATAGGCTTCCAACTGGTCGACCGCCTCAAAGTCATAGGGCGAGGAGAAGTAGTGAATGCCAGCTTCTGAGCACTCCTCCCCCAATTCAACCGACCACTCGAACGGGATCGAGGCTGATTGATAGACCTCGAAAACTGATCGTTTCCACTTGGCCTGATGCGAGACCTGGCCGTCCATGTGAGTGAAACCGTAGTCGCTGACGATCTCCGGAGCGCGGAAGTTTTGGAATTTGGCTGCGTTCGCGCCGGCCTGCGCAGCCAACCGAACGAGCATCTTAGCCCGTTCAAGGTCACCGTCATGATTGGCCGCAATGTCGGCGATGAAATAGGTTGGGTGGCTACCACCGATCGGACGACCAGCAATCGAAATCTCAGTCATGGGCAACCTCCGGCGAGCTCCTGCGCACGGCGCGCCACGTCTCACGCTCTCCTGCCAGGCGCTTCAGACCTGAATCGAGTTCAGGCAGCTCCGCGCCCAGGGCCTGCTCCGCCCGATCGCTGACCAAACACAGGCGCTTGGGGCGCGTCGCCACGAGACCCAACTCATCGACGCTCGCGGGCTCGACCAGCTGCGGATTCAGTCCTAGCATCCGAGCCAGACGTACACCGAATTCGTGCTTGCTCAGGCAGGTGCGGCCTGCCAAGTGCATCGTGCCGCTCGCGCCGCGTTCCAGCAGGCCAAGCACCGCTTCTGCCAGATCGGAAGCGTACAGCGGTGAGAAGGTGACGTCCGTGAAACCTGGACAGGCCTGGTCGGCTTCGAGCCGGTCAACGAAGAACTGCGCCAGCCCGCGCCTGCCATCCGGGCTCCAGCCAAACAGGTTGGTGCGCACCACCAAGGCCTCCGGATCTGCGCTCAACGCGGCCCGCTCACCTTCCAACTTGGTCCGACCGTAGACGTTGATCGGCTCGGCAGGATCGTGCTCTCGGTAGTCGCCCGTCTGCCCATCGAACACGGCATCGGTCGAGATGTGGGCCAGCCTGGCGCCGGCATCGTTGCATGCACCCGCGACAAATTCGGACATCTCCACATTCAGCTTCCGAGCCCAATCCGGCTCCCGCTCGCAGCGATCGACATCGGTCGCCGCCGCGCAGTGCACGACCCAATCGGGACGGTGCGTCTCGACCAACTCTCTGGCGGCGCCCGCCTGCGAGAGATCCGCGCCGACCGTACGCACGTCTTCCAGCGTGATCGGGTGGCGATGGTAGACGCCAAACACTTGGTGGCGCTGGCGCGCTGCCAGCGCCAGGTAACTGCCCAGCAATCCGCTCACGCCGGTGATCAGCACACGCGCCAAAGCTACTGCTCCAGGTAGGGCGCGACCATGTCGCGCAGCTCATCCACAGTCATCCAGTGTCCGTTGCCGTCGCTGGTGTAGCGGAAACCATCTCCCAGCTGCTCGCCGCTCTGCTCCCACTCGTGGCCAAACCACAGCGCTCCTGGCGGCTGCACGACGTACATGTCTTCCAGCTCCACCGAGTGGCGGGCCTCCTCTTCGGAAACCAGCGTCTCGTGCAGCTTTTCGCCTGGCCGGATGCCGATGAACTCGAGTTCCGCTCCTGGAGCGATCGCCTGGGCCAGATCCACCACCCGCATGGTCGGGATCTTGGGCACGAAGACCTCTCCGCCCTGCATCTGCTCGATGCAGCGAACGGTGAACCGCACCCCCTGG
>CAZJUE010000214.1:0-4836 GCA_964549025.1 uncultured Anaerolineaceae bacterium | reverse complement strand
GCGAAGTTATCGACGATATCGACGTAGTTGATCAGGCCGCGAAAATCGCTGCGGATGATCAACCACTTGTGGATGCTGACGTACAGGGCAAAGCCGACCGGGAAGATGCCGAAGGTAAAGATCAGCAGCAGCGCCGGAGCCACCAGGCCGTAGGCGGTCAGATACTCGCGCCATCTGCGTCCGCGCCGGCCAGAGAATAGGCGGGCTAGCGGGTTAGCTTCGCGGTACGGGACATCCATAGAAGGGGGCACGCCTATTGCGAATGTGGATCACAGGGGTCGTTCAGGATACTCGACCGCTGCGCCGCAGGTTCGAAACCAGCCGGAAGTGGCAGCCGGATCGGGAGCGCGCCTGGGCAGTATCGATGGTCAATCATACCGTGAATCTTCCGCCGGCTTGGCTGCCGCTATAATCGCATCAGCGCATGTCGGCCAAACAGGACAAATACGCGCGGGAGCGAGAGCGGATGGTGCGCGAGCAGCTCCTGGGTCGCGATATCACCGACCAACGAGTGCTGCAGGCGATGCGCGAGGTGCCGCGACATGAGTTCGTGCCGCGCCGCCAGCGCCGCCGGGCCTACGACGACGGCCCGGTACGGTTGGAGCACGACCAGACCATTTCGCAACCATACATCGTGGCGTTGATGTCCCAGATGCTCGAGCTGCGGGGCGGCGAAACTGTGCTGGAAATCGGCACCGGTTCGGGCTATCAGGCGGCGGTGCTCTCCCTGCTGGCCGCGGTGGTGCACACCATCGAACGCATTCCAGAACTGGCTCAGGCGGCGCGCAAACGCTTGGAAGCCCTGGGCTTCGAGAACGTAAGGGTATACGAGCAAGATGGGTCAAACGGATTGCCTGAGCACGCTCCCTACCAGGGCATCGTGGTGGCTGCCGCCGCACCACGCGCGCCGGAGCCGCTAAAGGAGCAACTGGCCGTCGGTGGGCGGTTGGTGGTGCCGGTGGGCGGGCACGAGGGTCAGATTCTCGAGCTCTGGCAGAGATCAGAAAGTGGCGATTTCAAGCGCCGTCGGGTGGCCCCGGTGGCTTTTGTGCCGTTGCTGGGTGAGCACGGTTGGGGCAGCGGCGAGCGGCCCTTCTGGAACTGATCGCCTCAGGGAATTCAATCGGCGGGTCTGCCCAGGCCCGGAGAACCAGCTTGCCCGCAGCATGAGCCGGAAGCCCGCCCACCGTACCGCGGTTGCCGTAGCAATGCTGTAACCGCGGTGCGGCTGCTAGCCCTGCACAGACCGTAGGAAAGCAATCGCCTTTCCGGCTGTGCCGTTCATCACCAGCTCGGCCCGCTCGGAATCCGGCAGCTCGATGATCTTGACCAACGACTCCCACGCCGTCTCCTCTGGCAGCAAATCTGTCAGGCAGTTCGGCGCATCATCGAAGAACTGGCGGTTGAACTCATCTCCGTTGTCCCCCAACGCAACTGCCAACGGGTAGATCCCGGCCTCCACCAGATCCTGGAAGAAGTGGGTTCCGTAGGATGGCTCGGGCGCCTGGCTGTCGGGAACTACCTCTACCAGCGCAAGCGCACGGTAGATGTCCCCGTAGCCGACCGGAACGCCCAGCTCAGGATTGTGACTCCCCCAGCGGCCGGGGCCCAATAGCATGTAGCGCTGGTCAGCCAGGCGAGCGTTGATGCGGCTCACCAGTCGGGCTAGCTCGGCGCGCTGCTGTGCGCCAAACGCAGGCGGGAGCGTGAAGGGATCGATGAAAACCAGATAGCGGACGTCGCTCACCCGACCATCGGGAATCAGTCGGCGGCTGACGAACAGACGCCGTTCCTCCGGCACGTTCTGCGGCAGTTCAGCCTGCTCAAGTTCCATTCGGCTCTGCGGCCGACACTGCAGCAAGTAAACCGTCGGCTCGGACGGGTCAGGCTCAAGCATCGTCAGGAATTCGACATCCACCGGACGGTGGTAGGCGTTCTCGAGCGTCTGCAGTACGGTCGAAAGGTCAGCGGGGAAACGGGTGTTGCGCAGCAGACCGTCGAAGGTCACAACCAGCTGATCGGTTGAGATCCCGATCGGCCGGCTCACCAGGTCCTGCAGCCCGCCGTCCACCCATCGCTGCACGATCCAGCGCACGTGTGGCAGGTCGCCATAGAGCACCTCTTCCACCGGCAGGGTTCGCATGCCATCCGCCTGATAGTCGATCAGGTCCACGTAGCGCTGCGAGTAGCGTTTGATCCGATCGGGGTCGCGATCCGGCCGCAGATCAGGGTGGCTGAGGGCTACCAGGCGAGGGTGGTCATTGCCGACCTGATCGACCGCCCGAGTGCCCAGGCCCCATACCAGCCGCATAAAGCCAGCGGAGCGGTCGATCTTGGGGGTCCAGCGGTACTGGTTTTGCGAGAAAGCCACGCCGGCGGCGTCGGGGAAAATGCGGTGGTCGTGCTGGCGGCCGGGGACCTCCTGGATCAGGACCGCCATCCGCTCGTCGTAGTCCAGCAGATTCATTTGGCGCCGATACAACAGCACATCCGGGCTGTAGATCCCGGAGTACACGTCGGTAATGGCCTTGAGCAGCTGGCGCAAGTTCTGGGTGGGGTTGCCCTGGTTGGCGCAGAAGATGCTCTCGTATTTGCCGGCGAAGGAATACCCGAAAGAGTCCTCCAGCAGGCTTGAGGAGCGCACGATGACCGGGGTCGAGCCGAGCTCTTCCAGCACCAATCGCAGCGGCTCGATGTACTCCTCCGGAAACCGTCCCTGCTCGAAGCGGGCGCGAATGTCCTGGTATTCCTGGCGGATCTCCTCTTCGCTCTTGTACTTCTGGTTGGCAAACTCGAACAGTTCATTGAATTGGGTGAACCGGTAGAAGACGTCTGCCGCTAAGAACCAGGAGCGGGGAAAGCGCAAGCGCTCTTGCAGTGAGGAGTCCAATGACCGATTCAGGATGCGCCTCGCCAGCTCGATGCCAGCAGCTTTCCCACCGATCTTGCCGCGGCCGATCCGCCGTTTGAGGACGGCCTTCAGGTCGTCGATCGAAAACCACTCCTTGGCGATGCCCACGTACTGTAGGTGGTCGCTGATCATCGACTTGATCAGCACGACCTTGATCTCCTGCAGGTGGTGCTCGACGGCGGCACGTTGGTCGTCCGGCAGCGCCTCGAACGCAGCACCCTGCGCAAACAGCATGTCCCAGGGCGCCAATTCAGGATGAAAAGTCAGCATCACCTCATCGGCCTGACCGCGATGGGCCAACGTTTCCCGAACCAGGGTTTCAAATAGTTCGTGGGGCAGGTTGTAGGCGAAGTAAAAGTCGGTCAGGTTGTCGCGGGTGATACGCAGCCGGTTCATCCATACGTCCGGTGGCTCCTGGTCCTCCGGATCGCGCAAGCCCTCGCGGATCTGTGATTGGATCGCCTTATCCCGCACCTCGGCCTCAAAGGCCTCTTTGGCGATCACCCCGCGACTGAACAGTTCCTCGCGCATGCGCTCACGGATTTGCGGCGCCGAGATCGGATACTCGTGCAGCTCGAGCAGCAGGGTGAGGACTTTGGGGAAGTCCTCAGGTGGGGTAGCCACGGGGTTGAGGGCCGCGCTAGCGGCCGAGGTGCATCGGCATGACGACGTGGAGAAAGTCCTCACGCCCAATCGGCTTGATCACGCCGGGCGCCGCTGGCCCGGAGGTCTCCAGCGCTACGTTGGGGGAATCGATGACGCTCAGCACATCGACCAAAAAGCGCACGTTGAAGGCGATTTCGATCGGTTCGCCTTCGATGTTGGCATCCACCGTGACCTCGTTTGAGCCGGTCTCGGCGGCGGTGGCGGCTACCTCCACCGTCCCGGGCGCGCCGTTGTCGCCAGGCTTGATATTCAGGCGAGCAGAGTGGGCCGCCTCCCGGGCGAAAATGTCGGCGGCTTTACAGGCCTTCAAGAAGCTCGGAGTGGCCACCACCGTGCGGCTGTTGAAGCTGTTGGGGATGATGCCCTTGTAATCTGGGAAGGCCCCGTCGATCAACTGGGACACCAGTTCAAAATCGCGGCCGCGAAAGATCACCTGACTGCGATCGGCTGGCAGGATCATGCTTACGGTTTCAACCTCGTCGTCGGCGATGCGGGCCAACTCGGACAGCGCCCGCGCCGGAATGATGGCCCGCAGCGGCTCGCTGGGACCGTTCGAAAGCTGGGCAGTGCGCACCGACAGCCGGAAACCATCCGCTGCCGCCAGCGTCATCGACCCACCTTCGACCTCGATCAGCACCCCGGTCAGCACCGGACGGGCGTCGTCGCTGGAGGCCGCAAAGGTGACCTGGGAAATCATCTCCCGCAGTTCGTCCATATTGAGCTCAAAGCCATCGTCCAGCTCAGCGGGTGGCATCGGTGGGAATTCCTGGGCGTCTATGCACTTGATGTTGTTGTTGAAGGTACCGGCGCGGACGTTGAGCGTCTGGGTGCGAACTGTGAGCTCCATCTCCACCCGGTCGGAGGGCAGCGTGTTGACCAGGTCGGCAAAGGTGCGGGCCGGCACGGTAGTTGAGCCCTCATCTTCGATCTTGGCGCCGATCCAGGTTGTGATGCCAAGCTCCAGATTGGTTGCTGATAGCCGCAAGCGGCCGTCTTCGGTGGCAACCAGCACATTGGCCAGCACCGGCAAGGTGCTGCGCGGCGAAACCGCACGTGACACAGTGGTCAGGCCGCGAGCCAGGTTTTCTTGCAGGATCGAGAGTCTCATGCGTGATCCTTGGTGCGCATCTCGCGAAGTATACCCCGTCGACGTCCGATGAATGGACAAGGCCCAGGCTCTCGAATACACTTGGCCCGTGGCGGTTTCAGAGTTGCAGCAGGAGCTGGATTGGATTCGCGCACTGGTCTTTCAGCGCTCC
>CAZJUE010000213.1:0-4841 GCA_964549025.1 uncultured Anaerolineaceae bacterium | reverse complement strand
GGTCAGCTACTCTACGCCCGATGGACACTGGGTGGCCAACGCGTTCCACGCCGAGCACTGGACAACATCGTGGATCCACGACCTGCCGGCCGGCTTCTGGTCGGAAGGAGTGCACAGCTACTACTTCAACTGGGCCTTCTCCGAACCCTACACGGATAGCGGCCAGTCGACCCCTCCACCATTGACCGTGTCCTCAGGCGCCCAACTCTACGACGGGTACGTCTTGGTTGGGCCGTGGGGCGATAGACCGCTGCAGGCCTGGACCGGCGAGACCTGTGAGGTGGTCCCGGCGATCCATCCCGATCAACCGACCCGCCTGGTGTGGGGCTGGGTCAACGACTTCTCGATGACCAACGATGAGGCGGACCAGCACTTCGATAGCTTCACCGTGGATGTCTTCTGGAATGGAGAGACGGCCGGCTCGGCCCAGATGTTTGGGGTTGACGACCTGGTTCAGTTCTTCAACCGCGACGCCAGGTGGGACTACCTATGTGGCTTCACTGAGCATCCGTGAACTGTGTCGCGTTGCGATATGACGTGTAAAGGAAGAGGTGGGGAGGCGATGCCTCCCCACCTCTTCCTTCCGATTGATGATGGCTGAAGGGCCATCGGTCAAGTCCCATTCTCGATGCGCTCGGCAGGCGTTCGTCTGTCTGGCGGTGCTTTGGCTGACGGCCTGCGAGCCTACCCCTGCGGCGATTCTATCCCCGGCGCCGGAGGTTCTCCCAAGGAGTGAAGAATGAAGTCATCCAGGTTCCTGGTTTTCGCGCTGGCCTTCGCCGTTTTCTTCGTCGGCCCGGCCGTGCTGTCCGCTCAGCTGCCCGGCTATCCGTTGATGAAGATCGGCGACGCGTTTGATCTGCTTACGCCGCTAATCCTGATCCCACTGTATTGGGGACTGTGGACCGCAGCCACCGATCGGCCGTCGCGCGGCCGGGCCACGGTCGTCTTCCTGGTCGTGGCTGCGCTGTGGGTGCTCGGCCATGGTATGCACCTGGCCGCCAACTCGATCGGGCACCAACTCGAGGGTGCGGCCGGGACCGACGCCTACGAACTCACCAGCTTCTACGACGAGGTGCTCAGCCACTATTTGTGGCACCTGGGGGTTTTCGGCTTGACCGCGCTGGTCCTGTGGGCCGCCCTGCAGGGGGCACTTCCCGGAGCTGGTCGGCTGGATTGGGTCGTGGTCGTGGCCGCGGTGATCTACGGGCTGATGACCTTCATTATCGTGATCGAGGGCCAAACCGCACCGATTGGCATCCCGTTCGCAGCCTTGGTGGGGGCCTGGTTCGCAGCTCGGTGGTATCGGCACCGCGTCGACAGCTCGACGCTTTGGTTCTTCGGGTTGGCGCACCTGCTGGCCGTGCTGCTGTTCGCGGGATGGTGGCTATATTGGGGCTACCTGCCGGAGTTCAGCGAATTGGGCTGGATCTGATCCGGCTGGCAATAGGTTTGGCAAGCGGGTGCGGTATGCTAGCATGCCGGATGTCGATCTGGCTCGACGGTGATCCCCCCTTACAGGAAATACGGCGCCCCACCTTTCAAAACTGTGCTGATCCACGGCGGCCCGGGCGCGCCGGGAACGATGGAACCGCTGGCGGAGCTGCTATCCGAGGCGAGCATCTCAAACCTAGAGCACTTGCAGCTCGCCCGGTCGATCGAGGGACTGAAAGGCGAGCTGACCGCGCTGTTGGGGCAGGAAGCCGACCCGCCGGTCGTGCTCGTCGGACACTCCTGGGGCGCGATGCTCGCTCTGCTATTCGCAGCCGAATTCCCCGATCAGATCGGCAAGCTGGTCCTGGTCGCCAGCGCGGTCTTCGACCCGATCGCGGCGGAGAGGATCAAACCGATCCGGCTGGCGCGGCTGCCGGACGATGACCGGGCGCGTGCCCGTGCCCTGATGGAGAAGGTCAAACGGGCGGAGGTTGGCGGCAACCAGGCTGCATGGCGCGAGCTGGGTGCTCTGTACGACCAGGCCGACGCCTTCGATCCGCTCACGCTGGACACCGGCTTGCTGCAAGTCGACGCGCAGCAAAACGAGTTCCTGTGGCGCGAGGCCCGGGAACTGCGCGCTTCGGGTGAGCTGCTGAGGATCGCCGAGCAGGTCCGTTGCAAGGTCGTCGCCATTCACGGGGATTACGATCCGCACCCGGCGGCCGGCGTCGAGCGCCCGCTAGGTGAACACATCTCGGATTTCGAGTTCGTCATGCTGGAGAACTGCGGCCACATCCCCTGGCTGGAACGACAGGCCAGAGATCGCTTTCTGGAGCTTCTGTTGCAGCATGTGGAATGAAAACCGAGTAGCGTGCCAGTGGCCGGCTCAGCGACGAGATCGGCCACCCGACAGCATGCGCCGGGAGGGTCTGCCGTGAAGCAGACAATCCAGACCGACGCGCTCGATTGGCTGCTGGAGCAAGACGATGACAATCCGAGCGTGCGCTACTTCACTCTGCGGGACCTGCTGGGTGCGGCCAAGTCGGACTGACGGCTACATGAGGCGCGGTCGGCCATCATGCGGTCCGGCCCGGTCCCGGCCATCCTGGAGGCCGAGCATCCTGACGGCTACTGGGTGAAACCGGGGGGCGGCTACTCGCCCAAATACCGCGCCACTTCGTGGTCGCTATTGATCCTGGCCGAACTCGGCGCCGATCCAAGCGAGCCGCGAGTGCGCGCAGGGTGCGAGTATTACCTGAGCCACAGCATCGCCAGCAACGAGGCTTTCTCAGCTCATCATAAACCGGTAGCAAGCGGTGCGGTGCACTGCCTGAACGGCAATATGACCTACGCTTTGCAGCGGCTCGGCTATGCGACCGAGCCTCGGGTGGCGGCAGCGCGTCACTGGCTGGCGCGCTCGATCGTCAGCGAGCAGCCAATCAAATACCTTGCTTCCGCGGTCGCCGCTCCCGGCTTCGCCTGCGGCGTGAACGAAGGTCAGCCGTGCGCCTGGGGCGCCAACAAAGCCGTGCGGGCGCTGCTGGAGACGCCCGGCGAGCTCCGCACGCCACTACTTGAGCGCGCCCTTGATGCCGGCGCACAGTTCCTGCTCAGCCGCGATCCGGCTGCCGCCGACTATCACTACACCGAGCGGGTGAGCTCCACCTGGCTCAAGCTGGGCTTCCCCTTGACCTATTGGAGCGACGTGCTGGAGACGGTCGAAAACCTGGTCGGGCTCGGCTACGGTAACGATCCAGGGCTGCGGAACGCCCTGGACTGGGTGGCCGCCAAGCAGGACCCCCAGGGTCGATGGAAGCTGGAGAATAGCCTGTCCGGGAAGATGTGGGCAGATCTCGAGCAAAAGGGAAAACCCAGCAAATGGATCACCCTGCGCGCGCTGCGCACCTTGCGCACAGCGGGTCGCTTCACCTCGGTCCCCTGAGCCGCGCGAACGCTGACCCAACCACCCGTAGGTTCGGCGCCGTCCGATACTTCGCTCCCGCCGACCTAGCCGGACCCATTCGGCCGACCAGCCCTGCAGATAGCCCACTGGTGTGGTTGGACTCTTGCTGGGTTGCTGGTATGCTTGTCCGCTGACCAAAGGACCCCCCAGGAGGCCAACAATATGACGGTTTCGACCCAGACCCGCGGCGGGAAGCCGCAGATCTATGACGCCATCGCGGCTTATATGCGATCCAGCGTCGCCAAAGCGACTTGGCAAATCATTAACACCCTGACGCCGTATTTCGCGCTGTGGGCACTGATGATCTACACCATCCAGCAAGGGCTCCCGTATTGGGTGACTTTCTTGCTGGCGGTCCCAGCCGCTGGGTTGCACGTGCGCATCTTCATCTTCTTCCACGACTGTACGCACGGCTCGTTCTTCGATTCGGCGCGGGCCAACCGAATACTGGGCTACATCACCGGCGTGCTGACTTTCACCCCCTTTGAGCAGTGGCGCCGCTCGCACGCGGTGCACCACGCCACCGTCGGCGACCTCGATCGCCGCGGTACCGGAGACGTCTGGACGCTCACCGTAGATGAGTACCAGGCGTTTTCCTGGCCGATGCGCCTGTTCTATCGGATCTACCGCAATCCGCTGGTCATGCTGGGCCTGGGCCCTACCATCATCTTCCTGTTTGCCCACCGTATACCGCATCGCGACGGCAAGCGCATCGAACAGTACAGCGTGATCTTCACCGACCTGGCGCTGGTAGCGTTGATCGGCATTGCCAGCCTGACCATTGGCTTCCAGACCTACGTGATGATCCAGCTACCGATCCTGGTGCTCTCGGGTGCCGCTGGAGTGTGGATGTTCTACGTTCAGCACCAGTTTGAGGGCAGCTACTGGGCGCGCCACGATGAATGGAATCCGCTGGAGGCGGCGATGGATGGCAGCTCGTACTACAAGCTGCCTAAGCTATTGCAGTGGTTCACCGGCAGCATCGGGCTGCACCACATCCATCACGTACAGCCACGCATACCCAACTACAATTTGCAGAGCTGCTCCGACGGCGTGCCCGAGCTGCACGTCGAGCAGCCGCTGACCTTCCGCCGCAGCCTGAAGTCGCTGAGCATGAACCTGTGGGACGAGGCGCAGGAGCAGTTCATTAGCTTCCGCGCACTGCGCATGGCGAAGTCCACCGGAGGCCAGGCGTAGCCCAATCCCCTTGGGGCTGCGCGGACCGCCGCGCCAGCCGATCCGATCAAACTGAATGGCGGCCTCGTCCAGCGCTGGCGAGGCCGTTTTGTTCTCGACGCTAAATACGATGCCCTCCCAGTTCCTGCTTTACGGAGCCTACGGCTACACCGGCAAGCTCACCGCCCGCCTGGCGGTCGAGCACGGACTGCACCCAATCCTGGCCGGCCGCGACTCGGCCGCGTTGGAGACGCTCTCAGAACAGCTG
>CAZJUE010000212.1:0-4851 GCA_964549025.1 uncultured Anaerolineaceae bacterium | reverse complement strand
GCCGAGATGGATGAACGCGGAGCTCGGCGAAGACGATAGTATCCATGTGATTTGGGGTTATGTGGACTCAGCGGGCTCATCTTCGATTGGGCGCTGGGTTCGCTATGCGCACTCGTTTGACGGAGGAGATACGTGGAGCGAGCCTTTCTCGATCGACTTCGCCCAAAACGTTGACTTGGACGATATTCGAATGCCCAATCCGGGTATTGCGGTGCAAGGCGGTACTGTGCACGCTGTGTGGGGCGGATCTGAGATCGGAAGCCACGGTCAATCGTCGGTACCGCTCGTCAGTGGATAACGGTGAGACCTGGGGGGCAGTCTCGACTATCTTGCCCGGCCTGGGAGGTCAAGCAATCGGCGACGGGCTTGCAGTCGATGGCATGGGTCGCCTCCATTTCGTTGGCCAGCTGCGATGGCCACAAGGGATCTATCATGCGACATGGAGCGACGGGGTGTGGTCTGAACCTGAACTCGTGTACCTCATTCGCGAAAGCTCTACTGACGACTTCGGAGATCGCATCCATGCTCACAATGTCCGGCTGGAGATCATGCGGGGAAACCGTCTGGTAATGGCCTTCACTCCTCCTCCCGGCGGTGGGGTGCAGCCCGTGTTGTACGTCATGACACGTACCCTCGATGACCTCCCCGAGCAAATCGAGCCTCTGGAGCAATCTATTGCTCAGGCGGTCTCAGAAGTGGAGGGCGCGGAAGAAGCTGAGCTGAGTATTGCGCCGGAGGCCGGTGTAGAGCCAGATCCCCAGACAGTCGAAGGCTCAATGCGTGCGACGCCCGCCATTGCGATTGGTGACGTTGATTTGTCGGCGCGAGCTCGCCCCGCCCAAATCTCAGAGCCTATCGTTTTGGCCGCGATGGTCTCACTGTTCGTCGTTGCAGGTTTGATTGCTGGGGGCTTGGTGATCCAGCGCCGATGAGACCAAGCGGGCGAATCTTTGCAATCTACCGCCGTCGGCGTATCCAAGGCAGCCTCAAGACACCAATGACGCAGCGTCTCGAGACCGTATGACAGAAGACACTCGGCATCTAGGCCGGACGATACCATTGCCTCACTTCAGGGTGCAACCGTCGCACGGATGGGTGACGCTGAACTTGGGCGAGCTCAAGTCCTATCGCCAGCTGCTCTACTTCTTGATGTGGCGGGACGTGAAGGTCCGTTATCGCCAGACGGTCCTCGGAGCAGCCTGGGCGATCATTCAACCGCTGACCGCGATGGTCATCTTCAGTCTATTCTTTGGACGATTGGCCGGAGTCCCGTCGGATGGGATCCCATATCCGATTTTCAGCTACGCAGCGCTGGTGCCATGGACGTTCTTTGCTAACGGGGTCACTCAAGGATCTGGCAGTCTGGTGGTGGGCGCGGATATGCTTCGCAAGATCTTTTTCCCACGACTTGTGATGCCGGCTGCCAGCGTTCTCGCGGGACTCCTGGACTTCGCCCTTGCGTTCACGGTTCTGATCCTGATGATGCTGGGCTTCGGCATACTCCCCACGAAGAGCGTAGTCTGGCTGCCGGCAATCCTGATCCTGCTGATCGTCACCGCTCTAGGCGTGACAATCTGGTTGTCGGCACTCAATGTCCAATTCCGGGACGTGAAGTATGTCGTCCCATTTCTGGTTCAGGCCTGGCTCTTCGTCACGCCAGTTGTATATCCAAGTAGTCTGCTCCCTGAGCCGTGGAAGACGCTGTACGGCCTGAACCCGATGGTAGGTGTGGTGGAGGGGTTTCGATGGGCGCTCCTCGGGTCAGGAGCGCCAGCATTGCCAGCGATCTTGGTTTCATCCTTCGTTGCGATGTTTCTGCTGGTTAGTGGCACTTTCTATTTCCGGCGAATGGAAATGACCTTTGCGGACTTTGTTTGACCTGAGATGAGCAATCTGGCGATCAGCGCAGTTCAACTGGCGAAGCTGTATCGAATCGGTGGGCCACGCAGAGCCTATGACCGACTTGGCGATCGGCTTGTTGACGGGTTATTGGCCCCTGCCCGGAGACTCAGCAGGGTCTTACGGGGCGATTCAAGGAGCGCAGCCGATCTTGAGGAGGAAATCTGGGCGCTGAAGGAAGTCTCATTCGAGGTCGAACACGGCGAGGTGGTGGGCGTGATCGGCCGCAATGGTGCAGGCAAGACGACTCTGTTGAAGTTGCTCTCACGGATCACTGTACCGACCACAGGGTATGCGGACCTGTACGGCAGGGTTGGCTCGCTGCTGGAGGTCGGAACTGGGTTTCACCCCGAGCTCACGGGCCGAGAGAATGTGTACCTCAATGGAGCAATCCTCGGGATGTCGCGGCCAGAAATAGCTAGCCGGTTCGATCAGATCGTCGAGTTCGCTGGCATTGAGAAGTTTATCGAGACGCCCGTCAAACATTACTCAAGCGGCATGTACGTTCGGCTGGCCTTCTCCGTGGCGGCCCACCTCGATCCGGACATTCTGCTCATCGACGAGGTGCTCGCTGTTGGAGATATGGCCTTTCAACAGAAGTGTTTGGAGAGAATGGGTGAAGTGGCAGGCGGGGGCCGAACTGTCCTCTTCGTCAGCCACAATATGGCGCTTGTCGAACGCGTCTGCACTCGCGGGATTTACATTGAGGAGGGACGGATCGTTTTCGATGGAACCATCCAAATGGCGATCTCCGAATACCTGGCCAGCCTAAGCGGTCCTGCGGTGTCCGACCTGTCAACCAGGACAGACAGGGAGGGCCTCGGCCAGGTTCGATTGACGATGGTTGAGGTCAATCGGCCGAACTCGGAAACTGACCATATCTTGCGTGCAGGCTCGCCGGCGAGAATCAGCATTCATGTCGATCAGATGATCCCTGGATTGGACTGCGCGATCTCGATTTACGACCATATGGGCGCTCCGGTTTCTGTCTTAAGAAGCAAGTTTCGGTCGCCTTCCGATGAGGTGTATGTCGCAGGCAATGGCACTGTCCCGGTATTGACCTGCGACATCGATGAACTTCCACTGCTTCCAGGCCGTTATCGGATGGATGTAGCAATCCTAGGTGATGATCGAATGCAGGACTTCGTGAGGTCCGCTTCGGCCTTCGACGTTGTAGAAGGCAACCTCCGCGGGCGGCCGATGCTATCCGACAAGCGCTTCCGAGTGCAAATGCCGCATCACTGGACGATCCCACGCGAGTAGCTCGATCGCTAAGAGGTCGAACAACACCATCAGATGAAACGGACGTTGGTTGTAGGGTTGGATGCTGCCTGCTGGGAGTACCTCAGCCCGCTGCTGGAGAACGGCAAGCTTCCGGAGCTGCGGGGTCTCCTCGACAGCGGCGTGTCGGGTCGAATGCGCTCAACTATGCCGGCTCTCACTCCGGCCGCCTGGGCCTCAATAGTCACCGGAAGGAGTCCTGAGAGGCATGGCGTGTTTGACTTGGTTAAGCCTGTCCAATCCACGGGTGAGCTCGTACCGACGAGCGCTCGAGATCGACAAGGGATCTCATTCTGGCGCTACCTCAACGAGGTGGGAGTACGGGTAGGGCTTGTCAACGTGCCTTATACCCATCCTCCCCAGCCGCTCGATGGTTTTGTGATCTGCGGGTTCGGCACGCCGGTGGGCGCATCAGCGCTCACTCATCCGCCGGATTTACTGGATCGGATTGACAGCGGAACCGAGGGTTTCAGACCCATAGTAGATCCTGCTGTTCTACGCGGGGGGACTCCACGCGAAATCCTAGATGCAGAGCGCCGTCATCAATCACAATTAGTGAGAATGGCGCTGGAATCGGCAGAGCGCTATCACGTGGATTTGCTGATGATCAACCTAATGATGATCGATCACGCGAACCACAAGATGCCTACCATGGAGCTGGTGCAAGAGGCGATCTCTCGGACTGACGAGGATTTGGGACTGCTCTTGCGGTCGTTCGAACCGGACCGTGTGATCCTCTTCTCGGACCATGGATCACGGAGGGTGGACGGTGTCTTTCTGCTGGATGCCTGGCTTCGGGACAAGGGCCTAATTGTTCAACGCACACGACGTGCGGTCGAGCGCGTTTCGTCAGCGAACTGGACCCTTGCACAGGCGATGAACCTCGATGCGAATGGGAGCGGAGTACGATCCAAAGTACTTAGGGCGATCGCGAAGTATCCGCTTGGGCTGGCCCCACCAGCGCTGACCAAGCTGTGCTGGAACTGGCTCTCGAGCGAAGTTCCGTTTGCTTGGGAGCACACCACCTTTTCAGACAGTTTTGATCCGCAGCGTACTCGGCTTTACTTCGGTGGAGTATTCTCCGGGTTGATTTATTTCAACGGAGACGGTTTACGGGCTCACGGCGTGGTAAGCGTGGGGGACAGGCAATCGTTCGCTGAGGAACTCCGCGGTGAGCTGCTCAGGCTGCCGGACCCCAAGAGTGATTACCCGCTGTTCGACCAGGTCTACTCGACTCAGTCGGATGTTGTCGGAGCCGGACACACTCCGGTTCCAGACTTGATCCTGGACATGTACTCTGCGAGCTGCAACGTGTCGACAGGTATCCAGCGCGGCGCCAGTCGACGCACCCGTTACGACCGCTACTATGTCGATGATCCACTAGAGTTTGGTCATCACTCGCGGGAAGGGATCTTCGTATACACCGGCTCGGAGTTTGAAGCGGGAACCAGGGCACCGGACCAGTCGGTGGCTGACATATCTCCACTGCTCATCCATCTTCACGGGGCTCAGGTGCCTGAGGAGCTCGATGGCACGGTTCCGGAGAGCGCTCTTTCCGCTCACTATCTGGATGCCAATCCGGTTCGTTTGCGCAAACGAACTATCGAAGATGTTGAAGGGCGCTCACCCCCGTACTCTGATGAAGATGCTGCCGCAATGATGGAACACCTG
>CAZJUE010000211.1:0-4935 GCA_964549025.1 uncultured Anaerolineaceae bacterium | reverse complement strand
CGATCGCCGGTCCGAGCGACAATCCGATCTGGCCAAATAAGAAAAACAGCGAAGCGGCGAAGGCGGCCCGGCCGGCGAAGTGATATCGGCCCCGAGCAGTGGCCTCCATGGTTCCGGCCGGATGGAAGGCGCCGGAGCCGACCGCGGTAAATAACAGGGGAACGAGCGCCAATCGACCCGGCAACACAACCACCAAGGCAAAGCTCAGTGCCATCCACAGGATGCCGGCTGAAGCCACCCAGCGGCTGCCGATTCGGTCGGCCATCCAGCCGAACAGCGGCTGCAATGCGGCGCCGAGCAGCGTGTAGCCGGTGCTCAGCGCGCCGATGAGGGCGTTGGTCAACCCCAAGGTTCCGCTCAGAGCCGCCAACAACAGCGCGCGCTGCCCGTTGATCAAGTCCACCACGAAGTGGCCGCTGGCGCTGGCCAGGAAGCTTCGATCGCGCAGCAGGTTCACCGGTAGAGCCCGTTGGAAGCGATGTATTCGGCCACTGGCGCCGGCACCAGGTAGCGGTAGGGATCCCCGCCTCGAACCCGGCGGCGGATGTCGCTGGAGGCGATATCGATCAAAGGCACATCGAGCAAGCGCAGCTTATCGGCCAGGCCCGGTATCTGATCCTCCAGCCGCTCCAGGTCCGGATCGATCGCGGGCCGATTCAGCACCACGATAGCGCTGCTCAACCGCACCAGCCGCGCCGGGTCGTGCCACTCAGCGAGATCCCGCAGCGAATCCATGCCCATCAGGTAGGCCCAGCGATGGTCCGGCTCCCGGTCGGACAGCAGCTCCAAGGTGTCAGCCGCGTAGTGAGGGCCGGGGCGATCGACCTCAATTCGAGAGAGTTCGAACTGCGGATCATCGGCGATCGCCAATTCGACCATGCGAATTCGGTGATTGGCAGCGGTGATCGGTCGCCCTGGTTTATGCGGCGGCTGGCCGGTGACCACCCAGCGGACCGCCTCCAGCTGCAGACGGCGCAGCGCTTCGTCGGCCAGGATCAGGTGGCCGAGATGTGGCGGGTCGAAGGTCCCTCCGAAGATTCCGATCAACCGCTGGTCCCCCTGGCGCGGCCACTCGATTCAAACGATAGCTGGATCTGACTGGCGCGGCGGGTCGAACCGGCAAACACCCGCATTGGTGCCACTCGACGGATCACTCGCGCCACTCCATCTCGTGCTCTCCGATTCGCACCGTATCGCCGTTCTGGACGCCGGCTTCCCGCAGCCGCTCATTCACCCCCATCCGCTGCAGCATCCCCTGGAACCGCCGCACGGCCTCGTCATACTCCCAATAGGTCATGGCCGCTGCCCGCTCCAGACTTCGACCCTCCAGCTGCCAGGTCCCGTCCGCACGGCGCCGGATCTCGAAAGAAGGGATCGGCGAATCCGGCTCGTGTACCGGCAGTTCGGCGACGGGCTCCGGCTCGGCCTGGTCAACCAGGCGGGCGGCTGCCAGCAGCAGCTCATCCAGCCCGCTGCGTGCCAGGGCCGAGACCGGATGGGGATCCACCCCCAAATCCCGAAATCGCTCCTGCAGCCGCTCCCATTCAGCCCTTACCTGCGGAAGATCAAGCTTGTTGACCGCCACCACCTGAGGCTTCCTGCCCAGCTGCGGCTCGAACAGCGCCAGCTCGGCGTTGATTTGCGAGTAGTCGGCCAGCGGGTCGGTCGCTGCGCCGTCGACCAGGTGGATCAGTACCTTGTTGCGAGCGACATGTCGCAAGAAGGCTGCCCCGAGGCCGGCGCCCTGGTGGGCGCCTTCGATCAGCCCGGGGATGTCGGCCAGAACCAATATCAAATCCTGATTCAGCTCGGCCACACCCAGGTTGGGCTCGAGGGTGGTGAAAGGATAGTCGCCGATCTTGGGATTGGCATTGGTGACTGCCGCAAGCAAACTGGATTTGCCTGCGTTGGGGACTCCGACGATACCCACGTCGGCGATCAGCCGGAGCTCCAGACGCAGCCAGAATTGCTCCCCCGGCTCACCCTTCTCCGCCATGCGCGGCGCTTGATTTCGTGAGTTGGCGAAGCGGGCGTTGCCGCGGCCGCCGCGACCGCCGCGAGCAACCACCAGGCGTTCGTTTCCCGGAATCAGCTCGCCCAACACCCGGCCGTTCTCATCATAGGCGATCGTCCCGGGAGGAACCGGCAGTACCAAATCGGCGCCGTCTTTGCCCTTACGATTGTTGGGCCCGCCGGCTTTGCCTGGATCGGCGCGATGATGGCGTTTGCGGTGGAACGCCGACAGCGTGTTGAGCTGCTGCGAAAGCGCAAGCACCACATCGCCGCCGCGGCCGCCGTCCCCGCCATCCGGACCACCGCGCGGAACGTACTTCTCGCGACGAAAGTGCACCAGGCCGTCTCCGCCCTTTCCCGACGCTACCTGAATTTTGACTTCGTCTAGGAACATCGCGCTCCGATCCGCCACGTGAGATCCGATCGGCCTCCCGCCTGCCTTTTGGCCATCGGAATACCCGCCGCTCCGGACCCACCGCAGACCGCTCTGCTGCCCTTTGAGACCCTCACTTATGTTCGGTCCAAGCGGGGTGGATGTGGTTCATCTGGCGGGCCGCTGGATTATACCCGCCGGAGAATCGGCGTCCGTTTGCGTAAGTTTGCACTTATCAGGTGCCTATGATAGATTCGCCCCGCTTCCAAAGAAAGGCGCGCATGCGCAGCACCGTGGTTCCTGACATTGTTGTGGGTCGCCTCCCACTTTATCTGCGAGCGCTGACCCAGATGCAATCCGAGGGTGAGGAGATCACCTCCTCACAGGAGCTAGGCGAACGCCTGGGAATTTCCTCGGCACAGATCCGCAAAGACCTCTCTCAATTCGGCGAGTTCGGCAAACAAGGCACGGGATACAACATCGACTATCTGATCGAACAGCTGCGCCGCATCCTTAAAGTGGACCGGGTATGGGAGGTTGCCTTAATCGGGGTTGGCGACCTGGGGCGAGCGGTGGCGAATTACGCCGGCTTCCTCGATCGAGGCTTCAAGGTGGTGGCGATTTACGACAACGCGCCAGAGAAGATCGGCCAGCGGGTCGGTGATTTCCAGATCCAGGCCACCACCAACCTGGCTGCTGAGATTCGCGCCAAGGGGATCCAGGTTGCCATGTTGGCGGTGCCAGCCGGCGAGGCCCAGGGGGTGGCCGACCAACTGGTGGAGGGTGGGGTCAAGGCGATCCTGGTCTACGCGCCGACTTCAATCAGCGTTCCCGAAAACGTGCGCATCGGCTACATCGATCCCGTGCTGCATCTGCAGCACATGACCTACCACATCAGTTAATCAGACGATAGGAGCGCGCGCCGGCGGTTAGACGGCTGGAAGATTGCGCCGCAGACGCTCCAGCATGCTCAGCCCGCGTCCCGAGCCGTTGGCAATGGAGTTCACTGGCTCTTCGGCCAGGTAGGCCGGTACACCGGTCTCCCGGGTCAGCCAGCGGTCAACCCCCCGCAGCAACGATCCCCCGCCGCACACAACCATACCGCGATCGATGATATCGGAGGCCAGCTCTGGCGGGGTACGCTCAAGCACGTTCTTGATCGCTGCCAGCTGCAGCATCAGGGTTTCCTGCAAAGCCTCGACCACTTCGTTGGTGCTCAGAGTAACCGGTCGCGGCAGTCCGGTGACCTGATCCTGACCCTGAATTTCCATCGTGCGCTCTTCGTCCTGCGGGATGGCAGCTCCGATCCGGATCTTGGTCTCCTCCGAGGTGCGGGAGCTGATCACCAGGCCGTACTTCTTGCGCACATAACTGGCAATCGCATCGTCCAATTTGGTGCCACCGATCCGAACCGAATCGGCCACCACGATGCCGCTCATCGCCAGCACCGCAGCCTGTACCACCCCGCCCCCCAACACCACAATCAGGTTTCCGGACGGGGTGGCGATGGGGAGTCCGACCCCAATGGCAGCAGCCAGCGGCTCCTGAATTAGGTGCACATCGCGGCTGCCGGCCTGCAGAGCGGCCTCGTGTACCGCCCGTGACTCGACGCTGGTCACACCGTAGGGGACGGTGATCATCACCCGCGGCTTGAACAGCCGGGCCGGGCCGCAGACTTTCTCGACGAAGATGCGCAGCATGCGCATGGTGAGCTCAAAATCGGCGATCACGCCATCGCGCATCGGTCGCCGCACCTCGATCATTTCCGGCACCCGTCCGTCCATTTCGCGGGCTGCCTGGCCGACCTCGACCAGCTTAAGCTCTTCGACGTCGACCGCCACCATGGTGGGCTCGTGCAGCGCGATCTCGCCCGCCTCACTGATCAGGGTATTGACCGTGCCGAGATCGATTCCCAGGTCCTTGCCGAAGAGCGCGATGGCTAACGACTCCCTTCGTAAGGCCGTTCGCGACGCCGACGGTACTTGCGGACGACTTCCAGTCGAAGTTCGGAACGACGCAGCGCGGCCTGTATGGCCAGGTATTCGTCCGTGTCGGGCGGTGGCCCCTTGGCCAACAGCTCTTCAGCCCGACGGCGCGCCTGCTCAGCCCGCTGCTCGTCGATTTCCTCGACACGCTCGCCGACGTCCGCCAGGACCGTGATCAGATCTGGCTGCACCTCCATCACCCCTCCGGCGATGGTGAAGACTTCCTCACCCTCGCCGTGGCGCACGGTCAGCAGGCCGATTTCCAGCGTGGAAAGCAGCGGCGCATGATCTGGCAGGATGCCCATCATCCCCTCACTGCCCGGGGCGATCACCATATCGGCATCGCCCTCGAACAGCAGTCGGTCCTGGGTGACGATTTCACAGCGGATCGGCATTCCTACGTCCTCGGCGTGGCCATCTGATTGCCTACGGGCTTTGCAGTGAGCGCGGCCGCCTAATCCTGGTCGGCCATTTCCTTGGCCTTGTCTACCGCCTCGTCGATGGCGCCAACCATGTAAAAGGCCTGCTCCGGCAGCTCGTCGTGCTGGCCATCCAGGATCTCCT
>CAZJUE010000210.1:2888-4947 GCA_964549025.1 uncultured Anaerolineaceae bacterium | reverse complement strand
CCGATGCTGGAACTGCTGCGGATTGGGCTGAACGGCAAATACGAGCGCATGTGGCGCCACCACGAGCTCAAGGATTCCTACGAGGTCGTAATTATCGGCGGCGGCGCCCACGGACTGGCCTGCGCCTACTACCTGGCCAAGGATCACGGCATCACCGACGTGGCGGTGCTCGAGAAGGGCTACCTGGGCGGAGGCGCCAGTGGGCGCAACACCGCCATCGTGCGATCCAACTACCTTACGCCCGAGGGCGTGGCGTTCTACGACGAGAGCCTGAAGCTGTACGAGCAGCTGGCGACCGAACTGGACTTCAACGTGATGTTCAGCCAGCGCGGCCACCTGACGCTGGCCCACAGCGACGGCGCGGTGCGCACCATGCGCTGGCGGGCGGAGGTCAATCAGATCCAGGGCGTCGACAGCCGCCTGATCTGGCCGGACGAGATCGCCGAGTTGTGCCCGGAGCTCGACCTGAGCCAGCATCCGCGCTTCCCGATCTTGGCCGCACTGTGGCATCCGCCGGGCGGCACCATCCGGCACGACGCGGTGGTGTGGGGGTATGCCCGCGGCGCCGATCGACGCGGCGCGCAGCTGCATCAGCGCACCGAAGTCACCGGCATCGAGGTGCGTGACGGGAGAGTGGCCGGATTGCAGACCAACCGCGGCGCGATCCGAACCGGTACTGTGCTGAATGCCACCGCTGGCTGGTGCAGCCTGATCTCTGACATGGCGGGGGTACGCCTACCGGTCACCACCCACCCGCTGCAGGCCTGCGTGACCGAAGCGCTCAAACCATTCCTCGATGTGGTGGTGGTCTCTGGTTCGCTGCATGTCTACGTCAGCCAGTCGGACCGCGGCGAGCTGGTGATGGGATCGGCGATCGACCCCTACCAGTCCTATTCGATGGACTCGACTCTCGGGTTCCTCGAATCGATCTCGGCCCACATGCTGGAGCTGTTTCCCAGTCTGGGCGACGTACGCATCCTGCGGCAGTGGTCCGGCATCTGCGACATGACCCCCGACTACAGCCCGATCATGGGTACCACCCCGGTGGAGGGATTCCTGCTCGATGTCGGTTGGGGCACCTACGGGTTCAAGGCGGTACCGGTCAGCGGCAAACGGATGGCCGAGCTGATCGCCACCGGCCAAACGCCGGAGCTGCTGCAGCCGTTTCGGCTGTCACGCTTTGCGGAGCGCCAGCTAGTCGGCGAGAAGGGTGCCGCATCGGTAGGGCATTAGGAATCGCGATGCAACTTCCAGAGAGCTGCGGTGCCCAAGCCGTAATCCCAGGGCCAACGAAGCCATGATTCTGCTGGAGTGCCCCAACTGCGGTCCGCGCAACGCCGCCGAGTTTCGCTACGGCGGTGAAGTGCAGGCTCGACCCACCCCCGCGGAGGCGGATCAGCAGCGCTGGACCAGCTACCTATACCTGCGCGAGAACTCCCTGGGGGTGCTGCGCGAGTGGTGGTACCACCGGGCGGGCTGCGGTCGCTGGTTCATCGCCGAGCGACACACCAAGACCCACGAGGTGGTCGCTACCCGCTACTGGAGTCGGTCGTGAACAGCAGCGCACACATCGCCGCCCAGGCCGATCGGTTGCCTGAGAGCGCCACGCAGTTGCTCGACCGCTCGCGCACCATTCAATTCAGCTTCGACGGCGAAGACTATCTAGCCTACCCCGGCGACACGATCGCCTCGGCGCTGCACGCCGCCGGCGTGCGCACGCTGAGCCGCTCTTTCAAGTACCACCGCCGACGGGGGCTGTTGTGCGCGGCCGGCGACTGCCCTAACTGTCTGGTGCAGGTCGGATCGGAGCCCAACGTGCGGGCCTGCTGCCAGCCGGTCGAAGATGGCATGCAGGTGCGCTCCCAGAACCGCTGGCCGTCGTTGGAGCGCGACGCAATGAGCGTCATCCGGCTTTTTGGGCGCTTCCTGCCAGCCGGTTTTTACTACAAAGCCTTCATTCGGCCGCGGGCGTTGTGGCCGGCCTACGAGGGCGTGCTGCGGCGCATGGCGGGGCTGGGCGAGATTCCACAGGCGCCCAAGGCGACTTATTCCGACAAGC
>CAZJUE010000210.1:0-2788 GCA_964549025.1 uncultured Anaerolineaceae bacterium | reverse complement strand
ATGGCGGGGCTGGGCGAGATTCCACAGGCGCCCAAGGCGACTTATTCCGACAAGCAATACCGGCATGCGGAGATCACGGTGGTTGGCGGTGGACCGGCCGGGCTGGCCGCCGCGCTGGCCGCCGCCGAGCGCGGCGCTCGCACGCTTCTGCTGGATGAACAGTCCGAATTGGGCGGTAGCCTGCGCTACCGGCGTGGCCGCTTCGAGGGTCAATCCTATGACGAGTACCGCAGGCAACTGATTGAGGCGGCTGGGCGCCAGCCGCGGCTGGAGCTGCTGACCGGAGCGGTCGCGCTGGGATACTTCGACCACCATTGGATCGGTGTGGCGCTCGAGAGGCGTTTGGTCAAAATTCGCACCGTTGGCCTGGTAATCGCTACCGGTGCGCGTGAGATCCCGCTGGTGTTCAAAGGCAACGACCTGCCGGGCGTGATGCTGCCCGGCGCGGCCCAGCGGCTGATTCACCTGTGGGGCGTGCGGCCGGGCGAACGAGCGGTGGTTATCTCGGCCAATCGGCACGGCCTGGCCGCTGCGCTGAACTTGCTGGAGGCCGGCGTCGAGCTGGCAGCGGTCGCCGACCTGCGAGCACGGCCCGAGGCGGAGTTGGTCGCCGAGCTGCGCAGCCTAGGGGTGGAGGTGCTAAGCGGCGCCGAGATGGTAGCGGCCGAGGGCGGCCGACAGGTAGAGCGAGTATGGCTGCGCCTCGACCCGGCCGACGAGCCGCAACCATTCGAATGCGACTTGCTGGTGGCCGGCGCCGGCTTCGCGCCGGCCAACGACTTGCTGTTCCAGGCCGGCGCCAAGCTCCAGTGGGATGAGCGGCTGAACGAATACCAGCCACATCACCTGCCGGACGGCGTATTCGCTGCCGGCGAGGTGACCGCGCTGCACGAGATCGAAGGGGTCATCGAGGCCGGCCGGCAGGCGGGAGAAGCGGCTGCGGATTACGCGAGGCAATCGATCGTTCGCCCCGATCGTGGAACCGCGAGCCGGACCCCCGGCCCGCACGGGGCTTCGCAGGCTGACAGCGCGCCGCCGGAAGTCGCCACCGAAGCTGTGGCCGGTCTGGAGCCGTGGACCGTCTCTCCGCTGGCCAAGGCTGGCGCTATCAAGGCCTTCGTCTGCTTGTGCGAAGACGTCACCGACGCCGATCTGAGACAGACGGTTGCGGAGGGCTACGACAGCGTGGAGCTGTTGAAGCGCTACAGCACGGTCAGCATGGGGCCGTGTCAGGGCCGGCTGTGCAACGTGGCGGTGATGCATGCCTGCGCTCGCGACACCCGACGCAGCGTGGCTGATACTGGCACCACCACCTCCCGACCGCCGGCTCGTTCGACCGCCATGCGCACCCTGGCTGGGCGGCCGATGGACCCGGTGCGCTACACGCCGATGCATGCCTGGCACGCCGAACACGGCGCCCAGCTGATGGTGGCCGGCGCCTGGATGCGCCCCGAACACTACGGCGATCCGACCGCCGAGGTGCGGGCGGTGCGCGAGCGGGTGGGCCTGATCGATGTCAGCACGCTGGGCAAGTTTCATTTGCACGGTCCGCAGGTCCCCGAATTGCTGCAGCGCTTGTACACCAACCGCTGGCGCAAGCTCGGGATCGGCCGGGTGCGCTACGGTGTGATGGTCAACGAGGAAGGGGTGGTTATCGACGACGGTGTGACCGCCCGGCTGGACGAGCAACTGTATTACATGTCGGCGACCTCCAGCGGCGCCAGCGGGATCCACGAGTGGATGGAGTGGTGGCTGCAAAGCGGCTGGGACTTCGACCTGCACGTGGTCAACGCCACCGAGCTGCGGGCGGCGATGAATCTGACCGGGCCGCACGCCCGCCAGGTGTTGGCCAAGGCGGCCAGCGATGTAGACCTGAGCAACGAGGCCTTTCCCTATATGCACGTGCGCCAGGCTCGGATCGCCGGCGCGCCAGCGATCCTGCTGCGCATCGGCTTCACCGGCGAGCTGGGCTACGAGATTCACACTCCCAGCGGCTATGGCCTGCAGGTGTGGCAAGCCTTGCTGGAGGCGGGAGCGGAGTTCGGTATCGCGCCATTCGGGGTGGAGGCCCAGAGGGTGCTGCGGCTGGAGAAGGGGCACATCATCGTTGGCCAGGACACCGACAGCCTGACCGATCCGCTGGAGGCCGGCATGCGCTGGGCGGTAAAGCTTGAGAAGTCGGATTTTCTGGGTCGGCCGTCGCTCCAAATGGCCATGGCCGACCAGCTGCAGCGAACGCTGGTCGGATTCGAGGTGCCCTCGGGAGCGCTGCCAGAGGAGGCCAACCAGATTGTGCGGCCTGGCGACGGACCGATCGGACTTGAAATCGTCGGCCGGGTCACCAGCGTGCGCCGCAGCCCGACCTTGGGTCGGGTGATCGGCCTGGCCTGGCTGCCCCCCGATCGATCTGAGCCCGGCACGCGGTTCACCATCCGCAGCCGGGGCCGGCTGATCGAGGGCCAGGTGGTCGAGCTGCCGTTCTACGACGCGGAGGGCGCGCGGCTGCGCAGCTGAAATGGTGCTCCCAACCACCGCCGATCTGTCCTTGCGCTCGCCGATCGTCTCGCGGCTGAGCGCGCCCGAAAGCAACTTCGATGGGCCGGTCACGCTGGCCGACCTGACCGGTCTGGGTCTGCTGCAGCTGCGTGGTTCGGAGCCGGCTGTTGGGGAAGCTGTGTCGGCCGCTCTCCCTGATGCGGCAGCTGATGGCGGCGAGCTTGCCGACGATCTGCCGGCAACCATCGGCGCAGTCCAGGCCAACCGCGGCCGGCTGCTTGCCCGTCTGACC
>CAZJUE010000209.1:0-4947 GCA_964549025.1 uncultured Anaerolineaceae bacterium | reverse complement strand
TGCTATGCCGACTGACGTAATCAGCAAACCCGCAATTCCGCTGCTGCTTCAACGGAACCTGGACAGCTTGCCGATCGGCATGCATTTGATCGGCCGCTTGGGTGATGTGACCACGCTGCTGTAGCTCGCCGGCCAGCTCGAGCGCGCTCAACCCTGGGCAGATCGGCTGCCTCCGATAGGTGCGACCATTCAAAAGGGAGGAATTGATGGACGCGGTGCTTGACTGGGGTCTGCAAGTTATCATCGTCGTGCAAGACACACTTGGCCTAGGTGTGGAGCCGATCTTTGAGGCGTTCAGCTTCTTGGGCAACGAGGAATTCTTTCTGCTGGCGCTTCCGCTGCTGTTTTGGAGCATCGACTTCACGCTGGCGGCGCGCCTTGGATTGCTCTACGTGCTTTCCGCCTACCTCAACTCAGTGGCCAAGGAACTGTTGATGCAGCCGAGACCGGGAGCGCTTGACGCGTCGCTGGTTCTATCGGAATACGTAGGCTTTGGCCTCCCCAGCGGGCACGCACAGACCGCGGTTGTCTTCTGGGGCACCCTGGCCCACGTCTTGCGATCCGCCTGGGCATGGGTGGCAGCCGCGCTGCTGACGTTCATGATCGGACTCTCTCGCGTTTATCTGGGAGTGCACTTCCCAACCGATGTGATTGCGGGCTGGCTGATCGGAGCCGTGATGCTTGCGCTGTACCTGGCGCAAGGTGAACGGGCAGAGCAGTGGCTGACCAGGTTAGGGGTAGGCAGACAGATTCTGCTCGGCGTCGCAGCTTCCGTCTTGCTCACGTTCGTGCTGCCCGCCAGGGATGTGGTGGCTGCCACGGCTGTGCTGGCCGGATTGGCGATCGGCCTGCCGATCACGGTCCGTCATGTGGGTTTCAGCGCCAACGGGCCAGCCTGGCAACGGGCGCTTCGGTTTGTGGTTGGAGTGCTGATAGTGGTGCCCCTGTTCTTCGGACTGCGGGCACTGTTCCCTGCTGAGGGTGAGCAGCTGTACCTGCTCTTTCGCTTTGTACGCTACGCTGCGGTCGCGATCTGGATCATTCTGGGGGCCCCCTGGACCTTCGGCAAACTGGGCTTGGCCGGGGCGCCGAGTTAGGTTGACGAACCAAGCCGATGACACTGATTGCACGGATCATCGGGCTGGCGATCGGTGGGTACTTGCTTGGCTCGTTGCCGATTGCCTGGATCGTGGCCAGGTTGGTGACCGGCAAGGATTTGCGACAGTTGGGTAGTGGCAATGTCGGCGTCATGAATGTGGCGCTCAGCGTCACCCGCTGGGCGGGACTGCTGGTTTTCGTTGGCGAAGCAAGCAAAGGTTTGCTGGCCGTGACGTTTGCCCGGCAGGTGCTCGACACCGAACTTGCGATCGGGGTCACCGTGCTGGCGACCGTGGTGGGAACTCGGTGGATGATCTGGCTCGGGTTTGCAGGCGGACGGGGCAATACCGCGGGCCTGGCTGCCATGCTGCGTCTGTCTTGGCAGACGCTGGTGATCGGATTTGCCATCTGGGGAGCCGTACGCCTGACCACTCGCAGCTCCTTCTGGGCCACGCGCATCAGCCTGGTGACCTGGCCGTTTGTGTTCGGCGGGCTCACCGGGTCGTGGGTTTACCTGGTCTTCGGAATTGCGCTGAGCGCAATCTATCTGACCACGCATCGGACGGTGACCGACGATCACAGCATCATCAAACAGCGCTGGCCCAGTCTATGGGCCTTCCTGATTGGGCCCAAGCGGCGAGAGCAATCCTGAATTAATCCTGCCAACCAAATAGATGGGTGGCTAACGTCAGCGGCCACGGTGGCCTAACGCGCCCTGCCTACGATGAGCACAGCGATCCAAATGGAGAGCTGGCATCGATCGGAGGCAGGACATGGCAAAAGGGCAAGCGTGGGTCAACCGCGAGTCGGCGCCAGAGAGCCCGAAGGCTGAAAAGAACCTGGCCTTCCGCCTGGCGGACCGGCTGGCCGCCAGACTGGCGCGCAGCTCGAAGACGCGTCAAGCACAGGGCTTGCGCGCCAATCTAGCTGTGCTTTACAGGCTCGACCCAGAGGACGATGCGCTGCGCAGTCGGGTCCAGGAACATCTGGCGCGGGCGCTGCGCGGGTACGTTGATTTCATCCGCACGATCTGCGGTGGCCGGCGCGCATTGGATGCAAACTGCGCCATGGATCAGGAAAGCTTGGCCATCATCGCTGACCTCCAGCGCAGCGGCCGTGGGGTCGTCCTGGTTGGAGCACATACTGTCGGTTTCGATCTGCTGTTGCTGGCGATCAGTATGCAACTTGATGGAGTGCAGACGCTATCCAAGCCGCATCCCGGGTGGGATACGCGGCTGCTGAATCGACTGCGCGCCCGCTACGGAATGCGTATCACGCCGATCGGTCCTGCTAGCTTGCGCCAGGCAATGCGGCGGCTGCGTCGCGGCGGCATCGTCGCACTGGCCGCCGACGTGCCCACTCCTGAGGGCGTATGCTGTCAATTCCTGGGTCGGCCTTGCTGCCTGGGAATCGGGCACACTCGTATGGCCTTAGCTACCGGGGCGGCGATCGTGGTCGCCGGCTCGCGACAGCGCGCTGAAGGGGGGCTCGAGGGTTGGGGCACTGTATGCTCCGCCCCCCAGCCAAGCGGAGACCGGCGGGTCGACGCTGAGCGGTGGGCGATGCGGGTGATCAAACTGCTTGAGCGGCAAATCGTCGAGCGGCCCAGTGAGTGGTACATGCCGGTCCCGCTTTGGGAGGGTGCAGCGCCGGTGGTGAGCTTCAATCGTCGGATCCGCTCGAATAAGGACGCGTTGACAAGCGGGGCAAATTTGGCATAATCGTTCTTGTTAAAGGCTGCGACGGAGAAGAGTAGGCGGGCGAAAATCCCCAGGGAGGCCGGGGCGCGACTGAGACCCGGGCTGGGTGGAAACCCGTCGAAGTTCGCTCCCGAGCCGCCCGCGGGAACGCCCGGTCAGCGATCGGGCCAGTAGTGCGGGCCGGAAGCCCACCGTTAGCCAGGGCAGCCGATCGCCGGAGTCCGATCGGGATCTGCACAGCGCCCGTGATCGACAGCGAACACGTCATCCCGGGTCAGTGCAAGCAGCGCACCGGCCGTCGGAACAGAGCGGGCACATGTGCCAATAAGGGTGGTACCGCGGGCGAGTTCCCGTCCCTTAGTGGACGGGTTCGTTGTTTAAGGGAGCAGTGCGATGAAAGAGCAGCTAGATCAAATCGAACAGCAGGCGCTGGCCGCGTTGGAAAGGGTTACCACCGAGGACGAGCTGCAAAGCTGGAAAGTTGAGCACCTGGGCCGTTCGTCGGCGCTGAGTGAGGTGCTGGACGGGCTGCGCGAACTGCCCGACGAGCAGCGGCCGCAGGTCGGCCGGCGGGCAAATCAAGTCAAGCAGGCGCTGGAAGCGGCGTTGGAATCCCGTGCCGAAGGCTTGCGAATCCGGCAGCTGGAGCGCTCGCTGGCGGAGGACCGGCTGGACGTCACGTTGCCCGGTTCACGGCCCAATCTCGGGCGATTGCATCCCGCAACCCAAGTCATGCGCCAGATCATCGCCATTTGGGCCGAGATGGGCTTCCAAGTCTACCGCTCGCGAGAAGTCGAAACCGATGACAACAACTTCGGCTTGCTCAACTTCCCACCGCATCACCCGGCCCGCGACATGCAGGACTCGTTCTACACTACCGACCCGGAGGTGCTGCTGCGCACCCATACCTCCCCGGGACAGCTGCGGGTGATGCGCGAGCGCGCTCCGGAGCCGATCCGGGTGGTGGTTCCGGGGATGTGCTTCCGCTATGAGCAAATCACCGCCCGCTCCGAGATTCAGTTCAATCAGATCGAGGGCTTGGCGGTCGGCCGGACCATCACCTTTGCCGATCTCAAGGGCACCTTGATCGCCTTCGCTCGCCGACTGTTCGGTCAGCGTGTCCGGGCGCGCTTCCGCGCCGCTCACTTCCCCTTCACTGAGCCGTCGGCCGAGATGGACATTGAATGTTTCGTGTGCGATGGAGAGGGCTGCCCGGTGTGCAAGCGCACCGGCTGGCTGGAGATCCTGGGCAGCGGTATGGTTCACCCGATCGTGCTGGAAAACGGCGGGTACGACCCGACCGTGTTCAGCGGATTTGCCTTCGGCATGGGGCCAGAGCGGGTCACTATGCTCAAGCACGGCATCGACGACATCCGCTATTTCTGGGCTAACGATCTGCGCTTCTTGGCGCAGTTCTAGCCGGTTGATGAAGGAAGACAAACGATGAAGATTCCGTTGTCATGGCTGCGTGACTTCGTAGACATCGAGACCTCGGTGGAGCAGCTGACCTACCGCCTCACCCAGGCCGGTTTGGAGGTCGAGCAGCTGCGTTACGTTGGGCTCCCATTGGGGGAGGCGCCGCATTCCCACACCAGCGTCACCGGAATTTCGTGGGATCCGGAGAAGATTGTGGTGGGCGAGATCCGGGAGGTGATGGAGCATCCCAACGCCGACCGGCTGGTGCTGACCCGGCTGTACGACGGCGTGGCCGAGCATAGCGTATTGACCGGCGCACCCAACCTGCTCGACCTCAAAGATACAGGGCCGCTGGAGCAGCCGATCAAAGTGGCCTATGCCAAGCAAGGCGCCCGTATCTACGACGGCCGACAGCCTGGCTGGCAGGAGATGACGCTGAAACCGGTCAAGATCCGCGGGGTCGAGTCGTCCTCGATGGCCTGCTCCGAGAAAGAGCTCGGGATTTCCGAGGACCACGGTGGCATCATCATGCTGGACGATGACGCACAGCCTGGAACTCCACTGGCCGACTACATGGGCGATGTGGTGCTCGATATCGCCATCCTGCCGAACATCGCACGGGACGCCAATATCCTGGGCGTGGCTCGCGAGGTGGCGGCGCTGCTGGACATCGAGCTCAAGGAGCCCTCCTATCAGGTGGAATGGACCGGTCCGGCGATCGAGGGAAAGGTGA
>CAZJUE010000208.1:0-4964 GCA_964549025.1 uncultured Anaerolineaceae bacterium | reverse complement strand
ACGCTGACCCCCAGCAGCACACCGACCAACAAGCCGACGCCAACCAGCACGCTGACCCCTAGCAGCACACCGACCAATACGCCGACGCCCTCCGATACCCCGACGCCGACCGACACATCCACCAGCACACCCATGCCGACGGTCACTCTCGGCCCAACCGCCACGGCGTCGGTGAGCGATCCTGCGGTCACAAAATCCGGCGACCCGGCCACCGCCCGTATTGGGGATACCGTGACATTTACGATCGTGGTCACGAATAACGGGCCTGGGGATGCCGACAACGTGGTGCTGACCGATGCGATTCCCGGCTTCCTTGACGTCACGGCGGTGCTCGTCTCACCCAGTCCACCCAGCTGCACCGGGCTGAGCTGCGTCTCCGGAAACACCATCACATTGAATTTCGCCACGCTGTCGCCTTCCGAGACCTACACCATCACCGTCACCACGCTGGTCAACGGTTCTGCCACTCCTCCGGGCGGGACCAACCAAGCCGATCTGACCACCGATTCGGTCGACTCGGATCCGACGAACAACAGCGATGCAACTGGCCTTACGATCCTGGCTGCGGAAGCGCCGGAAACCGGGTTCGCAGCCGGACGGATCACGCGCTTGCCCGAACCGCCGGCCGCGGAGCCTTATCGACTGTACGACAACCTCTGGCTTGAGATTCCAGACCTCGGAGTGCGGGCGGAAATCCTGGGGATTCCGCTTGCGGGCGAAGGTTGGGATGTGACCTGGTTGTACGACCAGGCCGGTTACCTGGCCGGCACCGCCTTCCCGACCTGGCGTGGCAACAGCGTCATTACTGGTCACGTCACGCTCCCGAATGGTCGGGCAGGTCCGTTTGCACGCATCGGCGCGCTGCGCCATGGCGACCAGGTCATACTGCACGCTTGGGGGAACCGTTACGTGTATGCGGTGCGTGAGCTGAACCTGCTGCCGCCGGATCACCCGGAGATCTTCCGGCACGAGGAGCTCGATTGGGTGACCCTGCTGACTTGCGCAGCCTGGGACGAAGGCGGCCAGAGTTACCAACTTCGCTGGGTCGCTCGGGCGGTTCTGGTCCAGGTTGGGCTGGATGCGACCGGTTCAACCCCGATCTCGGCGGCCCGCTGATCCCCTGGGTTCTAAGACCACCCACGCTTGGCATGGACGATCGCGCCTGCCGGCGGGCAGCTGTAGGCGCGGCTTGACTTATTAGAACATCCGTTCTATAATTCGGAAGCCAATCCTGCTCACTTCCATCCCGCTCCGAGCGAGACCGCGTGAAGTACGTCCACGTATTGATTCCCGATTTCCCCATCCAGGTTGAAGTCCTGGCCAACCCGAGCTTACGGCGCAAGCCGGTGGTTATCGGTGGTCGCCCGCAGGATGCAGGCGAGGTCTACGCCTGTTCGCCGACGGCTTATCGGGACGGCGTGCGGGTGGGGATGCCGCTGCGGCAGGCTGAGCAATATGCGCCGGGTGCAGCCTATCTGCCGATCGACAATCAACGCTACGGCGACGCCCACCGCTCTTTGATGCGGGTGATGGGCGCATACTCGCCGCTGCGCCAGACAGTTGCGCAGGGAGAGATCTGTCTCGAGGCTTCCGGACTAGAGGGGCTGTATGGTCCCGACGCTCAAATGGTCGAGCGGCTTATCGAGCAGGTGAAAGAGGAAACCGGGCTGCTGGCCCGGGCTGGACTGGCGGCAAACCGCTTCACCGCCGCCACCGCGGCTGGATTATCCGACTTGGGAGTCGGACTGGTGGTGGCCAAAGGCGAGGAATCCGCTTTTTTGGCGCCGCTGGGGACCGCCGCGCTGCGCATGTCAGCAGAGGCACAGCAACTGCTCACCCGGCTCGGATTGGTCACTCTCAGCCAGGTCGCTGCGCTGCCGGCCGGCGCGCTCTCGCGGACCCTGGGCAAGGAGGGCGAGCGGCTGCATCAGCGGGCGCGCGGCATCGACCTCACGCCGCTGCTGCCCGAGTATGAGCAGCAACCGCTGAGCGCCCGGGTGACGCTGGATTGGCGGGTCGAGTACCTGCCGGCCTTGATTGCCCATGCCGAGCTGCTGATCGGGCAGTTGAGCGCCGAATTGGCAACTGCCGGATTGGCGGCCGGAAACCTGATCGTAGAGGTCGAGCAGGAAGCTGGCAGCTCGCGGACTGCGTGGGGCTACCTGCGCCCTGCCAGCAGCGACCGCCAGAAGCTGTTTGATCGGGCGGTCGGCCTATTGGAATCCATCCGCTATTCCAGTGGCGTGGTTGGGTTGACCGTTTCGCTCACGCCGCTTGAACCGCTGCACCTTGGAATCCGCCAGATGCCGATCGGCAACGGCAATGCGCTGACCGCCGATCCGCTGGGGCACACGCTGCACACCATCCGGGTGCGCTTTGGAGACGGATCGATTCGCGATGCAGCCAGGGTAAGCGGGCCGCCGCCCGAGCCGGTGGAGGTACGCCTTGGCGAGAATGGCCAGCCGGTCGCGTTGATCCGCGACGGCCGCCGGAGCCGCATCGCTGAAGTCCAACTGCACTGGCGGTTGGAGGGCGATTGGTGGTGGGAGTCGCTGGCCGAGGCCGAGGGGGGTGGTCCGGGGATCAGTCGAGGACCGGCTTATGCGGTCGCAGAGCCGGCGCACCGCTCTTCGGCCTTCGAGTCGAAATCCGCAGTTGTCGGCCGCAAGGACTACTACCAGGTGGTGTCCGGAGCCGGGGACATCCTGGTGCTATTGAACTGGGATGAGCGCTGGTATTTGCACACCGCCGCCAAGCCGAGTCAGTGGCCGGTGGCCTAGCTCTTGGCCTGTTCCTGCAGCTGGGCTTTCAGCCACGCCTTGGTGGCCGGAAGGCCGTAGCAGCGCACGCCAGTGGCGTTGTAGATGGCATTGACAATTGCCGGCCCGGTCGGAATGGAAGCCAACTCGCCCACGCCTTTTGCGCCGTAGGGTCCGTCCTTGGTTTCCTCCTCGACGAAGAATGAGATGATCTCCGGCGTCTGGTCAATGGTCGGCAGCCTGCACTTGTTCAGGTTGTCGGTAACCAGCTGACCGTCCTGCATCACGAAGTCTTCCTGCAGCGCCATTCCCAGGCCCATCGAAATGCTGCCCTCCACCTGACCTTGCAGCGCCAGCGGATTGATCACCCGTCCGACGTCGCAGGCGGCGATCACCTTCAACACTTTCGTATCCCCGGTGCGGACGTCGATCTCAACCAGCGCGGCCTGCGTACCAAATCCGAAGGCGAAATGCTGGTATTGCTCGGTGTCGGGCGCGACATACTGGTAGGTGATCTTCGGGGTGCGCCCCTCCTTGCGGGCGGCGCGGACGACCTCACTGAGTTCCAGACTTCGACCGTTGCTGTGCACCTTTCCTTCGGCGAACCGCAGCGACTCCGGTGGTGCGTCTAGCAGCTCGGCCGCAGTCTGGCTGAGCAGCGACCGGACCTCCTGACTGGCAAAACGGGCCGCATTGCCGCTGACGTAAGTTTGGCGTGAGGCGGTCGTGGCGTCGCCGTCCGGCGTCAAGTCGGTGTCGGAGACCAGCACCTGCACCCGTTCATAGGGCACTCCGAGCTCCTCGGTGACCACCTGGGCCAGCACCCCCACCAGGCCCTGGCCGATCTCGGCCGCACCGGCGCGCACCACTGCCTGTCCGTCATCAAACACTTCGACCTCGGCGCCCGCTGCATCGTAGGCGCCGCTACCGTAGCCGGTGTTCTTGTAGGCACAAGCAAGTCCCCACGCTCGGCGCTTGTCGCCCTCTACCGCCATGAATTCATGGCGGTCCATTTCTGCGGCGACCGCTTCCAGGGTTTGCGGCAAGCCGCAGCTCTCGGTCATGACCTGGCCTGCCAGCGTGCGTTTGCCGTAATCCAGCACGTTGCGGCGGCGCAGCTCCAGCGGCGTCATCTGCAGTGCCTCGGCGAGCACGTCCATCTGGCACTCCATCGCAAAACCGCTTTGGGTGACTCCGAACCCCCGAAAGGCGCCGGCCGGAACGTTGTTGGTGTACATGGCGTGGGTGTCGGCGGCCACGTTTGGAACCTCGTAGGGCCCGGCCGCATGGGTCGTCGCCCGCAGCATCACGTGGTTGCTCAAGCTGGCGTAGGCGCCAGCATCGCCGTAGATCAGCGCTTGGTGCGCGATCAGTTTCCCATCCCGGGTGGCGCCAGTTTTCAGGCGGATCACCGTAGCGTGGCGTTTGGGGTGTACCCGGATCGATTCCTCACGACTGAATACCATCTTCACCGGCCGGCCGGTCAGCTTGGCCAGCAGCGCCACGTGGATCTGTACCGAGACGTCCTCTTTGCCGCCGAACGCTCCGCCGATCAAGCAATTGACCACCCGGATATCGGAGTCCGGCACGCCCAAGCTGGCAGCGATTTGGCCGCGATCGCTGAACGGGATCTGCCCGCCGCAGTACACTGCGACGCGTCGGTCTGCACCGGGCACGGCCAGGCCGGCCTCCGGTTCGATGAACGCGTGCTCGACCGACTGGGTGCGGTACTCGCGCTCGACCACCACATCCGCCTGCGCAAACCCGGCCTGCAAGTCACCTTGCTCGACGTGGAAATGCGCGAATTCGTTTCCCGCCTCATGCACTGCGGCTGCGCCTGGCTCGGCCGCCTCCAACGGTCCAGTCACCACCGGCAAGGGCTCGTATTCGACCTCGATCAGGTCAAGCGCTTGAGCGGCGATGGCTTCCGATTCAGCCGCCACCAGCGCAATCGCATCCCCTACATAGCGCACCTTGTCGTAGCACAGCACCGGCCAATCCACTTCATGGACACCAAAGTCCTTGCGGCCTGGTACGTCGTCGGCTGTCAGCACCGCAACCACCCCCGGCAGCTGCCTCGCCGCCCTGACGTCGACGCCTATCAACCGGGCGTGGGGCTGCTCGCTGCGCAGCACCCGCGCGTGCAGCATACCTTCCATATAGAGGTCATCGGCGTAGATACCCTCGCCTGTGACCTTTTCGACC
>CAZJUE010000207.1:0-5018 GCA_964549025.1 uncultured Anaerolineaceae bacterium | reverse complement strand
ATTCGCCGCGGGTTTGGAAGTAGTCTTCGGGGTATGAACCCGGCCCCAGGCGCGGCCCGAAGCGTACCCCGTCGTAGCGCGCCAGATTGGCGGAAGCCTCCGCCGGGGCGACAAGGTAATAGACCGGCACCGCCAGATCGGTGTGCGGCAGGCTGATTTCGCGCACTTCGGCCCCCAGCTCGGCGAACCGCTCGATCGCTGCCCGCACTGCCGCTTCTACTTCCGGTTGCAGCCCCTCGATGAAGTACTCAGCAGGCACACCAATGCGAAGGTTGTCCTGCTCGGCGCCGTTGAGCTGGAACTCTGGCACCGGGCTGGGCATCGAGGTCGAATCCAGCAAGTCGTGGCCGGCCATGGTCCGGTACAGCGGCAGCAGGTCGGCCACATTACGGGCCAGCGCCCCCACGGTGTCGAGCGAGGAGCCGTAGGCGATCAATCCGTAGCGTGAGACCCGACCGTAGGAGGTCTTCAAACCGCTGACCCCGCAGAATGCGGCGGGTTGGCGCACCGAGCCGCCGGTATCGGTCCCCAGCGCGGCGTAGCACAGGCGCGCCGCCACCGCAGCCGCTGATCCGCCGGAAGACCCGCCGGGCACCCGGTCCAGCTTCCAGGGGTTGTGGGTCACGCCGTAGGCGGAGTTCTCGGTCGAGGACCCCATGGCGAATTCGTCGGTATTGGTCTTGCCCAGGATCACCGCTCCGGCCTCGATCAGGCGCGCCACGCTGGTAGCGGTGTACGGCGGATGGTAGCCCTCCAGGATCTTGGATCCGCAGGTGGCCGGCATGCCGGCCACCGAGAGCACGTCTTTGACCGCAATCGGCATGCCCAGCAGCGGCGAATGTCCCGCCTCGGGGGTTTCCCCCCGGCGCTGGTCGGCCTGCCTGGCCTGCTCCAACGCAGATTGCTCGGCTACCGACAGAAAGGCATGCAGCTCGCTATCCAGCGATCGGATCCGCCCCAGGCAATTACGGGTGAGCTCCTCCGACGAAACCTCGCCCGCCTGCATGGCCTCGGCTGCAGCCAGCAGGCTCAGGTCATGCAGGTCGGTCATGTCTGAGGGATAGGACGTGCGTCATGGTCGGGTGTGCGCAGTCTTCGGTTGGGCGGCCGCCGGGCGACCTCACGGCTCCGGATCGAGCACTCGGGGAACGCGAAACTGCCGGTCCTGCTGGTCGGGGGCATTACTGAGGATCGCTTGCAGCGGGGGGCATGGGCGGGCCTGGTCCGGCCGCAGCGGCGCTTGCAGCGGCAGTACAGTGGCGGTGGGTGAGATCTCGGAAGTGTCGACCGCCTGCAAGCGATCGGCGTAGTCCAGCACGTCCGATAGCTGTTCGGCGAAGCGCGCCTCCTCTTCGGAGGTCAACGCCAGTCGAGCCAGGGTGGCGATATGACGCACTTCCTCAACCGTCAGGGGCATGGCGCGGCTATTATAGCGCAGCGGCCTTTGCGACCGTTTCGACTAGCGGATGGCCGCCGCGGCGCAACCCTCGCCCTACGCGTCGGGGCCCGCTCTCGATGCGCGCGTCGGCTTGCCAGCGCGCTGAACCGCGCCCGGCAGCACACAGTAGAATCAATGCCCACCACCGAGAATGAGAGGAGAACATGAGCGAGAACAAGGGTGAGTTGCGGTTCTCACGAACCATCCCCGGCAAGCCCGAAGACGTCTATTACGCCTTCAGCAGCCCCCAGGGTTGGCGAGACTGGCTGGTCGATGCGGCGCTGTTCCGCACTTCGGCGGCTGCAAGCTACCACCTGAGTTGGGACAGCGGCTGGTACGCCTCCGGCACGGTAAAGCAGCTCGACAAGCCAAAGGCGGTCGAGTTGAGCTGGCACGGCAAGGGTGATCCGGCGGAGACCCAGGTATCCATCAGGCTGGAGCCGGTAGCGGACGGCACCCAGGTGGAGATCGTACATTCCGGCTTCGGAGACGGTGAGGCCTGGGAGGCCAGTCGTGAGGAGGTCACCCGCGGCTGGGAGGTTGGGCTGGAAAACCTCGAGTCGATCTTTGACACCGGCGCCGATCGGCGGCTGACCGAGCGGCCGATGCTGGGCATCATGGGCAGCGATTTCAATGAGCGCATCGCGGCCGAGATCGGGGTGCCGGTGACGGAAGGAGCGCGTATTCAGGATGCCATTGAGGGCATGGGACCGGCGAAAGCCGGCATGGCTGGTGGAGACGTGATTGTCGAGATGGACGGGACACCAATCCGTGATTGGGTTGACTTGGGTCCGGTGTTGCAGCGCCACAAGGCTGGTGACGTCATCGACGTGAGCTACTACCGTGGTGGAGAAAAACATCAGGTGGAAATGCAGCTCTCGCGACGGCCGATACCGGAGACACCCCTGGATCCGAAGGCGTTCGCACAGCGCTACCGCGAAGTGTGCGGCGAGGTGATCACTGAGCTGCGTGAGGCATTGCAGGGGGTGCCAGAAGAGCAAGCCGACTTCGCGCCCAAGGGCGAGTGGTCGGTCAAGCAGATCATCGCTCATCTGATCCAGGGCGAGGAGAGCAACCACCCCTTCATCCGCAATGTGCTGCAAGACGGGGAGCCCCAGTATCCGGACGGCGGCGAGAACCGCATCGAAGGCGTCACAGCCATGGTTCGGATTACGCCGACCATCGAGGCCTTGATCGAGCGGCTGGAACAAGCGCAAGCGGAAACCTGCGCGTTGCTGGAAGAATCCGCTCAGCTCAAGCGGCGCAAGGGCGTGATGTGGCGTTTGGGTTCGTACATGCTGCATTACCCCGGCAACCACGAGCGGGAACACATCGAGCAGATGCAAGGTACGCTTGAGCAGGCGCGGGAGGGGCAGCCGGTCGCCGAACCCGGATAGGGGGAAGGCGTCGCCAACCGGCCTGCTCAGGCGAACCGTACGGCCGGTGGGCGCTGCCGTCCTGCGCTAATATTGTTCACCACGAAGCGGGGCCGCACGGCCCCGCTTTGTTTTGCAGGCGGTGCACTATACTTGGGCACGCACACGCCAAAGGAAGAGACAGGGCACTCAATGGCAACCACCGGTTGCATCGTGATCGCTGACATCACTGGCTATACCGCCTACCTAAAGGGCTCGGAGCTCGAACACGCCGAGGACAGCTTGCGCAGTCTGCTGGAGGTGCTGATCGAGCACACCAAGCCGCCGCTGGTGATTTCGCGGCTGGAGGGCGACGCGGTGATCAGTTATGCCCCGCAGGCCAGCTTCCTGCAGGGGCAGACTCTGGTCGAACTGCTCGAAAACACCTACGTGGCGTTCCGCCAGGCGCGTGAGCGCATGCGGCTCAACACCACCTGCACCTGCAACGCCTGTCAGAACATCCCCAACCTGGACCTGAAATTCTTCATCCACCACGGCGACTATATGTTGCAGGAGATGCCCAACTACACGGAGCTGGTCGGCAACGACGTCAATGTCGCCCACCGGTTGACCAAGAACCAGATCAAGGAGCAGCTGGCCTTGCGTGCTTACGCGGCCTACACCGCGCAGGCGGTCAAAGCCTTGGAGCTGAAGGAGTTCGCCGCTGGGCTGCAGTCTCATGCAGAGGTCTTCCCCGACGTCGGCCAGGTCAAGCTCTACGTGCAGGATTTGCTGCCGGTATGGAAGCGCGAACGCGAGCGCCAGCGCACGATGGTGGACGAAGCTGAGGCAGTTTTCAGCGTGGAGGTCGAGATCCCGGTCCCGCCAGCGCTGGCCTGGGATTACTTCACCAAGCCGGAATACCGTCAGATCATGACGGGTGGCGACCGCATGCCGGTGGAAAACCAGGCCGGCGGGCGAACCGGATCCGGCACGGTTTACGTTTGCGCCCATGGTGAGGTGAACCTTCGCCAGCCGGTTCTGGATTGGCGGCCGTTTGACTACTACACTTACGAGACTCCGATGCCGATGGGCCTGGCATGCGCCATCACCATCCGTTTCAGCCCGATCGACGGCGGCCGAGCAACCCGGGTGACCGGTTTGGTCGGCAAACCGCACGGCGGCTTCCTTCCCCGCTTGCTCGTCGGCCTGCCGATGGTGAGAAACCGGATCATTGCCGACACCGAAGCCAATTGGCAGAGCCTCCGCCAGCGTATCCTGGAGGAGCTGGAGTCCGGTGCCGCGGTTCGGGCTGAGGCCGGTCAGGTTAACGATGGCCAGGTCGGCGCGGCGGTCAAGTCGTCACTTGCGGAATCCGCGGCCGACTAAGAGAGCAACGGCAAATCGCTGCGAGCCTCCTGGCAATCAGAGCGTCGATCTGCAGCGGAGATCCAGAGCTAGATGACAGCACGCCTACATAGCCATCTGAGAAAGCCTGACCGCGCGGAAGACTGAGGCTGGATGCGCAACGTTCAAACCTCCCCCACCGGAGTTCCGCCGGCGGTGGCCTTCTTCGGCGCTGCCTTCTCGGCCCTGGGCCTGAACCTGTTCTGGCCGCTGCCCACCCCGCTCAATCCGCGCTTGGCGGACGCGCTCGGCTTCGCGGCGGTGCTGACCAGCGCGGTGCTGGGTTGGTGGGGAATCCGCGCCATGTTTCAAGCGGGCGAGAGCCCCGACCCCAACGTGCCTACCAAGCGTCTGGTTACCGGTGGGCCATTCGCCTACTCGCGCAACCCGATATATCTTTCCCTGGCGATGTTCGACATTGGCCTGGGGTTGCTGTTTGATAACCTCTGGTTGTTCATCCTGCTGTTGCTGATGTGGTTGTACGTCGACCGCCTGATTGTCGGCCGGGAAGAGATCTATCTGGAAGATGTGCTGGGAGACGAATACCTGGACTACAAGCGCCGCGTGCGGCGCTGGCTTTAGATCCACCTTCAACCGAAGGGTTTCTGAGATTGGCTGACACTTCCAGGCTGTTGGTGGTCTCTAACCGGCTGCCGGTCAGCGTTGAGCGGACCGATGACGGATTCAGCTACCAGCCGGCTGTCGGCGGGTTGGCCACCAGCTTGCAGTCGGTGCGCAGGCGCTGGCAGCTACGCTGGTTGGGCTGGCCAGGGATCTATGTGGAGTCCGATCAGGATCAGCGCACGATCGCGGAGGAT
>CAZJUE010000206.1:0-5023 GCA_964549025.1 uncultured Anaerolineaceae bacterium | reverse complement strand
GAGCGAGTGGAGCAGCTGGCCGACCAGCGCGTGGTGACCCCGGCGCAGATTGCGATGGCCTGGCTGCTGCATCAGCCGGGAGTCACTTCACCGATCTTTGGGGCGACCAAGATGGACCACCTGGAGCAGGCGGTGGCGGCGATGGAGATCGAGCTCAGCGAGGAAGAGCTGGCATCGCTGGAGGAACCCTACGTGCCGCATCCGGTGCTGGGGCACGGCTAGCGAGCGCACCAACCTTATGGAGTTGGCCGCCGGTCAGGCGATCGGCGACTGCGGGCGAGCCTGAGCCTACAATCCAACCCAGACCGTTTTGGTCTGCGAGTACAGGTCCAGCGCCTCTTGTCCCATCTCGCGCCCAAACCCGCTCTCACGCATCCCACCGTAGGGCGCGGCCGCGTCGTACAGACCGTAGGTGTTGATCCACACGGTGCCGGCCTTCACCTCACGTGCGAAGCGGTGCGCCTTGGAAACGTCTTTGGTCCAGGCGCCGGAGGCCAGGCCGTAGCGGGTGCTGTTGGCCCGCTGCACCAGCTCATCCCAGTCGCTGAATTTGGCCAGCGCCATCACCGGCCCGAAGATTTCCTCCTGCACCAATTCAAGCGAGTCATCGTCGTGAGCGAAGATGGTCGGCGACAGGAAGTATCCCTCTGCCAGCTCGCCGCCCAGCCGCTCACCGCCGGTCAGCATCTCGGCCCCGTTGGTGCGCCCGCTCTCGATGTAACCAGTGACCCGCTCCAGCTGCTGTGCCGAAATGATCGGTCCCAGGTGGACCTTGTCAAAGCCGTTGCCCATACGCACCCGCTGGGCCTGCTCGATCAAGCCTTCCACCACTTGCTCATAGACCGGCGCCTCAACGAAAAGCCGGGTCCCGGCGGTGCACTCCTGGCCGGCGCTGGAAAAGCAAGCCCAGTGCGATCCCTTGATGGCTGCCTCCAGATCGGCGTCTGCGAAGATCACGTTCGGCGACTTTCCGCCCAGCTCCAGGCTGACCTTCTTCAGATTGCTCTGTGAGGCAGCCGCCATTACCTTGCGGCCGACCTCAGTTGAGCCGGTAAACGAGACCTTATCGACCTCCATGTGGCCGGTGATCTCCGAGCCGGTCGGCACTCCCGGCCCGGTCAGGATGTTCACCACTCCCGGGGGGAAGCCGGCTTCGACGATCAGCTCGCCCAGTCGCAGCGCGGTCAGCGGAGTCTCCTCGGCTGGCTTTAGCACGCAGGTGTTGCCGGTAGCCAGCGCCGGGCCGAGCTTCCAGGCGCACATCACCAGCGGGAAGTTCCAGGGCACGATCAATCCCACCACGCCCATCGGTTCGCGCAGGGTGTAGACGTGGTGGTCTGGGTAGGACACCGGAATGGTCTTGCCGTGGATCTTGCCGGCCCAGCCGGCGTAATAGCGGAAGTGCTTGACCACGGTGGAAAGGTCGCCGTTGGTCGAAACCCGCAGCGGCTTGCCGTTGTCCAGTGTCTCCAGCTCGGCCAGCTGCTGGGTGTTGGCCTCGATCAGGTCGGCCAGCTTCCACATCAAGCGGCCGCGATCGGAAGCCGGCATCGAGCGCCAAGGACCCTGGTCGAACGCCTCCCGGGCGGCGGCCACCGCCGCCTCGACGTCCTGCGGGCCGGCCTCAGCGACCTCCGCCAGCGGCTGCCCGGTGGCCGGATTGAAAGTGCAGAAGGTCTTGCCGCTCTGCGGCTCGACCCATTGGTTGCCGATCAGCAACCGCTTGGGCGTGCGCTCGAGGAATGCGCGGGTCGGGTCGGAAAGCTCGACTTCCGGAAGGGCGATTTCAGTCATTGGCAGTCATGCTCCTACTCACTGGCGAGAATCCAGGGCGATCAGGCACCGATCACTCCGCATTGTATTCCGAGCGCAAGATCGAATACATCACCGCGTCCTCGATCTCGCCGAAGCGCTTGAGCGACTGGCGCAAGACGCCTTCGCGCTGCATGCCGATTTTCTCCATCACCCGGCCCGAGGCCGGATTCTTCGGCATGTAGCGAGCCTGGATGCGGTTGAGCCCCATTTCCTGGAAACCGTATCGCAGCACTTCGCGGGCAGCCTCGGTGCAGTAGCCACGGTTCCAGTACGGCACACCGATCCAGTAGCCCAACTCAGCCCACTCGTGCTTCAGGTGCAGCATCAAGCCGATGGCGCCGATCAGCGGGCCGTCGGGAAGCAGTTCGATCGCCAGGCTGACTCCCTGCTCGTGTTCGAAAGCCTCCGCGTGGGTGGAGATCCATTCTTCGGCCACGCCGTCCTCGTAGGGGTGGGGGATGTTTGCGGTCGTCTCCGCGATCTCGTACGCGCCGGCCAGTTCCTGCACCCGAAGCGCGTCGTCCAGCGAGAACGGTCGCAGTCGAAGCCGCTGGGTGGTAAGGGTGGGAATCTCGGTCATGCGGTTCTGCTGGGCGGCAGGTCGGCAATTCAGTCTACCGCAGCGCCGCCTGATCGAACTGCTCCAGCGCCATCGCTTCGGTCGGGGGCTGCAGCACATTGTTTTGCGCGAAGTGTTCGGCCATCGGGTAGCCAGTGGCGCGGATGCGCTCGGCGGCCCGGTTGAGGTCGTAGCTGGTGTGCCGCAATTCGACGCGGTCGCTCACCAGCAGCCAATAGGCGCCCGGCGCCCCGAAGGGCATGCCGACGCTTCCGGCGTTTACCACCCGCATGTCGCCGATCCGCCGATCGAATTGCATGTGGGTATGGCCGCACACCACAATCGCGGCCTTCACATCTTCAAATACCGGGAGCAGGCGCTCAACCGGCGTTCGGCGAGTGAAGATCTCGGTGTCGTTGCGCGGGGTGGCGTGGCAGAAGAGCACGGTGCCCAGCTCTGGGAATTCCTTCAGGTAGGACGATGGCCAGCCGGCGAGGAACTCGCGCTGCTCGGGAGTGAGCTGTTCGGCGGACCACCGCACGCTCTCCTGCATGTGCTCCGGCACGCCGCCGGTGGCGCCCGGATCATCGAGCATCATAAGCGCCTCAGCTTCCCCGTTGCCGGCGATGAACTCGGTGGGAATCCGCAATTGCTGCAGCGCCTCGAGCGTCTTCCTGGGCATCGGACCCGGCATCACGTCGCCGCCCACCACGATGCGATCGACGGCCAGCTCGGCGACCTCCACCAGCACTGCCTCCAGCGCCGGCAGGTTGCCGTGGATGTCGTAGAGCGCGGCTACCTGCATTAGCGGACCCCGCTATCCGGCTGCCGCTCGAACACCCAGAAGTGTGACAGGCCGAAGGCCCGCAGCGGAGTTCGCTCGAGCGTCTGCAGCGCCGAACGTAGCAGCCTGCCGAAGCGCGGCCAACGGGCGATCAGGTTATCGTAGGCGCCGTAGATGACCGTGCGCTGGACCACCCTCACCGGCAGATCTGCGGCCAATCCATGCAGTTGGCTGGCGGTATAGGCTCGCACGTGCGGCGCCAGCTTGTTGCGAATCGGAGTGGGGAGGTAGTTGACCAGCGGGATGTTGCCGAAGCGATACTTGCCGCGCCAGTACATCCCGTGGGTCTCGACCGGGTAGCCTCGGTTGGGGACGAATAGCGTCAGCCGGCCTCCCGGCTTGCCGTCTGCGGGTTGGCGCAGCGTGCGCACCATCTCCTGTAGCGCGTAGCGGTCGTCCCGCACGTGCTCGAGCACTTCGTGCGAAACAATCAGGTCGAAGATCCCGTCGGGAAAAGGCAGCCGCTCGCTGCGGGCCGAGATCACCTCGGAACACACGCTGCGGGCGTTGCCGGCGTGCTCCAGGTCCCGCTCCAAGCCAAAGGCCCTTTCGGCCAGCGGGGTCAGGTGTTCCAGGTAGGCGCCGACGCCGCATCCATTATCCAGCACCCAGCCGCGCTCACGCCCTGCGGCGGCCTCCAGGATCATCTGCAGCCGGCGCTGCTGCCCGGCTCGCCAGATTAGCGAAGGTCGGCCCCGCAGGGCGGTCTTCTCAAGTTCAGCCGTGGTGGCCATCGGGCGAAGTCTATCACCGCCCAGTGTGGAAGCAGGCTTGTGGTCGGGTTGGGCGCGCTGAAGAGGCCGTCGGGCCCAGGCCCCCACATGCTCTGCCGTCTACCACTCCCCGGCGTAATCCAGCGCGTACGGCGCAGCCTGCAGCTCAGTGTAGCCACGGTGCAGCTCGACCAGCTGCCGCAGATGTAGCTGATCGTGGGTCACCCAGGCGGAAAACATGTCGCCGGCCCGCATCGAGCCGAACTCCGAGGTGTGCTCGTGGTCCCAATCAATCTCCCCCTGCGATTCGAGCCAGCGCAAGGAGACCTGGCGTTCTCCCAGGAAGTTTTCCAGCGAGCTGCTCAGCTCTCGTTCGTTGTACTTGCGTTCGACCACCCAGCCCTGGGGATCGATCGGCGGCCATTCGCGGTCGGGATGATGCAGGATCAGGTCGAGACGGACCCGAAAATCGCTACGCTCCTCGTCGTACAGGTGATTGATCACCTCCAGAATCGACCAGGACTCAGGATCCGGCTTCCAACGGGACTGCTCGGCCGAGACGCCGGATGCCATCGCTTGAATGCGGTGGGCGTTGTGCTTCAGTAGAGCGGCGAAGTCGGTGTAATTCAAGTTGATCTCCTGCCGGGCGGTGCAGCAGTAGTCTAATCCTGCCGGATGTTGACCGCAGCAAGGCTGGCGCCGACAGCATCCTGATCGGCGCGCAACCGACAATCAAGCCCGGCCAGCCGGCGCGCAGGAAACCGACGCGGATCGCTATCTGGGTGGAGTTGGGGCCGGTGCTAGGGCTTGGGGTGGGGCTGCACTCGTCGACGGGTGATGGCAGCGAAGGTCAGGCCAGCTGCCAGGAGGACGCCGGCCGCGGCGATCGGTAGGGCCGGAACCGGATCAAATGGCCTGGACGCCGGGACCGCCGCCGCGTGGGCTTGAGGGTTCGGCGCGGCCTCAGCGACCGCGGTCGAGTCGGCCGCCAGCACGGTTTGTGGAACCGGCACGCCCAATTCCGCCAGCGTGATCGGCAGCCCACCGGGTGCGCTGAACCAGCCGGTCACCTCGCTTGGCCAGCCGTCCAGT
>CAZJUE010000205.1:0-5043 GCA_964549025.1 uncultured Anaerolineaceae bacterium | reverse complement strand
TCATTTGACCCTTTGCCGAGCCCTCGGCGGCTGTCAGAATACAAGCGCGGCTGAGTAGAGGAACGATGGAGACGGGGCCACCCCAGAAACGGAAGGAGGAGTCCGGCACAGATGAATGACATATCCGAGAAAGACAGGCGGATGGGCATGGGGATCGCGATTGGGTTTGCCGTCGGGCTCGCCGTTGGGTTCGCGCTTGGCAATGTCGGTTACGGCATTCCGCTTGGGATTGCAGTTGGAGCAGGAATTGGGGTTTGGTGGGGCCAACAGGCAAAAAGCAATGAGGAATGAATATTCGGACCATTAATGCACTATCGATCCTGACAATCCTGGTAGCTGGCTGCCGGTCGGCCCAGCCTACGGGGACGCCCACCCATTCGAGCACGGCAACGCCTCCACCAGCCACGGCGACCGTCGCCCCTACGACGGTCCCACCGACGGCGGAGGTTGCGCCGACCCAGCCGGCCGTACCCACCGCGCCCTCGACCTACACCCCGCTCTACGAGCCGGCAACCTGCCAGTTCTACACACCATTCAGCTATCAGATCGATTGCGGCTACCTGACGGTGCCTGAGGACCGCGGTCAGCCGGAAGGACCACAGGTCCGCCTGCACGTCGCCATTTTCAGGAGCTCCAGCCCAAACCCGGAACCCGATCCGGTCATCTACCTGATGGGCGGCGCAGGCGGCAATGCATTTGACGCGGCCACCTACTATCTGCAAGCAGTTGGGGACCGGATTCGCGAAACCCGTGACTTCATCATGTACAGCCAGCGCGGCACGCGCTACAGCGAACCGTTGCTCGAGTGCCCCGGCGAAGTGGCATTTCAAAGGGAACTGGATGTCCAGGACCTCAGCCGGCAGGAGCAGGATGCCCGGAATGAAGCGTTCCTGCGCGACTGTCGGGATAGCCTATTGGATCAGGGCGTAGATCTAACCATGTACAACAGTGTCACCAACGCTGCCGACGCAAATGATCTGCGCATTGCCCTGGGTTACGAGCAGGTCAACTACTACGGCACCTCCTATGGCACGCGCCTGGGCCTGACGCTGATGCGCAACCATCCGGAAGGCATCCGCAGCGTGATCCTTGATTCGGTCTTCCCGCCGCAAATCAACTACCCCAGCGACATCGTTCCCAGCATGGTCCACGCCGTCGACCGGATCCTGGAGGCCTGTGCAGACGATTCGGCCTGCAGCAGGAAGTACCCCGACCTGGAAGCGGTCTTCTACCAGGTCGTCGACGACCTCAAGGTTGAACCGGGCGTCATCAGCATCGCTGGTCGAGATGTGGTTGTGGATGACCAGATGTTCCTGGACGCCATTTACCTGGCCCTTCATCCGGCTTCGGCGCTCCCCGACATTCCCTCTGCCATCGACGCAGCGGGCCAGGGCCGGTTCGAGCCGCTCCGGTGGGCGATCGAGTCGATTGAGAGCTACACCGAAAACGTTGCTACGGGCGTCTACTACTCCTCGGTGTGCAGGGATGAAGTTGGGTTTGATTCCATCGAGAACGTACAAGCCATCTTGGCCGACTACCCGCCCCAATACGCCGACTACTACGATCTCTCTTCGTTCTTTTCGACGTGTGAATGGTGGGGGGCAGGGGAGGCGGATCCGATCGAGAACCAGCCGGTTGTGAGTGAGATCCCGGCCTTGATCTTTGCCGGGCACTTCGATCCGATCACCTCGCCCGAGTGGAGCCAGCTCGCGTTCACCACGCTCAGCAGCAGCTACTACTTCGAGTTTCCCAACATGGGGCACGGTGTGATGCGCTCAGACCAGTGTGCTCTGCACATCGGCCTTCAATTCCTCGATGATCCTCTTGCCGAACCGCATGCCTTGTGTCTTGAGAGGCTGACCAGACTCAGATTCCGGTAGGATCGGTCCGTTCTGCGCCTGGCTGCGGTTCATCCACGCAAAAGCCGCTGTATCGTCAGGAATGCCTTCCCGTAGAGCGCCTTGGTCCGCGAGCGGACCAGAACGTAAATCGGGTACGTTCCAATGGGTGTGTACCCGAGTTTCTTCGCTAGCTTGACCGAGGCCTGGTTGTCCGCATCCCAATTGGGATCCAGGTTCCTTTCCAGGCTGTGGATCAGCAACTGAGCGCCAGCCGATAGCGCCAATCCTCTCCGTCGGTGATCCTTCCGGGTGTCGATCTGTATCTCGATCCCCCGGTCGCAAATCGCATAGGTCGTCGCCGCGCTCACGATCTCTCCCTGATGAAGAATGCAGAACCCGAATCCCCGCTCGACGAAATCATCGGGAGAATCGAAGTTCTGCATGTGCTCAGCAGCGAATGCGCATCTATCACTGGCCAGTTCGGCGGCCAAACCTGCATCAATTCTCTCAAGCCGGTAGTCATCAGCCAGTTGCGACTTGAGCTGCTTGAGGTGCGCGAGGTCCAAGCTTTCGCTGGTGCAGGCGTAGCGGCTTATCCGGAGCAATCTACCTCGGTGAGTGCCGTTCAGCAGCTGCTCCCACTCCTTTGAACGAATCATCACCAATCTGGGTATCGGGAGCTTGGCCACGCATTCGGCGGCCAACGGATGCCGTGCATCACCTCCCAATATGCTGAGCTTGAGAGCGGGGACTTCCAAGATCGCAACGTGAGGGTTTTCCAGACTGTCAGTGAACGCCTCGCCCATCGCTCCATCGAGAACTGAATCGGGCAGGTAGCTGCTTGTAATGCCCTGGAACAGCTCCGCCAGGCGTCTGCGTTCGCTTGCGTCTACGCGATTCATCTTACGATTCGTCGCCGATTCCTGGCCAATCCGGCCGACCAACGCCCGGCGCGAAACCATCGGCTCCACAGCAGAACCCCAGATCGACATTCGCTACCGGTGACCATCGTCTCGTTGTGAGATCGGGCCATCCCCGCTATGCTTTTCCAACAATGAAGAGCGCTCGTTGGATTGCTGATCGAACTCGGCAGGATTAGCGATCACGTATGACAGGGCAACTGTCTCCTACCAACTTTCGTCTCTATGCGGCTGGCCTGGTGCTGACTGCGGCCTTGGCCTCATGCACCCCGATCGAACAGCCCACGTTCGTGCCAGTTGCCACGGCTACGCCAACAGAAAGCAGCAGCGTATCTGAGAACGCGCAGGAGACCATGCTCGAGATCACGCCGGAGGTCGTTCAGGGGGGACTTAGCAGCCTTTCCTGTCCGGGCATCCCGAGCACAGAGGTCTTTCTGCCGGCGGTCCCATACGATGAGGAGATTGGCGACTGTGCACTTGTCGGACGGTCCGCGGAGGTCGAAGCCTGGCTGACCGAGCTCGAGCAGATCGCCGCGAGCTGCCACGCGAACCGTGCGTCCAACTGGGCGACCGCGCTCGCAACCCGCGAGGATCTCGATGCGCAAATCGACCAGCTCCAGCTCCAGCTCCCTGAAGCTCCCCAAGACCCCTCCGACCCCATCCTGTCGGAGGGGCTCTGCCCATACGGAATCGCAGAGGAGTTGGAAGATGACACACTGCGGCGATCCCCTCGAACCCATCTCTACACGAACAGTCTCAAGACCATCGGGGAGAATGTCCTTAAATACTGCACGATGGTCGATGAACTTGTCGAGCCGCTCTGGCAAGCGTGCGACGAAATCAACTTCTATCAGGAGTGTCAGGCACCAGATCCGCAGCAATATCACTCGATCGTCGAGTCGCAGATGGACGCTGCCCAGACCAGGTATGACTCCACCGAATTCTTCTACGAGCAAACCCTGCTGACCTCCGGTTTTGCCGATTTCAGAATGTTTTTCGACGAGGACGACATCAACTGTTCTCCTGTGCCGCAAGGGACCTCGCTCCCCATGTTCACAGTTGATCAAAACGCGTTCTGCCGCAAAGGCCCCGGCTCCGCCTACGACGATGTCACTGCATTTCTCCAGGGTCAGAGCGTCCAAATCGAAGGACGCAATCAAGTTGAACCTCGCTGGTGGTGGGTGCTGGTTCCCGACACCAGCGCGCATTGCTGGATATCGGATTCAACCGGTTCAGCGGAAGGCTTGCTTGAAGATGTGCAGGTCGTGGCCGCGCCTCCTCTGCCAGAGCCCACGCTGGCTTGCACCCGCGATCTGCCCGAAACGCAATGTGAGGCTGCCGGAGGGACCTGGAAGCAGGACCCTAACATTCTGACAGCCGTGGTCTACTTCTGCGATTGCTCCGAGTAGACGCCGTATCCAGGTTGCCAGCTTGTTGCACCAAAGCTGGCAGCGTCCACCTCATGAACGAACCGTCTCACAGCCGTTCAGCGATGAGTGAGTCCGTGCAAAGCAGACGTTCAGAATTGGGTCCCCCCAACCTCCGCCGAAGCCGCTCGCTTCTAGGCCTCATGATCACTCATCTCATCACGAGGATTTCGGACAAGGCTTCTGATTCCCGGTCCATGCGCTTTGGTTTCGCGAGCAGGTTTTCACTGTACCTGGCGATCAGCACGCCGGCAACAGCCCACAAGATCAGCGCGTAGATCGCCCACCACAGCGTCTCGTTCGCCGGTGTGATCGGTGACGGGCCAAATATGACCAGCGATCCGGTGGAGCTGGCGTGCGTGAGCTGCGCCAACAGCAGGCTGTCGGTGTTCTCATAGATCCAGACTAGGACCACGCGCATCGCGACCATGGCCACCATCCACATGACCGTGAACCGCGGCAGCCAGTACACGCCCTGGCTGGAGGCTTCGAACAGGTAATTCGGCCCGATGTGCCAGAGCCCATGAATTAGGCCAAGAAGCAAGGCGCCCCGCAGCACACCATACTTCGACCGCATCTTCGGATAGACGTAGCCGGTCCAGCCGACCTCTTCCAAAAAACCGGCAAACAACCCCATCATGATCCCGACCGTGACCAGGCTCGGAGAGTACTCTGACGATGCGAATGTGGAGAGCACCCACAGCAGCGCCAGGATGAGAACCGGGAAGGTGAGGATCGCGGCCGCGTACCAACGCGGGCCGACCCGCCATCGGGTGAAGCGGCCCCATAGGTCACGAAGCCCCGCTCTTCCATCGACCAGATAGGTTGACAGGATCCCCGCAAACAGCGGTCCGG
>CAZJUE010000204.1:0-5106 GCA_964549025.1 uncultured Anaerolineaceae bacterium | reverse complement strand
GATGCGGACGGCGTAGTCCTTGCCGCCGAGCAGATCGGCTGTGGGCTGAATCGTAGATGGGAAATCGTCATCGAGCCGGATTTCTTGGAGTCGTACACGAAATAGCCCTGGGTGTAGAACTCGGTGGCTTCGCCGATGATCTTGATGGTGTTCTTGTTGGCGCCTACCGTGCCATCCCCGCCCAATCCATAGAACACTGCCCGGTGCACGCCTTCGGGTTCCGAGGAATAGGTGGCGTCCCACGGCAGATTGGTGTCCTGCAGGTCGTCCACGATTCCGACCGTAAAGTGGTTTTTCGGCGTCTCCCCGGCCAGGTTTTCGAACACCGACTTGGCCATCCCCGGATTGAACTCCTTGGACCCCAGGCCGTAGCGGCCCCCGACGATCAAGGGACGATCGCCAGAGACTCGCTCCGCAAAGGCATTCACCACGTCGAGGTAGAGCGGCTCACCGGCGGCGCCGGGCTCCTTGGTGCGATCCAGCACCGCGATCTGCCTGGCGCTCTGCGGAATGGCGTCCACCAATGCCTGGCCATCGAACGGACGATAGAGCCGGACCTTGATCAAACCCACCGGCTCACCTTTGGAGACCAGATGCTCAGCCACTTCGTGCATGGCGTCGGCTCCGGAGCCCATCATTACCGCCACCCGCTCGGCCTGCGGATCGCCAACGTACTCGAACAACTGGTAGCGGCGACCGACCTGCTTTTCAAAACGCTTCATCACCTCGGCCACGATGCCGGGCGCAGCGGCATAGTAGCGGTTCACCGTCTCACGCGCCTGGAAGAACACGTCCGGGTTCTGGGCGGTGCCGCGGATGACCGGCCGATCGGGCGACAAGCCGCGGCTGCGAGCAGCTGTCACAAAGTCGTCGTCGATCAGAGCGCGGATGTCTTTCATGTTCAGCTCTTCGATCATCTGGATCTCGTGCGAGGTCCGGAAGCCGTCGAAGAAATGCAGGAAGGGGATGCGCGACTCGAGCGTTGCGGCCTGGGCGATCAGCGCCAGATCCATCGCTTCTTGTGGGTTGTTGGATGCCAGCATGCCCCAGCCGGTCGCCCGGGCGACCATCACGTCGGTGTGGTCGCCGAAGATCGAAAGCGCCTGTGTCGCCAGCGAGCGGGCAGCGACGTGGAAGACGGCCGGTGTGAGCTCGCCGGCGATCTTGAACATGTTGGGCAGCATCAGCAGCAGGCCCTGGGAGGCGGTGAAGGTGGTGGTCAGCGCGCCGGTCGTCAACGCGCCGTGCACCGCACCGGCCGCGCCACCCTCGGCCTGCATCTCGACCACTACCGGCACATCGCCCCAGATGTTCGGCTCGCCGCGGGCGGCCTTCTCGTCGGCGATCTCGCCCATCGGTGAGGACGGCGTGATCGGATAAATAGCAATGATCTCGTTGGTGGCGTACGCTACGTGTGCGGTGGCGGAATTCCCATCGTGGGGGACCAGTGCCCGGTCGCTGCTTGATTTTGGCATATTTCACCTTCCCGAGCTTGTCGGCTCGGATTCGGTCCGAGTCTATGGAGCCGCCAAAGGGGTCGAAAGTGTGAAAGCGCAGTCCAATTCAGATGAAATCTGTCACTATTCGCGCCTCGCGGATTGCGGAATCATTGAAACTGGTCGATTCGCCAGGAGTGTGCCCCGTGGCCGATCTGCGTGCCAGCTACATGGGCCTGGAGCTCAGCAGCCCGATCGTTGTGGCTGCGAGCTCGATTTCAAGTCGTGTCGAGCGGATTCAGATGTCCGAACGCGCCGGCGCCGGCGCGCTGGTCATTCGATCGCTCTTCGAAGAACAGATCCAGTTCGACAAACAGCGCATGGAGGAATCGCTGGCGTTCGGCTCCGAGTTCTATCCGGAGGCGCTCAGTTATTATCCGGAGCTGGACGGGAACCCGGCCGAAGAGCACCTGTATTGGATCGAAGAAGCCCGGGAGGCGGTCGAGATGCCGCTGATCGCCAGCTTAAACGCGGTGACGCCGCAGGGTTGGATGGACTACGCCAAGCGGTTGGAAGCCACCGGAGTAGATGGACTGGAGCTCAACATCTATTCGGTAGCCGCCGACCCGAACAGGAGTGGCTCCGAGATCGAGGCCGAGATGTACAGCATCCTGGATGCGGTCCGCAAGCAGGTCGACATCCCGGTGTCAGTCAAACTCAGCCCGTTCCTTACCTCGGCCGCCAATGTGGCTGCGCAAATGTCGCAACGCGGCGCGGCCGGCCTGGTGCTGTTCAACCGGTTCCTACAGCCAGATATCAACATCCAGACTGAGAGCCTGATCAACGAGATGATCTACAGCGCGCCGGCCGAGATGAAGCTGCCGCTCCGCTGGGTGGCGTTGCTGTATGGGCGAGTGGACATCGATCTAGCGCTGAACACCGGCGTGCACACCGGGCGCGGCGTCGCCAAGGCGGTGCTGGCCGGCGCCAGCGTGGTGCAGGTCGCCTCGGCGCTACTGACCCACGGCATCCCGTATCTCTCGACCATGCTGCGCGAGCTGGAAGGCTGGATGGACGATCGGGAATACGAGACGCTGGGCGATTTCCGCGGCAATCTCAGCCAGCAGGCGGTTGAGGATCCAGTCGGCTTCGAGCGCGCCCAATACGTGCGACTGCTGATGGATCAGTAACGGGCACGAGATTCAGCCACGCAGCCCGGCGGTCGGCGGGCCAGCACCTCCAATCTAGGCCAAGGCTCCGCAAACCACAGGGGCGGCCGATCGGCCGCCCCTTTTCGATTTCCAGCAGGCTTGAGCGTCGGGTTACAGGTTGACCGGGATCAGCAGGTTGAGCACCAATCCCGCCACGAAGAGCAAGCCGGCTCGTTTATTGTGGAAAAAGGCCCAGGACACGTACCACAGAGGCCACACCGCGTAGTCCTCCGGCGGCGCGGTGGGTTTAGGGCTGGTATAGATCTTGAGCACCTCACGCAGGCGGGGAAGCGCTAGCGCCACCAGCAGCACCCACACCCCTAGCCTTCCGATCGCCACCAGCGCAACCACGATTAGGTAAAAGGCGATCATGGCCGCTATGTTTAGCCGCAGGGCAGCCCTCTCTCCGATGATCACCGGCAGGGTACGGATGCCTTTGGCCTTGTCGGCTTCGAGCTTGTCAATGTGCTTGCCCATCAGCACCGTGGCCACTGCAAGCGCATAGGGGATGGTCGCCAGCCAAACGCCCGGCCCGGGAAGCTGACCGGCAGTCACATAATAGGTTCCGCCGATCATTAGCGGACCCCAAACCGCGAAGACCCCTGGCTCGCCCAGGCCGATGTGCTTGAGCTTGATGGGAGGTGCAACGTAGAACACGCTGATGAATAGGCCTGCTAGCGCGAAGGCCAGCACCGGCCAGTCGGTGCGCAGGAAGAGCACCACCAGGATGGCGAGGTCGATCAAGTTGAAAAGCAAGACGGCGCGACCCAGCCCGCGCTTCGACAGCATTCCAGAGAGCACCGGATGTGGCGCGTACTGCGCACGAGCGTATTCGTCGGTGTCCACCCCGCCCTGCATGTCGAAGTAGTCGTTGTTCATGTTGTTAGCGGCGTGAGCGATCAGTAGTCCGACGAAGGCCAGCGCGAAATTCAACCAGTTCGGATCGGCGGCGATCGCCGCCGCAAGCAGACCTCCGATCAAGGCAGAGGTGGAGGTCATGGTGAAAACTGCCGCCCGGGTGATAATCAGCCATTTGCTGACTACATCCATGTGCTTGTCGGGCGACAGGTTGGCGGTATCGATTACTTCTTTCCAGTTTGCCAGCAGACTCATGGGGTTCCTCTTACGGCACAGATTGCGCGGCCGAGCGCCCTCGGCATTTAACTGAGCGCGCCGCGTGCGTCCTATCCAAGCGGGAGTTCGCTCCCACCCAATGGGACTCAAAGGTCATGGCCGAGTCTAACGCCGGCGACATAAGGTGTAAAGACAACTGCGTCGGCCTAGCTTACGTGCTAGACTCGCCGGCCGGTTCAACGAGGCTGCTCCACATTGGCCGTTCAGATACAGGATCGTCCAGAACAAGCGCTTGAGACCTGGGCGGCGGTACTGCACGCCGCCGCGGCAGTAGCGCGTCAGGCTACGGGAACCGAGCAAAAGCTGATTGCCGCGGTAATGCGTGAGCTGCGTCGTATTGAGCTGCGCGGCGGACTGGCGCTGTTCGAAGGCGGCAAGCTGGTCATCCGCGGACTGTCGATCAACAACGCCGTCGAGCGGCAGCTCACACGCCTGACCGATCTGCCGATCATCGGATTCGAATTCGACCCAGAAGCGGTGGATGCCTACCGCAAGGCGCTCGAGAGTCAGGTGGCGGTCCACGTCCCCGATTCAACTTCGGTTGTCCGGCAAATGGTCCCCGAGCGTCTTGGCGATCTGCTGCCGCGCATCATGCAGAGTTTGGGCGATCACCCGGTAATCGTGGCCCCGCTGATTTTTGAAGGCCGCATCCAGGGAGCGCTCAATGTTACCGCTGACTGGCTGACCCCCTACGATGGCCCGCTGATCTCTGCGCTGGCCGACCACATCGCCATTGCGCTGGGCCAGGTGCACGCCAGAAATCGCATGCACCAGGCATTGGAGCGCGAACAGCTGCGCAACCGGGTGGTAGAAGCCGTCGCCAGCTCGATGGACCTTCCGATCGTACTGAAGAAGGTGCTCGACCTGGCGATCGAAGTGGTCGAAGCCGAGGCGGGCGAGATCGGGCTGGTCGAGCCGGATGGCAAGACGCTGGCATACCCGCATCTGGTCGGGCTACCGAAGTCGCTTAAACGTGAGCGCACTCCGCGCGGACAAGGCCTCGCCTGGCGGATCATCAAGACCCATAAGCCCATCCACTTGCATGAGTACGCCCACCACCCCAGTGCATTGGCGCCCTGGATTGATGCCGGCGTGCATGCCCTGTTGGGAGTGCCCTTGATCGCCGGCGATCAGGCGATCGGCTCGATGTGCCTATTTATCAAGGAAAAGGATCGGGTATTTCCCGATGAAGAGGTCGAACGCGCTCAGGCGGTGGCAACGATGGCCGCTATGGCAGTGCAGAACGCCCGGCTGCTCGGGCAGGCCAACAAGCGAGCAGAGGAAGCCCAAGCGCTGATCCGGACCGCCCGCTCGATCTCCGGCTC
>CAZJUE010000203.1:0-5112 GCA_964549025.1 uncultured Anaerolineaceae bacterium | reverse complement strand
CGATCGGCTCCTCGCTGAGATTGCCGCTGGTCATCACCAACGCCTCGGGGAATCCGGGCGCCGGTTCCAGCAGCAGATAGTGCAGCGGGGTGTAGGGCAGCATAATCCCGAGGGTCGATTGCGCGGGGGCCACCTGGAACACCACCGAGCTGCCGGGCCTCCTCGGCAAAACAACGATCGGGCGTCGGCGGCCGAGCAATGCCCTACGGGCAGCGGGATCAACCCGGCAATGGTGTTCGACCGTGTCAAGATCGGGCATCATGACCGCGAATGGCTTGTCGACCCGCCGCTTGCGCTCCCTCAATCGGGAAACCGCGGAGGAACTGGTGGCATCGCAGGCCAGGTGGAAGCCGCCCAGGCCCTTCACCGCCACGACCTGTCCCTCTATCAGCAGCTGCCGGGCCCGCTGCAGCGCCTGCTCGCCGCGCTCGCCGGAAGGGTGCAGCCAGACCTGCGGTCCGCAGTCCGGGCAGGCCACCGGCTGAGCGTGGAAGCGCCGATCGAGCGGGTCGTGGTACTCCGCCGAACAGGCGGGACACAGCCCGAAATTGGCCATGGTGGTGGCCGGCCGGTCGTAGGGTAGATCGCGGATGATGGTGAAGCGCGGACCGCAGTTCGTGCAATTGATGAACGGGTAGCGATAGCGCCGGTCGTCCGGATCGAATAGCTCGGCTAGGCAGTCTTCGCAGATGCTCATGTCCGGAGAGACCGGCTGGAATCCGTCGCTGTCAGACTCGGAGGACAGGATTGCAAAGGCTTGGAAGCCGTTGCCGGCCACTTGCGTTACGTCGACCCCGTCGATGCGCGCCAGCGGAGGCGCATCGTGGTTGAGGCGCTCGACAAAGGCTTCTAGCGACTGGTCTGGCCCGTTGACGACGATCTCCACCCCGGCATTGGTGTTTCGCACCCATCCCACCAGCGACAGCTCGTGGGCTAAGCCGTAGACAAAGGGTCGGAATCCAACCCCCTGCACCACGCCGTGCACTTGCAGGTTCAAGCCGTGCATCAACTCACCGTCCAGATGTCCAACAGCCACTCACACTACCCAGCAACCGACAGCCGAATCGGCGCATCAGCTGCTCGTCTGGAACTCGCGCACCTGGCTCTCCAGCCATTCGACCCAGGCATCGATCCCGTCTCCGGTTTGGCAGGAGAGTGCGAAGGTGGCCAATCCCGGGCTGAGGGTTTCGACCCCGCGCTGGAAGCGCTGCATGTCAAACGGAACGTACTCGAGCAAGTCGATCTTGTTGATCACCAGCGCGTCCACCCCGCGGTAGGAGCCCGGGTATTTGTAGGGCTTGTCGTCGCCCTCCGGTGTGGAAGCCACCAGCACGTTGCAGTGGGTCCCCAGATCGAATCCGATTGGGCAGATCAGGTTACCGACGTTCTCCACGATCAGCAGGCCGAAGTCTTCCAGCGGCAGCTGGTCAAGCGCTTGGCGCAGCATGACCGCGTCCAGGTGACATTCGCCCCCGGTGTTGATCTGTATCGCGGTGCCGCCGGCGGCCAGCGCGCGGTCGGCGTCCAGGCTGCTGCTGATATCGCCCTCCACCACCGCTACCCGCAGCGACCGGTCGAGCGCTGGAAGCGTGCGCTCGATCAAGGATGTTTTACCGGCTCCCGGGGAGGCCATCAGGTTGATGGCGTACACGCCCGCCTGATCCAGTCGCTCGCGGTTCTCGGCCGCCAGTCGCTGGTTGGCGCCCATGATCTGCTCGAGCACCATCACTTGTTGTTTCACCGCCTTGCTCCATTCTGAATATCGATCGACTGCAGGTAGAACTGATCGCCATCGACTACCCGCACGGCCGAACTGGCGCAGGACGGGCAATCGAAGCTGTCCCCGGCCGGGGTGAACTGCTGTCGGCAAGTCCGGCACTGCAGCCGCATTGGCACCCGCTCGAAGTGCAGCCGGGCGCCTTCGGCGGCGGTGCCCTCGCTCACGATGTCCCAATAGAACTGTACTGAGCTGTCGACCACCGACGACAGCGCGCCGATCACTAGGTAGAGATCGGTGACCGATCGGGCATGGGCGCGTTCGGCGTGCCGCAGCGCCAGCTCGAGCACGCTCTGGGTGACGCTCAATTCATGCATCGTTCCAACTCGAGCATGACTCCGGAGCGGCCCGATCGGTAGGGGATAACGTACCGGATTTAGCTGTGAAATCCGTCACAATCCCTATTCCTGGCCGTATGACGCCTACCAGATCCGCCAACGAGCATTTACAGGAAATGGCTGCTCCGAAGTGCCCCAGAGTGTCCGCACGCGTGGGTCATCTACCCCACGCGAATGCGCATCGGGCATGGGTTGTGAAATCCATCACAAATGGATTCTCAGCCAGGATTTCCTGTGACGAAAGTCCCTGTGGGGCTCCGGTGAATGGTCCTAGAATGTGAAAAAGATCACTTATGGCTGGCCTGGCACCCTGGTCAGACTGGGACTTGATCAGTCAGCTAGGTGAGGAGCGGATTGCGGTCATTTCTCGATGCGGGGTGACCGCGATTTGCTAGGTGCGGCCAGCTTGGTCTGCGCCACGCGCTGCGGAGGTGCCCCATGGAAGTCGAATTGCAAACCACCCAAGCCGAGCCTGCAACCGGTATGGCCGTAATGTCCTTGATCGATCGGGTGGAGGCGGCCACCCCTGGAGATACGCGGCTGAACATGTGTATCCAATGCGGCACCTGTGGAGGGTCCTGCCCGTCCGGGCCCGATATGGATCACACCCCGCGCCAGATCTTTGCCTTGATGCGAGCCGGCATGCGCGAGGAGGTCTGCAAAAGCAACACCGCCTGGTTCTGTGTCTCCTGCTACTTGTGCACGGTGCGCTGCCCGCAGGAAGTGCGCATCACCGACCTGATGTACACGATCAAGCGCCTGTCGGTAGAGGCCGGCCTGTATCGGGACAGCACCGCGCCGGACTTGTCGGAGACCTTCGTTGACTACATCCAGCGCTACGGTCGAAGTTTCGAATTCGGCCTGGCGACCCGCCACAATCTGCGCCACCGGCCGCTCAGCATGCCCGGCATGGCCCCGATGGGAATGGGCATGTTGAGCAAAGGGCGTATGGATCTCACTCCGCACCGGATCGAGGGGATCGACCAGCTGCGGGCGATCCTGCGGCGAGCCGAACAAGTGGAGGCGGTCCAATGAAATACATCTTTTACCCGGGCTGTTCGATGCAGCGCAGCGCCCGGCCTTATCTTGATTCGCTGCACGCGATCCAGGATGAGCTTGCCCTGGAGCTGGAGGAGGTCCAGGATTGGAACTGCTGTGGGGCGACCGAGTACATGTCGATCTCACGCCTGCCGGCCTTCGCGCTGGTCGGTCGCAACTTGGCGCTGGCCCAGCAGCAGGTCAACGGCGGCAGTGGTCTGCTGGCGGCCTGCTCGGCTTGTTATCTCAACCTGGCCAAGACCGATCACTACATGTTGGAAGATCCGCTGCTGGACAACCAGGTCAATCAGGCGCTGGAGGCCGGTGGACTGCACTACGATGCTGGGTCGCTCGAGGTTCGGCACCTGCTGGACGTCATCCTGAACGACATCGGCCTGGAGCGTATCGTGCAGCACGTGAGCCGGCCGCTCAGCAACCTGCGGGTGGCCGCCTACTACGGCTGCATGATCGTTCGCCCGGATCTGGATCAACGATGGGAAAACCCTGAGTATCCCAGCTCACTCGAAAGGCTGATGACCGCATTGGGCGCAGAAGTGGTGGACTTCCCGCTCAAGACCCACTGCTGTGGCGGGCACATGACCCAAATCAGCCCGCCTACCGCATATGAGCTTATCCGCCGGCTGGTTCACGGCGCCGCCCAGTACGAAGCCGATGTGCTGGTCACGGTCTGCCCGATGTGCCAGCTCAACCTGGACGCCTACCAGGTGGAGATGAACAAGCACTTTCACACCGACTATGAGATCCCCATCCTGTTCGTCACCCAGCTGATGGGGCTGGCTTTCGGCAAGCAGCCCGCCGAGCTCGGCCTGGGGCGGGAGTTCGTCGACTCCGGACCGGCGCTGGCCAAGATCGGCTTGGAACCGCCCGAGCCCGAAGTCATACAGCGCAAGAAGCGCGCCAAGGACCACGGGTTGCCGATGCCGCCTCCCATGCAGGAGGAACTGCGATGACTTCCATGAATGGCCGAGAACGAATCGGTGTCTACGTCTGCCACTGCGGCACCAACATCGCTGGAGTGGTGGACGTCGAAGAGGTCACCCGCTGGGCCAAGGAACAGCTGGGACCGCGTGGGGTGGTAGTCGCCCGACACGACAAGTTCATGTGTTCCAGCCTGGGTCAGGAGCTGATCGAGAACGACATCAAAGAGTATGGGCTCACCCGGGTGGTGGTGGCGGCTTGTTCCCCCCACCTGCACGAGAAGACCTTCCGGAATGCCAGCGCACGCGCCGGCTTGAATCCATACCTGTGCGAGATGGCTTCCATCCGGGAGCAGGTGTCCTGGGTGCACAGTGACAAGCAGGTGGCCACCGAAAAGTCTAAAGCGATGATCTCCGGGACGGTCGAGCGCGTGATCCACAACGAGCCATTGCAGGCGCTGCGGGTGCCGATCCACGAGTCCACCCTGATCGTTGGCGGTGGAATCGCCGGCATCCAGGCTGCCCTAGAGATCGCCAATACTGGCCACCCGGTATACGTGGTCGAACGGGAGCCGTCGATCGGTGGCCACATGGCCCAGTTCGACAAGACCTTCCCGACGCTGGACTGCGCGGCCTGCATCCTGACCCCGCGCATGAGCGAAGCCGGCACCCATCCCAACATCCACCTGCTGACCTGGAGCGAGGTGGAGAAGGTCGACGGTTACGTCGGCAACTTCGCAGTCACCGTGCGCAAGAAGGCGCGCTACGTCGATACCGAGCTATGCACCGGATGCGGGATCTGTGTCGAGAAGTGCCCCAAGAAAGTCATCGACAGCGAATTCGAGGTCGGTATCGCCTATCGCAAGGCGGTCTACACGCCCTTCGCCCAGGCAGTTCCCAAGCATCGGGTCCGCGGCGACATAAACTGCATTTACGTCAAGAAGGGCACCTGCAAGGCTGCCGAGAAGGTCTGCCCGACCAACGCCATCGAGTTCGAGCAAGAGGATGAGCTGATCACGCT
>CAZJUE010000202.1:0-5129 GCA_964549025.1 uncultured Anaerolineaceae bacterium | reverse complement strand
GACTTCATGCTGTCGAACCCACCCTATGGGACCAGCTACAAGACCGATCTCGAAAAGGTTCGGCGCGAGGGGTACGCCGTCGATGACTCCGAAGAGTACATGGAAGGGGTGTGGGCCGTGTCCGCCCCGATCTTCGATTCCGACGGCATTTTAGCGGTGCTCACGGTTGTGGCCTTCAATGGACGCCTGTCCGGCAAGCAGAAGGAAGCTGCGGTCAAAGCTACGGTTGACGCCACACGGTTGATTTCTGCCGGCCTGGGTGTTCCGGCAGAATCCGGAGCCTGAGGTTCAGATGACAGAGAAGTTCTTCGATAAGGCTACCGAGACGATGTCACGCAAGCAGCTTGTGCGGCATCAATCAGAGAGGCTCGAGCGGCTGGTTGGCCAGCTCTATGGCCGAAATCGTTTCTACACCGACAAGTTCGACGCCGCGGGGGTGAAGCCAAGCGACATCAAATCTATCGATGATCTGTCGAGCCTGCCGCTGACGACCAAAGATGAGCTGATCCAGGCACAAGCTGACGATCCGCCGTTTGGAACCAACGCCACCTGCGACCGGTCGGAGTATGTCCGTTTCCACCAGACTTCAGGCACCACGGGGATACCGCTTCACGTGGTCGACACCGCGGAGAGCTGGGAGTGGTGGGGCAGGTGCTGGGCGCACGTGCTCACCGCAGCGGGCGTTACTTCGGCAGACCGCATTTTCTTTGCCTTTTCGTTTGGCCCGTTTATCGGGTTCTGGTCCGCGGTCGAAGGCGCCCGCCGAGTGGGTGCGATGATGATCCCGGGGGGCGGTGGCGACTCATCGCAGCGGCTGCATCTGATGCAGCAGCTCAGTCCCACGGTGCTCTGCAGCACCCCGACTTACGCGTTGCGCCTGGCCGAGGTCGCCCGCGAGGAGGGCCTCGATCTGGATTCGATACCCATTCGGATCACGCTGCACGCCGGCGAGCCGGGGGCCAACATTCCCGCCACCAAAGCGCGTATTGCCTCCGCCTGGACGGCCAAGTGTTTCGATCATGCCGGAGCCTCGGAAGTTGGCGCATTCAGCTACGAATGTGATCCCCAGCCGGGCGGCCTGCACGTGCTCGAAACCGAATTCATCGCTGAAGTGCTCGATCCCGAAACCGGCGAACCGGTCGATCAAGGGGAGACCGGCGAACTGATCATCACCAATCTGGAGCGTACCTGCTTCCCGGTCATCCGCTACAAGACCGGCGACCTGGTGCGTCCCAACTATGAGCGGTGCGAGTGCGAGCGCACCTTCATGCGTTTCGACGGCGGAATCCTCGGACGGGCAGATGACATGATCATCATGCGCGGGATGAACATCTTCCCCCGGGCCATAGAGAACCTGATTCGTCAGTTTGACCAGGTGGATGAGTATCGGGTGAACGTCTACACCGAGCGCGAGATGGGCGTACTTGAAATCGAGGTCGAACTGGTCAGCGACAGCCAGGCGGAGGAACAGCTGGAGGCCATCCAGCGCGGCCTCACCAATGCACTGGCTCTGCGGCCAGTCGTGAAGCTGGCGGAGCGCGGCAGCTTGCCGCGCTTCGAACTCAAGGCCAGGCGCGTTCGCAAGCTCGAGGATCGACCCCACCAGCAGGCCGGGCAAGCATGAAGCAATTGATCGAGCTGTCGGTCAACGGTCAAACCCACGAGCTATGGACCGCCGTACACCGGACGCTGCTGGAGGTGCTGCGCGAGGATCTGTTGCTCACCGGCACCAAACACGGTTGTGAGCTTGGCGAGTGCGGTACCTGCACGGTGCAGATCGATGGGCGACCCACGCTTTCCTGCTTGGTGCTTCCCATAGAGGTGCAGGGAAGCCAAATCCTTACCGTAGAGGGAATCGCGACCGACGGTCAGCCGCATCCGCTTCAGACCGCGTTTGCCGAATTGGGCGCGGCGCAGTGCGGATACTGCACGCCAGGCATGCTGATCTCCGCCCATGCGCTCCTGGCCAACCAGCCCCGCCCGGAAGAACCGGAAATCCGCCAGGCGCTCTCCGGAAATCTATGCCGTTGCACCGGCTACAACAAGATCATTGAAGCCGTAGCGCTCGCTGGGGAGCGATCAGTCAAAGACGCCGAGCGTTCAGATGACTGACTTCAAGCACATTGGCAAGCCCTGGCCGATGGTCGATGCGATGAGCAAGCTGGTCGGCGACACGCTGTACGCCGACGACATGCACCTCCCCCAAATGCTGTTCTGCAAGATACTTCGCAGTCCGCATCCACACGCACACATCAAGCGGCTGGATCTAGGGCCGGCTCGCAGGCTTCCCGGCGTCGTGGCGGCGATCTCCGGAAGAGACATCCCGATCAAGTTCGGCATCTTGCCGGTAAGCCAGGACGAGGAAGCGCTGTGCATCGACAAGGTGCGCATGGTGGGCGATCCGGTCGCCGCGGTGGCTGCGTTGGATGAGGAGACCGCCCAGGCGGCACTAGAGGCCATCGATGTCGACTATGAGCCGCTGCCGGCCATCATGTCCATTGAAGAGGCAATCGCCCAGGATGAGGTGCAGATCCACGAATACGCCGAGCGGGGCAACATTCACCGGCTGGTCTCGCTGGAGTTTGGGGATGTGGAGCAGGGTTTCGCCGACGCGGACCACGTGCGCGAGGACATGTTCTTCTACCAGGGCAACACCCATCTTCCGATGGAGCAGCACGCGGCGGTCGCACAATACAGCGCGGAAGGGAGACTGACCCTGTGGTCGTCCACTCAGACTCCGCACTACGTGCACCGCGCCTTGGCCAAGGTGTTGGACCTCCCGCCCAGCCACATTCGCGTCATCGCTGCGCCGGTTGGCGGCGGATTTGGAGGCAAGAGCGATCCCTTCGCGCATGAAATCGTTGCCTGCAAACTCGCCATGGTCACCGGCAGGCCGGTGAAAATCACCCTGACTCGCGAGGAAGTCTTCTATACCCACCGCGGCCGGCACCCGGTCCTGATGTGGATCAAGACCGGCATGAAGGCGGATGGCTCCATCACTGCTATGCATTTCCGCTCATTCCTGGACGGCGGCGCCTACGGCAGCTACGGCGTGGCAAGCCTGTACTACACCGGGGCGCTTCAGACCGTGACCTATCCGATCGCCAACTATAAGTTCGAGGGCGCCCGGATGTTCACCAACAAGCCCACGTGCGGCCCCAAGCGCGGCCATGCCACCCCGCAGCCGCGGTTCGCGCTCGAGATTCAGCTGGATAAATTCGCCGAGGATCTCAAGCTCGATCCGGCCGAGCTGCGATTGCGACACCTGGTTCCGGCGCACAGCGAGACGGTCAACCACCTGACGGTAACCACCATGGGATTGCGTCAGTGCATAGAAAAGGTGGTGGAGGCATCCGGATTCGCCGAGCGCCGCCGGAGTTTGCTGCCCGGAAAGGGTCTCGGTTTGGCGGGCAGCTCTTACCTGACCGGAGCCGGCCTCGCCATCTACTGGAACAAGATGCCGCACTCAGGAGTGCAGATCAAGGTCGATCGCGGAGGCGCGGTGACCGTATTCTGCGGCAGCACCGACATCGGTCAAGGTTCGAATTCGATGCTGGCGGCTATTGTCGCCGAAGAGCTCGGGTTGAGCCTGGACCGGGTAATCGTAGTGACCGCCGATACGGACCTGACGCCGGTCGACCTGGGCAGCTATTCCAGCCGGGTGACCCTGATGACCGGCAATGCCGCGGTCGCAGCCGCCGAGCCCTTGAGAACCAAGATCCTTTCCGCGGCCGCCGAGCAGCTGGATGTCGCGCCGGACCGTCTGGTCCTGGCCGACAACCGCGTGAGCTCGGTTGACAATCCAGAGCTGGGAATGCCTTTTGAGGCGGCCGCGCAGCACGCGGAAGCGACCTACGGCACGCTGGGGTCGGTCGGAAGCTACACTCCTCCTCGGCGCGGTGGCCGCTACCGGGGCGGGGGCGTCGGCCCCTCGCCCGCCTACAGCTACTCCGCCTGCGTTGTGGAGGTGTCCTGCGACCTCGAAACCGGGCAGTTCACCGTGGATAAGGTCTGGATGGCTCACGACGTAGGCAAGGCAATCAACCCCACGCTGGTGATCGGCCAGCTGGAAGGAAGCGTGTACATGGGGCTGGGCGAGGCCACCATGGAAGAGCAGGTATTCCGGCGCGGGCTGCACAAGATCCCCTCCATGCTGGATTACAAGAGCCCCACCATTCACGAGACTCCGGAGATTGAGAGTTACCTGATCGAGACGCACGATCCCGAGGGCCCCTACGGTGCAAAAGAGGCCGGCCAGGGCCCATTGCTGCCAGTGGCGCCGGCATTGGCTAACGCGATCTACAGTGCCACCGGAGTGCGGGTCGACGAGCTACCGATCGCGCCTGAAAAGCTGCTTAAGGGATTGCAGGAAAAGGCCCGCGGACGCCCGGCCAGAATTGGGCCTGAGTCAATCCCAATCATCGAATATCCGGATCCCATCCACGTGGATCCACCAGAGGACATGATCGTCAAGTGATCCGGCTTCCTGAGTTCGATTATTACGCGCCAGAAACGGTCGATGAGGCGGTCGCTTTGAAAGCCGAGCACGGTACCGAGGCGATGTACGTGGCAGGCGGCACCGATCTCTTCCCCAACATGAAGCGCCGGCAGTTCGAGCCCAAAGTCCTGATTGGCCTGAGCGCCATCAAAGAGCTGGGAGCGTTCAGCAACGGTGCCGGCGCAACTATCGGATCAGGGATCACGCTGGCGGAGCTCGAGCACCACCCGCGCATCAAACAAGATTACCCGGCGCTGGCCTACGCGGCCGGCCTGGTATCGACGCCGCAGCTGCGCAACTCCGGGACCATCGGTGGGAACCTTTGCCTGGACACGCGCTGCACCTACTACAACCAGTCTTACGAATGGCGCAAGGCGCTGGGCTTCTGCATTAAGAAGGACGTAGACATTTGATGGGTGGCGCTCAGCAGCCCGAAATGCCTGGCGGTGTCCTCTTCCGATTGCGCGCCGGTGGTGATTGCGCTTAGCGGCCATGTGCGCCTAGCGGGGCCGGACGGGGAACGGACCATCCCGGCCGAAGCGCTCTACCGCAATGATGGAATGCATTACCTCGAGATGGGCCCGGACGAATTGCTGGTCTCGATCGAGCTCCCGGATCTGGCTGGGTGGCG
>CAZJUE010000201.1:0-5150 GCA_964549025.1 uncultured Anaerolineaceae bacterium | reverse complement strand
ACCCCGATGATGATGGCAAAGAACATGGTGGTGAAGGTGATCGTCAGGTGACCCAAGGTGAACTCCCACACCCGGTCCGGTCGCCCGGTTCCGGGGAAGAAGTACAGGATGCCGTCTTTCAAGCTGATGACGAAGTTGACCAGGTCTTCCAAGAACTCTTGCATCGCTAACCCGCGGCCTGCTGCCGGCCGGCTTGTTCGATCAGCCGCTGAGCATCACCGGCCGTGACGATGCCTACCACCTTGTCCTGCTCACCCAGCACCGGCATGTACCCGACTCCGGTGCTCAGCATCTCGGAAAAAGCGTCCTTCATAGTGGCTTCCTGCTCGGTGGAGGCGATGACCGGGGATGCGATCTGCCCGGCGGTCTTCCCTGAACTATCTTGCGCCGCATCCAGCGAGACCACTCCCACCAGCTGCTGGGCGTCGTCGACCACCAGCAGGCTGTCGTAGGATCCCTGACGCATCCGCTCTGCCACTGCTTCGGCCGGCTCATCATGCCGCACCGTATCGATGTCGGTGCGCATCACCTCGCCGGCCCTCACCAGATTCAGCCGCTTCAGGCCGCGATCGGCGCCGACGAAGTCGGAGACGAATTCGTTGGCCGGCTCGGCCAGAATATTGGCTGGCGAGTCGAATTGCTCCAGCACGCCGCCCACCTGCAGGATGCACAGCAAGGTGCCCATCTTGATCGCTTCGTCGATGTCGTGGGTGACGAACACGATCGTCTTCTGGATCTTCTTCTGCAGCAGCAGGAACTCGTTCTGCAGGCGATCGCGGGTGATGGGATCGATGGCGCCGAATGGTTCGTCCATGAGCATCACCGGCGGATCCGCCGCCAACGCCCGGGCTACGCCCACTCGCTGGCGCTGCCCACCGGAGAGTTCGCGCGGATAGCGATGTTTGAAGTCGGCCGGCTCCATCCCAACCACGTCCAACAGTTCGTCAGCCCGGGCATCAATACGCTTATCGTCCCACCCCAGCAGTCTGGGAACCGTGCCGATGTTGTCCCGAATGGTCATGTTGGGGAACAAGCCGATCTGCTGAATCACATAGCCGATCGTCCGCCGCAGCTGTACCGGATCGCGCCGCATGACGTCATCTCCGGCTACCGTGATCGTGCCGCTGGTCGGCTCGATCAGGCGATTGACCATCTTCAGCGTGGTCGTCTTCCCACAGCCGGAGGGCCCGATCACAACGCAGGTCTCGCCTTCAGGAACCTCAATGCTCAGGTCGTTTACCGCCGGATTGGTCGAACCCGGGTACACCTTGGTGATGTGGTCGAGTTGGATCATTGTCAGCTGCTCCTATGCGTAATTGCACCAATGCCGGCGGCCGCGCAACCGATGGGCGCGGTTCGCGGGGCTCGGGCCAAGCTTGCCCGACAGCGTACGGCAGGGCTGCGCGCGCCCCGCGCTGGCTCAATCCTCGATGGCTCTGGTGGTTGCCGACTTCCCTGGATCGGTGAGGACGCTGATGCGCTTGGCGGACAGCTGCCTAGCACTCGGCGGCGCAATCACGCGCAGTTCACGGCCATCCTCGCCGAGCCAACCGGGACGGTGGCCACGCTGCTCTGCAGTCTGTCTGCGGGGTTATGTTTTCCGGCTAGAGTATGGTAATGGAGTGTTTGGAAAGGTGTCAAGCTGAGCGAGCGCAGGCATAACACGGCCCCAAGGTGGCGAAACGATGGGTGAGCGGGTGATCGGGCGGATCGGTGGGGTCGAGCTGCGGGCGACGCCCGCCGCGCTAATCGGGCTGCTCATGCTGTGGGTGGCATTGTCGGTGGCCGGGCTGGGCGCGCTGGCCATGCGGCCTATAGCTGCCATACTGGGCGGACTGGCGGCGGCGCTGCTCCATTTCGTCGCCGGGATCGCCCACCACCTGGGCCACGCCATCGCCGCCCGACACACCGGATACCCGATGCAGGCCGTCCGCTTCGGGCGCCTGCTGCTGCTGGCCACCTCCGTCTATCCAGAAGACGAGCCGGAGCTGCCCGCGCGGCTGCACATTCAGCGTGCTCTGGGTGGACCGATCGGCAGCATGGTGTTTTCGCTTTTAGCCGCCGGCGTGGCATTGGCAATGCCGTCCGATAGCCCGGCGTTCTGCCTGGCGGCCTTCGTGGCTGCCGACAGCCTGTTGGTATACACACTGGGCGTCATGCTGCCACTGGGGTTCACCGATATGAGCACCATTCTGTATTGGAGAGGGAAGTAACGGATGGCCAAGCCCAAACTCGGCATTGACCTGGACGACGTATTGTTCGACTTCGTCGGCCACTTCTTTCGTTGGCACAACCAGCGCTACGGTACCCGGCTAAGGTTCAGCGACATGACCCACGAGAAGCTCTGGCAGGCATGGGGAGGCAGCCCGGCGGACGCCGGCGAGCGCGTCCCGGCCTTCTTCGGGGAAACGGACATGCTGCCGTTGGAGCCGCTGCCCGGGGCAGTTGAGGCGCTGGGCTCTTTGCGCGATCGCTATCGTCTGATCGTAATATCGGCTCGCGACCCGAGCACCGCAACCAAGTCGGAGCAGTGGCTGGAACGCTACTTCCCGGCGGTCTTCGACCAGATCGAGCTCGGCCTCTCGAATCCGCTGGAACGCGAATCACCCATGACCAAAGCCGAGTTCTGCCTGCAGCACGGAGTGACGGCGCTGGTCGATGATCAGCTGGTGAACGCGGTGTCTTGCGCCGAAGCGGGCATCCGGGTGCTGCTCTACGGCGATCTGCCCTGGAACCAGAGTTCGGAGCTTCCGGAGTTGGTCCGGCGCGTGCCCGACTGGGAAACCGTTGTCCACGCGCTGGACAGCGAGAGCCGGCGCTGAGTGTGACATTCGTCATATGGAGTTCATCACTCGACTCAGCAGAGGATCGGCGCGACAACTTGCGCATAGTTCTGACCGTACTTCTTTGAGCCACGCCTGCCAGCGTGGCACGTTTACGGGGGCGAAGACCTGAGGCCTGGATTTGGCCGCTTCACCTTTCCAGAGGGGAGGGCCTCAGGTAGCCAATAGCGAAACCGACCGTCGGTTTCGTTTTTTTGTATGTCGGATTGCGGGATCCGGCTGCTGGGGTGCCGCCACGGCACGAGGGGTAACAAGCCCGTGGCGCGGAGGGAGTCGCTACCAGAATTTCACCAGCGCGAGGCAGCGCCTTGCAATCCCATCGTTGTCGCCAGAACTTGGATTCCTCTCGAGCTTCGGCTTGAGAATGAGGACCTCATAATGAACAGAAGGCAATTGAGGTTTTCCGCCGCGCTTGCGTGGGCGGCGGTGCTGTTGGTGGCGACGGCAGCTTCGGCGGGTGCCGCATCACCGTTTGTGGGCCATTGGCAGGCAATCGACATCGATGGCAGCGACATTCGACTGACGATCAGTGGCCCGCCCGATGGACCGCTCCAGATAACCATCACAGACAGCTACATCAGCTACTGCAACGGGGGGCCGGGTATCGTCCGAGGAGCTGGATTGGTTAGTCAAGACGATCCAAATCTCCTTGAAGCGGAGCTGACCGTAGAGTGCCTAAAGACCGGCGAGTCTGAATCGTTCAGCAGCGTGCTCGAATACCACCCCTACTCGGATGTAGTTACCTCGGCCGACGGCGGGCTTTCGGTGATCGTGTACCACCGTCCCAGCAAACCACAAGCTCCGCCGCCTGCGCTAAGCCTGCGCGTCAATTACGGCCACGAGTGGGTGGAAAGCTTCTACGAGGGAGGCCATCTAGCCTGGATTGCAGTCACCGAAAGCGACGGGACGACAATCAAGGCGACTGCGGAAGTCGTAACTGAGCCGAAAGATTTCTGGGACGGAGAGACGGGATTCCAGACGAATCCTGAGGATTGGGATCCCGAACCGCCGGACATCCAGCCATATGACTGGGTGTATGGATGGATCGACAACGGGGCGAGCGCCCAGGTGCAGATCGGCGAAATCAGCGGAATGATCGATTCTGAAATGGACGCTGTTTCAGGCTCCATCACTGCTGACTGGTTCTCTGATTCCGTTGATGTGGAGTGCCACCCGTGGGGCGCGCCCGATCCGACGGATACGAAGTCGACGAGCGTTATCCCAGATGGGGTCGACAGCTATTCCTGCGACTGGTCTGGTGAGTGGAACTTCCAGCCCGGCCAGGACATAGGGATTGCCTACACTGGCCCGGATGGTCACTGGGTGGCGAACGCCTTCACAGCACACGGTGTCATCGTTGGTTCGGAGACCGGCGATTGGTTCTGGTTCGCCGATTTCGAGCCTCTTTCGAGCGCCTCCCTGTACATCTACGAGTCAGATAATCTTGGCGCGCCTCTCCTATGGGAAGGCACGGTCGATACGGATGAGAGCGGATTCGCAAGCGTCGACCCTTCAATGCATGGCCTCGACCTCGCTACGGGGAATTACCTAGTTGTTGCGGACAGCTCAATGTTGCGAGGCCTGGTGTTGGAGCCAATCACGATCGATGTCTTTGACTTCGCCGCGGGCTTGATGGCGGGTTCGGCGCCGGAGGGAAGGGACGTGTACGTTGTAGCCGCAGATTCCCCCGATGAGGCCGATCAGTTCGTGATTCAAACCCAGGCGGATGACTCCGGAAGTTGGTCTGCAGACTTCGTTGAAACCTTCACAAATGATTGGTTGCCTTGGTCTTTCGCTCAGATCTTCGATGATGATGGCGATGCCAACGAGGCCATCACGCCTCCTCCGCTGGGCTTGCGGGTGAACTACGGGCACGACTGGGTGGAGAGCTTCTATGAGGCAGGCCACCAGGTCGATCTGACGGCGTACGAACCTGACGGCGTCACAGTCAAGGCGACCACCAGCGCAATCACCGAACCCAAGGACTTCTGGGGAGGTGAAAGCGGCTTCACAACGGAAGGAACCGAATGGGATGGCGGCGGCACCCCGGATCTTCAGCCCTATGACTGGGTGTTCGCGCAGGTCGACAATGGGGTGGCTGCTCAGGTCCAACTTGGAGATATCCAGGGCGAGGTGACGGCCTTCGGGCAGATCTACGGCGCGAATGACAGTATCACCGGAACCATCGCGGCACCATGGATCGCCGAACCGGTCCCCGTGGAGTGTCTTGACTGGGGGTCCGGCCAGGATCCTCCTGTGGACAACAAGGATGGTGGAGTGGTCGCGACTGACGGCAGCGAACCCTAC
>CAZJUE010000200.1:0-5158 GCA_964549025.1 uncultured Anaerolineaceae bacterium | reverse complement strand
CGCCTCCAGCAGCTGCGCGGTCAGCGCCTTGACTTCCCGCCCGCCGGGGCCGACCGGTCCGACGCAAGCCGGACAGCCGTCCTGGCAGCGGCAGCCGCGCACCAGCTCCAACGCCCCCTCCAGCAGCCGGCCGTGCAGTTCGTAAAGCCGCTCCGCCAGTCCGAGGCCTTCCGGCGCCCGATCGAAGAGCGTGATGGTCGGGCCTTGGGTCTCCTTGGACCGTAGCTCGGTCAGCCCGCCGACGTCGCGCGGGTCGCACATCAGGAACAGCGGAGCGATGTTGCGCAGCGCGTACGCCATGCCGGCCAACGCGGTGCGGGTGCCCCGGCCGGCTTCTGCCCGGGCATGGCAGGCCGAACACAATGTGATCAGGTTGTCCAGCTGGTTGGCCACCCGGTCGTTGCGATTCTGGCCCGGCACATAGCCGAAGTCACGGAACGGCTTTAGGTGGTGCACGTCGTGCGTGCGGCCGGGCCGCTCCGGCGCGCCGCACTGGCGGCAACGGTGCTCGTCGCGCTCCAGCGCTTCCTGGCGCGCTTGCTTCCACTCCGGCCCGTAGTCATTGGGCGGAATCAGCACCCCCTCGGCCTCCAGCCGTTCGACGGTCTCCGGTCCGATCCACAGCCAGTAGGCGGTGGTCTCGAATTGCCGCTCCGGCAGGTCGATCTGGCCGTAGCCCAGCGTCTCATGTGTGTAGCGCTTGACTTTGCGGAACGAAGTCGCCTGGGTGGTGATCTGGGCCCAGCCGTGCGCCCGGCGGGCCGAGCGGCTCTCGTCGGCGTCGTAGATCTGGTCGATCTCCAGGTTCACGGTTTCCGAGGCGTCGGTGTAGTAATCGACCTCCTGTGGCGCCACCTCGGCAATCGCCCGCTCCCAATCCAGTGACTGCACAATGTGTGAGCGACCCTCGTGGGTGTACACCGCGCCGGGATGCAGTTGGATGGGCGCCATGTCGCGGTCGACCTCGCCGATCACCCTGGGCTTGCCCTGGCCGACGTCCTGGATCACCACCGTGGCGTCCTGCCCGGTGCGCAGTGAAACCGCCTCGGCCGGATACACGTCCGCCATCCAACGGTAGTTGCCGTTCGAGCGGTGAACGGTGCCCTCGTCCATCAGGTAGTCCAGCAGCTCATCCACCGGCCCGTAGTCGCCGAACGGCTCGTCGGCCTCGAACGGCAGCTCAAAGGCCGCGCAGCGTACGTGCCGCAGCAGGATGGCCAGGTTGTCGGGGTTGATCAACCCGTGCTCGGGCGGGTTTTCGAACAGGTAGCGCGGGTTGGCGGCCACGAACTGGTCCAAGGGCGCGCCCGAGGCCACCAGCACCGCCGCCGAAGCCTCCGCCCGGCGGCCGGCACGGCCGGCCTGCTGCCATAAGCTCGATATGGTGCCTGGATAGCCGGCGATGACGGCGGCCTCCAGCTGGCCGATGTCCACCCCCAGCTCGAGCGCATTGGTAGCCACCACGCCGCGCACGCTGCCATCGCGCAGGCCGCGCTCGATCTCGCGCCGCTCCAGCGGCAGGTAGCCCCCGCGGTAGCCGCGCACCGCACTCGGGTCGCCGCCGTTGTTCTGGTAGCCGTCGCGCACGTAGCCCAGCAGCACCTCGGTGGTAGTGCGTGCTCGTGCAAACACCACCGTCTGCACATTGTCCCTCAGGAAGCGCTCAGCGATGCGGGTGGTCTCCAGGGTGTAGGCCCGCCGGATGCCCAGCCGGGCGTCGATCACCGGCGGGTTGTACAGGATCACGTGCTTTTCGGCGCGCGGCGAACCGTCCAGATCGGGTGGAACCAGCGCCACCGGCGCCTCGATCAGCCGCTCGGCCAGCTCCTTGGGGTTGGCGATGGTGGCGGAGGTCAGCGCGAACTGCGGCGCCGAGCCGTAGAAGGCGCAGATGCGCTTTAGCCGCCGGATGAGATTGGCGACGTTGGAGCCGAACACCCCACGGTACACATGCAGCTCGTCCAGCACCACCCAGCGCAGGTTCTCGAACAGCAGCGACCAGTTGGGGTGGTGCGGCAGGATGCCCATGTGCAGCATGTCGGGATTGGTGATCAGGATGCGGGCCAGGTCGCGCACCTGGCGCCGTTCGGCCGGCGGGGTGTCGCCGTCATAGGTGCGCACGGGGACGCTTTCGATAGCATCGATCTCGTCGAGCATCGTGGCCAGCGCGGCGGCCTGGTCCTGCGCCAGCGCCTTGGTGGGGAACAGGTACAGCGCCCGGGCTTCGGGATCGTGGAGCATCGCCTGAAGCACCGGCAGGTTGTAGCACAGCGTCTTGCCGGATGCGGTGCCGGTCACCACCACCGGGTTCTCGCCCGCCAGCGCGGCCTCCACCGCCGCCGTCTGGTGAGTGAACAGCGGAGCGGTGCCCATGGCCCGCACGGCCTGGGTCAGCCGAGGATCGAGCGCAGCCGGGAAATCGGCGTAGTGGGCCGCCCGCGCCGGCAGCCGTTCCCAGGCCGTCACGTTGCTCATGAAGGCGGGGTCCTGCCGGAGCGAATCGAGCACCTTGCTGACGCTCATGGCCCGCGATTATAACGACGCGGAGGGCCACCGCTCTGATCCCCGAGCGCTCGCCTCTAGCTGAATGCGCCGCGAATTGGCGGGCTTTGCGCCGACCTTACAGTTTGCCACGTGGGACCCCGCGCCTATGCGGGGGTCCCGGCGCGGGTGTTAGAGTGCTGGTGTCGGATTGCGGGCGGAAGCTGCAGAGGAGGCGGCCAGCCGGCAAGCGGGGCCAGCCTACTCGTACGGAGGTTCCTGCACTTGATCAGCTTGCCCACATCCGAAGCCCCCACCACCCAAGCCAAATCGATGCTGCGCTCGGGCTGGCTGCCCACCATCCATCGCCGCCTGTCCCAGGCACTGGAGGAGGCGGTCACCATTCCATTCGACGACAGCTCCAAGTTTGTGTTGTTCAGCGACCAGCACCGCGGCAATGGAGGTACTGGCGACTCGTTCGTGCCCAACGCCGAGCTGTTCCTCTCGGCGCTGGGCGATTACCTAAAACGCGGATTCAGCTACATCGAGGTTGGCGACGGCGATGAGCTATGGAAGGGATGGCCATTCGAAGAGATCCGGCACGCGCACCACAAGATCTTCGAGCTGCTGCACGAATTCGATCAGGCCGGACGATTGCAGTTGATCCTGGGAAACCACGACCTCACCAAGCGGAGCCGTGGCCATGCCGTGAAGGACGGGATCCCGGCCCGCGAAGGAGTAATCCTAAACCACCAGCCCAGCGGCCAGCGCATCTTCGTGGTGCACGGCCACCAAGCCGATATCCTGTGCGATCCGATGTACTTCTTCGCTCGCCGGGCAGCCCGCTTCGGCTACCGGCTGCGGGATTGGATGCGCAAGTGGCGGCCGCTCAAGCAACTGCACTACGAGATGGGCAAGCTTGAGCACCGCATCATCGATTGGATCAACGCCCGCAGCCAGTTCGTGATCTGCGGACACACCCACCGGCCGTGGTTCCCACTGAACGGCGGCCCTCCGTACTACAACACCGGCAGCTGCCTGGTACCCGGCCGCATCACCGGGCTGGAGATCCAGTACGGCCAAATCGTGCCGATCCAGTGGATCGACCACGGCCGCGGGCGCTACCTGCGTCAGCAACTGGGGCCGTACCGCGATCTGGGTTAAGTCGCCAGCAGCCTCCACACCTGGGCTACTGAGAAGGTCACCAGCAACCCCAGCACCAACGGCAGCAGCGCCGAAACGGCGGTCCATTTCACGCTGCCAGTTTCCTTATAGATGGTGTAGATGGTGGTGCTGCACGGGTTGTGGATCAAGCTGAACAGCATCAGGTTGACGCCGGTAAGCAGCGTCCAGCCGCCGGCCTGAAAGACCGCCATTGCGCCGGCGGCGGTCTGGGTTTCAAACATCACTCCCGCGCCGGCTCCCACCCCGCCCATGCTGGCGGTTAGAACGGTCAGCATCAGCACGGTGGGGATCACGATCTCGTTGGCCGGGATGGCCAAAATGTAGGCCAGCAGGATCACCCCGTTGAGGCCTAGCAGTATTCCCAGGGGGTCGGCGAGGTTGATCACATGCTCGGCGATGCTCAATCCTCCGATATCGATGTTGGCCGACAGCCAGATCACTGCCCCGGCCGGCATGGCGAAAACCACAGCGCGCCAGAGCACGTAGATCGTGCGGTCGATCAGTGAGGTGTACAACGTGCGCAGCACCCGCGGCGGCCGGTAGGGCGGCAATTCCAAGCTGTAGGTCGAAGCCTCACCCCTGAGCACCGTCTTATTCAGCGCCCAGGAGACCACAAAGGTCAAACCCACCCCCAGCAGCGCTACGCCCACCACCGTCATGGCCGAGACCAACCCCGCCAAGTGGGCCGGAACCAACCCGCCGATGAACAGCGTGGCGATCAGAATCTGGGTCGGCCAGCGGCCGTTGCACAGCGCGAAGTTGTTGGTGATGATGGCGATCAGCCGCTCGCGCGGGCTGTCGATAATGCGGGTGGCGATTACGCCGGCGGCGTTGCAGCCGAAACCCATCGCCATGCTCAACGCCTGCTTGCCGTGTGCGCCTGCCTTGTGGAAGATGGCGTCCAAGTTGAACGCCACCCGCGGCAGGTAGCCGAAGTCTTCCGCCAGCGTGAAGAGCGGGAAGAAGATCGCCATCGGCGGCAGCATGACGCTAACCACCCACGCGGTGGCCAGGTACATGCCGTCGATCAGCAGGCCGTCGATCCAGCCGGAGATGCCAAGCGTGGCGGCGCCGGCTTTGAGCCACGGATGCACGGTGTCGATCAGGATGCCGCTCAGGAATTGAGAGGGAACGTTGGCGCCGGAAATAGTGACCCAGAACACCACCGTCAGCGTCAGCAGCATCAACGGGAAACCCCACAGCCGGCTGGTCACCAGCCGATCGATGGTGCGGTCGAGATCGAAGCGCGGCTGTTGATCTGGCCGCGTCACCGCCCGGTCGGCGATGCGAGCCGCCTCGGTGTAGATTCCCTCGACCACCCGCTCGTGTAGATCGCCGCCCGACTCCCAACGCAGCGCGTTGGCGGTCTGCAGCAGCTGGTCAACCTTCTGGGCGCGGGCGTTCATCACTGCGCGGCCTCGGCTTGCAGCGCCTGCTGCTCCTGCTCCTGCGGCGGCGCGGCGGCGATCGCCTGCAGTTCGCCGCTTTGCAG
>CAZJUE010000199.1:0-5200 GCA_964549025.1 uncultured Anaerolineaceae bacterium | reverse complement strand
CCTCATAGGTGCTGGCACGCCCGGCCGCCTTCCCCGTGAGGTTGTAGATCATCCGCCCAGTCTGCGAGCACGAGGCGACCAGGCTTTCGGCGAAGATGGCCACCGAGCTTTCGGCTTTGGCGAGATCCAGCCCGTAGGCGCAATCCGCACAGTCTGCGTTCACGCGGCCCATCAATGCGGCGCGCAACATGACTCGTGGCCCCTCAGCCATGGCTGGGTAGCCCTGGCGGCAAGTGGATGGGTGCAGGATTTCAGGGCAGAACTCACCGAAGAAAGCCGGGCTCCAAAGCAAAAGCATGTCTGCACCGAGTTCGGAGAGTTGGCCCAGGCCGGCTTCATCGGCTTCCGGGAAGGATCCCGGCCAAAACTGGCTTTCGGCAGCGAACAGGCCCTTCAGCACCCACGTCGGCAGACCGCGTGCGGAAGCCGTCTCCACGATGGCCGGATCGAATTGGTTTTGCCAGGCCAGGAGCACGGTGCTAGCGAACTCCCAGGTGATCGTTTCGTCAGGTGCGCCAAGTCCAGCGGCGCCCGGTGGGTCCTGGGCCTGCAAGCCGAGCATCCCCAGCCGTTCTTCGAGATAGGCGAAGGCTTCCGAAGTCCATAGATCCTCGGGCCGCTCGGGGGTGGTCAGCCAGGTGGGACGGTTCTCGAGCGCGGGGAGCGCGTCCCAGGCCAGGCCGCAGCGATCCATAAGGTCGTCCTGGAACTGGGTGCTCAAGAGGTCAACTTTCCAGCGGGGCTGCGCGCCTTCCGTTCCTTCCACGACGCGGACTCGCCCGGTGAACCGTTCTGACACGCCGCCGGAGGCGAGGGTGGACCAGAAGGCGATCTCCATCCCCTCCGGCGGCGTGGATTGAAGCGTGACTTCGCACGACGTGCCGGCGCATTTCGAGGTCTCGGAACCGAGCTGGAGGAGAACCGCGCTGGAGGGTTCTGAGGGATTAGAGTCTTGTGCGGTGATTCTCAGGATCGGTCGGCTGTCGCATTCCCAATTCTCACGCTCCCGAGCGCAACCGGGCAGGTCGAGCCACAACACGTGGCCAGGCTTGGCGGCTTCCGGTATTCGCCGCACGACATCCGTGGCATCGTCGGACATGAGGTAGACCCCCGTGCAGGGCGTTGCCCCGGGAGGATCGTATGGACACTCCGGCGTATTCTTCCACTGTTGCGCAAGGTCTTCCCCACAGGAATCCGTAATTTCTGCAGTTGTCGGTTCGCCTTCATGCTCGATCACGATGATGCACAGGACACGATCCTGCGCGTACGACATCAGCCACCAAGTGAACAGCGCCTCCTCGGCGGCCAGGTCGTTGGCGAGTGGAAGCACGCGCCGCTCAGCGCCCGCCGGCCTGGGCGATAGCACGGCCAAGCCCGCAGCCAGGATCAGTGCGAGACACCGGATCCAGCGCGGGGCCAGTTGGCCTGGGCTCACACGGACACCCTGGGAGCAGTCATGGGTGACGCTTCGCCTTGGGAGGGCCGCTCTGTAGAGCGGCCCTCCCTTCGACTTGTCTTCGACAAGCCAAAGCGGGGTCTGCGTTCGGCCAGGATGCTACGGTTCAACGTAGAACGGCCGCATCATCTCGTGGTCCTCGTGTGAGAGGATGTGGCAGTGCCAGACGTAGCGGCCCGGCTTGTCGAACTTGGCGATGATGCGCGTCACCTCGCCCGGGTACATGATCGCCGTGTCCTTCCAGCCTGCCTCATAGGCGCCCGGCCCCTTGGCCCCACCCTTGTACTTGATGTTGCGCAGGGCGCCACCTATCGTCTGGTTTCCATCGTGGTCTTCGTTGATCTTCGGCACGACGGCGGCGGTGTACTTCTGCCGGTTGAGGATCTGGAACTTGACCAGGTGCAAGTGGATCGGGTGGGCGTCGACGGTCGCGTTGTGGACTTCCCAGATCTCGGTATCGTTCAGCCCCGGATTCTCGGTGATGGGGTCGTCCCAGAGGAAGGTGCCGTCCGCTGGTGTCCCATCCGGTTTAGTCGCCCCAGTGATCGTACCCAGCAGCGGCTGAAGCCGTCCGAAGTGATCCACGGCCTCGAAGAGCATCAGCTTCCGGGTCGGCGGATTCCCATTGAAGGGCGTAATCGGACCGCTCACAGGCCGCAGATCAGTCGTCGCGGTCAGCGGGGCGATCGTCCCGCCGCTGGTGGTCGTTCCGACCCTGAAGACCATGATGTCGCCGTCCAGGTTCGCGTTCACCGTGGTGCCCAGGGGGAACGGGCTGCGGGCATTGTTGCGCACGACGAGCGTCTCGCCCTGGAAGTTGGTGAAGTCCACCACGACATCGTAGCGCTCACCCGGGCCGATGATCAGCTTGTTCACCGGCACCGGCGCGTCCAGAAGCCCCGTGTCGTTGCCGATGACCCAGAAATCGGGCCCGCGCGGCTTCGTCCCGGCGATCCACAGCTTGTAGAAGCGGGAGTCCGAGCCGTTGAGCAGGCGGAAGCGGTACTGGCGCGGCTCGACGTTGGTGAACGGCCAGGCCACGCCGTTGACCAGGATCACCTGGCCGAAGAACTCCGGCTGGTGGGACGGTTTTGTCGGATCCCACCCGCCGCCAACCCATGGAACGTCCGGGTATGCTAGCCGCCCGTCGGGGTAGAACATGCGGTCCTGGATGACGAGCTCGATTTCGAAGTCGCCGGAGGGGATCATGTCGTTGTCGATGAGGTACTCTTCGTTGTCGTCTCGCAGGAACCAGAACCCGGCCAGGCCGGCGTACACGTTCAGACGTGTGATCCCCAGGGCGTGGTCGTGGTACCAGAGCGTGGCGGCCTCTTGATCGAGGTCGTAGTCATACGAGCTGGTGGCATAGTGATTTCCATGGACTGTGGGTGTGAACCACTGCTCCGGCAGTCCATCGAAATCGGAGTCGGTGCGGCCGCCGTGCTGGTGGGCCACCGCAGGAACGCCCTGGGACCCGATCGTGTACTGGTTCCCGTTGTTTAGGTGCGGGCTGAACGCCCAGTGAAGCGTGCGGTCGATCACGTCCCCATTGGCCGGGTTTCCCTGCTTGAGCCGGTAGTCGAGGCCGAGGTTGTTGAACCAGTTGACCGTAACTGGATTGCCACGCTTGGCGACGATGGTGCCGCCCGGATAGGTTACCCCCAATCCTGACCCCACGTCGTAGCCCCAAACGGGTGTGGCGGGCAAACCGGGTCCAAGCAGGTGCTGCGTGGCCGGGCCCATGGTGATGTTGATCGAGCCACCAGCGGTCAAGTCTCGCCGGAGATTGGCGAGCGGCCCCTGCCCGATGATTGGCAGCGGGTTGATGAACTTCGGGATCGCATTCGGGTCGGCGATCGGCGCCGTGTAGAGCGGGTCGACGATGGACGGAAGGGGTATTTGCCTCAATGGGCGCCAAAAGCTTCGACGCCGGGGCATGAGCAGTCCCGCGCCCGCCACACCGCCTATTTTTAGAAATGAGCGTCGGTTAAACATTTCACTTGCCTCCCAAATGATGGTTTTCCGGAATGTGAGTTGCAGACGAGGGCGCGCTAGCGGGTTGAAATCGACAAACCATCCAATGCTGGAGGTCCCGTCGAAGAATCATCCATACCAAGCCCGCCACTCAACAGGAACACAGGCATTTGCTCGAGCTCACCTCCTTTCCAGATCATGACAATCGGAGCATTCCGATCCGATAGATGGCAAAAAAGCGCCGAGCCACGAACTCCGCGGCCCGGCGCTAATCACCGACAATCTTCTCTAACCAAGGTCCCCCCCATGATTCACTCCATCTCTCTAGGACCTGGGTACTATAGAAAATATCTTAGCACGAAATTTCACAAATACAATGCTCCTTGATCCTTCTGCGGATATGTGTGTTCCACTTCATTCCGAAGCCGCGCCCAGCCCCTGAGCTAGTCGGTCTGCCGTGCCCTCACCTCCACTCCCCGGCTTGTTCCGGAATCATTCCTGCGCATGGACGCTGGTCCTGGCAAGAGCAACTACTTCCAAAGCGTCATAGCGATCTACCGCGAGGACACGGATAGCAAGTTATCCGAAGGCGCGGGCGCAGCAGATGAACAACTGAACACGGCCAACGTCACGGATCTCCTTAACTTGAACCGAACCAAGGCCTGCAAGGAAGGCCCATTTGGCCGCTCGTGATTGACGCTGCTGTCCCTCGCTCAGATGCCGCCTAACTACTCGCTGGAGCGGACGCAGCCTCAGCGCGCTATCATGGACGGAGTAGCCATGCTGCGCCGCTCAGCTCGCAGCCGTTATGCGTCAGCACTGGATCGAATAAAACTGGCGATTGCCGATCGTTGAATTATCGAATGAATGTCATCAGCCCCGAATCGACCGATCTAGGGTAAGTTCTCTAGGGGATAGGAGGTCACGACGTGAACAAGAGATCAGTTGTCGGAGCTTTGCTGTCGCGCTTTGCGCTGGCCCTGCTACTTAGCATTCTGTCAGCCTGCAGCTCGGGCAGGCCCGATGCTGCGTCGGGGCCCAGCGCCGTGGCTTCAGGCGTCGATGATGGCTCGCAGGAGTCCGCACAGCAGCAACCAAGCACTGTGGGATTGGAACCGTCAGAAGACGTTGATGCAATTGAGCCGCAAGGTGAATCGTCCTTAGCTCCAACACCATTGCCGCTGTTCGGACGCAAGGTCGAGGTGCCGGAGCTATTTGAACGCGTCGATCAGGCAGTTCTCGGAGCGGCTGATCTCTACTCGCCGGGGGTACCGCTCCTTGACGTGACGTCGGCGCAAATGGTAGATCTCGTGGGATTCACCCCGATGCAGGTCTTGGTGCTTCCAGACATCTTCGCACCCGAGACCACCGAGGTCTTCCCAGACCTGAAGTCGGTCAAGCAGTGCTTCTCCCAATACGGAAGTCGGCCTGGCACTCTGCCGCAGGTGTGTGTCGTCCAGCAACCCACGCCGTTTGAGGATGCCATTGGGACTGAGGCCGATGTCTATCACCTTGAAACGAAGTATCTCTACATCGAGTATGTTTTCGGGGGATGGCTTAGTGTTGGCACCTCGCAAGACGGAGTACGTTCCTATCAGTGGGACGCCAGGATGGTACCGGTAGTAAGACTGCGATACTTTTCCGATGGGCTTTTCACTGAGATCTCGTGCGCGGGTCATGAATGCCCAGAGTTGGAAGAACTGGTCGCGCTCGCTGAATCCACATACCTGCCCTAGCCCATGGTGCGATGCTCGCTAGAGGAACCAATCA
>CAZJUE010000198.1:580-5249 GCA_964549025.1 uncultured Anaerolineaceae bacterium | reverse complement strand
GGGGATGGAGCACATGGCTGGGATGGATGCGGCTGCAGCCCCTGCGGGCCATGGCGGCATGACTGCCCCGACCGTGTCACCCGGCGCCATTGTGCTTATGACGATCCTGACCTTCGTGGTGTTCGCCGCGGGCTTGGGTGTGGTCGCAGTGTTCGGAGGAAAGTAAAGGCTCCCCCGAGGAGAACGGTTATCGGGATGGGGGAATGGGAAGGTTCCAGGTCGTCATGAAAGGCGAGAAGGGTATAGGGAGAGGACTGGTCACCAGTCCAAAGGTTCGGATGTGGCCTCTAGGACCTCGAAGAGCGGGAGGAGAACCTTGAAGGTACTCCCCTTGCCGACTTGGCTTTTGACCTCGACGCGGCCCCCGTGGTCCTCCACGATGCGCGAGGTCATCGTCAAGCCAAGCCCCATCCCGTCGCCGGTCGGTTTGATCGTAAAGAAAGGCTCAAAGATCTGATTGAGATGCTCCCGGGCGATGCCCACGCCGTTGTCTGACACGGCAATTTCCACGAAGTCCTTCTGCCGCAGCCGGACGGCGAGGGTGAGGGTCCCCCCCTCCGGCATCGCCTCGACCGCGTTGGTGATCAGGTTGAGCAGCGCCTGGCTGAGCAGCCTCGGATCGGCCGAGAGCGCGGGGAGGTGCGGGTCCAGGACTACATTGACCTGGACCTTCCGGGACGCCAGGGTGGGTTGCAGGGGTTTGAGGGTTTCCTCGATCAAGGAGGAAAGCTGGACCAGCTCCCGCTTCAACGGCAAGGGTCGACCGAGCAGCCGGAGGTCCTGCGTGATGCGCCCGCAGGTCTCGGCGTACTTCTCAATCAGCTCCAGATCCGGATAGGCCGCGCTCTGCGGATCCGTCTGTTTGAGCAGGAGATGGGAGGTGGCCAGCACCACGCCGAGGGCATTGTTCAGCTCGTGGGCTACGCCGGCGGCTACGCGGCCTAGGATCGCGAGCCGCTCTGTCTGCCGTTCAACGGTGAGGTCTTTGAACGTAACAACCGCCCCCACGAGCTCTCCGTGTTCGCGAATCGGCGTGGTGATATACCCCACCGGGAAGCACGTGTTGTCCTTGCGCCAGAACACTTCGGTATCCATGCGATGGGTGGCTCCAAGCTTAAACGCGGCGTAGATCGGACACTCTGCCTCAGGGTAAGGGGTCCCATCCGGTTTCGAGTGGTGTAGAATGGCATGCATGGGCTGGCCGATCAGGTCCTCAATTTCCCATCCGATCATTCTTGCCGCGGCCGGATTGACAAAGGTGGTTTTTCCCTCTCTATCCAGGCCATAGATCCCTTCACCTGCCGAGTCCAGGATCAATTCATGCTGGCGTCGGAGCCCCTCAAGCGCCTCCTCCACCCGCTTGCGCTGGGTCATATCCACCATCACGCCTAGCAGTTTTATGGCGTGATCATTCTCGACAATCGCGGTCACAATGTCCCTCAGCCATACGATGCGTCCATCGGCCGCTATCATTCGATATACAAACTCGTGGCTTCGCTTTTCCTTGATCGCTTCCGCACAACACGCGACGGCCCAAGTCTGATCATCTGGATGGATATGGTCCACCCAGAAGGTCGGTTCCGTCAGCCAGCGGTCAATGGGGTAACCGAGCAGTCGCTCGGCTTGCTTGCTGACGAACGAAAACCGCCACGTCTGTGCGTCTGCTTCCCACACGATGCCATCAATGGAGTTAATGAGTTGTTCGTAATTCTGCTGCGATTGTCTCAGTGCCTCTTCCACGCGTTTGCGTTCCATGGCGTAACGCATAGCGCGCACGAGCGAGGTGGTATCAACCTGTCCCTTGACCAGATAATCTTGTGCGCCCTCCTGCAGGGCCTTTCTTGCGAGCCCTTCATCGCCGAGACCCGTCAGCACCACGATTGGTACATTGGGCGCCTGCGCGTGCACCTTGGTGAACGTGTCATACCCCCGGCTATCCGGTAGTAAGAGATCCAGCAGGACCACGTCGACGTTTCGCCCGTCCAAGCGCTCCAGCCCTGCCGAGAGCCGGGGGGTGCACACCAGATCGAACGAACGCGTCCTTCCTCCGCACAGCATTTCCTGGAGCAGATCAGCGTCTCCAGGATCGTCCTCGATCAATAGCACCTTGATTTGTTCATTGCTCATATGATCCACGACGCCTCATCCCAAGCTCGGCCACCCCCGCCGCGAGGCGGCTCAACATGACGAGCCGCTCTGTCTGCCGTTCCCCGGTCAGGCCTTTGAACGTGACCACCGCACCGACGAGCTCCCCCCGTGCGCGAATCGGGGTGCTGACATACTCCACCGGGAAGATCGTGCCGTCCTTGCGCCTGAACGCTTGACTATCCATGCACTGGACGCCTCCACCCTTAAACGCGGCGCAGATTGGACACTCGGCCGCGGGGTAAAGAGTCCCATCCGGTTTCGAGTGGTGCACAGTGGCATGCAGAGGCTGGCCGATCAGGTCCTCGAGTTCCCATCCCATCATTCTTGCCGCGGCCGGATTGACAAAAGTGATGTTGCCCAGGAGGTCCGAGCCACAAATCCCTTCGCCCGCCGCGTTCAGGATCAGTTCGTTTTGGCGTCGGAGCCACTCAAGCGCCTCCTCCACCCGCTTGCCTTCGGTCATGTCCACTATCACACCGCGCAGTTTCACGGGTTGATCATTCTCAACAGTCACGGTGACAATATTCCTCACCCATACAATGCGTCCATCGGCAGCCATCATTCGATACACAAACTCGTGGTCTCGCTTTTCTTCGATCGCTTGCGCACAACAGCTTAGGGCCCACACCCGATCAATTGGATCGATGTGGGTCGCCCAGAAGTTCGGTTCTGTCAGCCAGCGCTCAAGGGGGTAACCAAGCAGTCGCTCGGCTTGCTCGCTGACAAACGAAAACTGCAACGTCTCTGCGTCTGCTTCCCACACGATGCCATGAATGGAGTTGATGAGTTGTTCGTAATGTTGCTGTGGTTGTCTGAGGGCCGCCTCCGCGCGTTGACGTTCGATGGCATAGCGCATGGCGCGCACGAGCGAGTGGGTATCGACGTACCCCTTGACCAGATAATCTTGCGTGCCCGCCCGCACTGCCTTTAGTGCCAGCGCTTCATCGCCGAGACCCGTCAACACTACGATTGGCACGTGTGGCGCTTCCGCACGAGCCGTGGCGACCGTGTCATACCCCTGGCTGTCCGGCAGGAACAGATCCAGCAGAACCACGTCGACGGTTTCCGTGGCCAGGCGCTCCAACCCTGTCGTGAGCTGCTGCGCGTACACCAGATCGAATGAACGCGTCCTTCCTTCGCACAGCATGTCCCGGATCAGATCAGCGTCTCCAGGATCGTCCTCGATCAATAGCACTTTGATCTGTTCATTGCTCATATGATCGGCCGAGACGGCAGATTCGCGACTCGAAACCAGTAGTCCGTGATAGACCTTATGGTATTTGAGAACTGCTCAAATCCAACCGGTTTGGTAATATAACAGTTGACGCCACCATTGTAGCTCTGACGAATATCCCGATCGGCCTTGGAGTCGCTCAAAACCACCACAGGAATGTCTTTGAGGTTTTCATCGCTCTTTATTTCGCGAAGCACCTGATGCCCGTCTTTCTTTGGCAGGTTGAGGTCAAGCAAGATCAGGTCTGGTTGCCGTGCCTTGGCATACGAGCCCTCTTTGTGCAGGTATGCCATTGCTTGCACGCCGTCCTCTACCACATTCATCTTGACCAGGCTCTTTGCGTCCTCCAAGACCTCCTTCATGAGATCAACATCTCCAGGGTCATCTTCCACTAATAGAATCTTCCGCGGATTTTCCGTCATGGTATTTTCCTTTCTCGTCACGCGTGTGTCCTGGTTCCTGGACTGACGCGGGAAATCTACCTCGGCAGGGTGAAAAAAAACGTGGCACCCTTCCCGGGATGCGATTCCAGCCAAATGCGTCCTCCGTAGTGTTCTACAATCTTCTTGCAAATCGCCAAGCCGATGCCGGTGCCGGGATACTCCGCCGTGCTATGCAGGCGCTGAAAGACAACAAAAATGCGCTCCGCATGCTGTGGGTCGATACCTATGCCGTTATCTTGGACCGAAAGAACCCACTCATGGTTCTTTTGCTCAGCCGAAACGTGAACATGCAGTGGCTCTGTGCCGCGGAACTTGATCGCATTCCCGATCAAGTTGTGAAACAGTTGCTCCAATTGCGAGGGATCGGCCATGACGGTCGGCAGGGGATCGAAAGTGACGGATGCGCCACTTTCCTGAAGAGCCGTGTCGAGAGCGGCAAGGGCCTGACGCAATACCGCCTCAACATCAGTCTGCTCTAACGAGATCTCCTCGTTCCCTATCTGCGACAAGGTCAAGAGGTCGTCAATCAACGCCTTCATCCTGGTCGTGCCATCAACGACGTACCCGATGAATGTGTCAGCGCGCGAATCGAGTTGACCCTGGTAACGTTTCGCCAACAAGTCCGTGTAGCTTGCCACCTTCCGAAGCGGCTCCTGCAGATCGTGTGAAGCAACATAGGCAAATTGTTCCAATGCGGTATTGGAACGGGCGAGTTCCTGCGCCTGTTTCGCCAGCGCCTTCTCCACCCGTTTACGCTCGGTGATGTCCTCAATGGCCAGAAGGATCAAGTGAGCCCGGGCCTCTCCCCGTTCGACTCGCCGGGCGTTCAGCAGCATCGACCTGT
>CAZJUE010000198.1:0-570 GCA_964549025.1 uncultured Anaerolineaceae bacterium | reverse complement strand
GTTCCAATTCGATATTGGAACGGGCGAGTTCCTGCGCCTGTTTCATCAGCGCCCTCTCCGCCCGCTTGCGGTCGGTGATGTCGCGAGCGATGGCTGACGCACCGACGATGTTGTCTTTCCGGTCCCTGATAGGGGAGACGGTCAATGAGACATCGAGGCGTCGTCCGTCTTTGGCGACCCGGACCGTCTCAAGGTGGTCCACAAGCCTTCCCTGCTTAACCATTTCCCGTATCTGCCGGAGCTCCTCGCGCCGGTCCTCCGGAATGATGATGTCCGTTGTCTTTCCGAGGACCTCCCATTCTGCATATCCATACGTGCGCTCGGCAGCCTTGTTCCAACTCATGATTGTCCCCTCAAGGTCCTTGGCAATGATCGTGTCATCCGACGACTCGACGATCGCCGCTAGCGCGCGGGACGCTTCCTCGGCCTGCCTGCGCTCGATGATTTCGCGTTGTAGTGATTCATTGGCTACCAGCAGCTCAGCGGTGCGTTCTTTGACTTTCTGCTCCAATTCATCGTGTGCCTTCCGTAATGCCGCCTCCGCCTGCTTGCGCTGGGTGATGTGCCAGT
>CAZJUE010000197.1:0-5268 GCA_964549025.1 uncultured Anaerolineaceae bacterium | reverse complement strand
CCGCTAACCCCGGCGGCCGAAAGGGTGCGTACCGGTCCGGCCGAGATGGCGTTGGCCCGGATTCCCTGCCCGCCCAGATCCATGGCCAGATAGCGGGTGGTTGCTTCGAGGGCAGCTTTGGCGATGGCCATCACGTTGTAGTTGGGAAACACTTTCTCGGAAGCGTAGTAGGTCAGGGTCACCATCGATCCCCCCTTGGGCATCAGCGACTGCGCATTGCGGGCCAGCGCCAGGAACGAGTACACGCTGACGTCCATCGTATGGCGAAACCCCTCCCGGGTGGTCTCGAGGAAGCGACCGGTGAGCTCCTCCCGGGGCGCGAAGGCGATGCTGTGCACCAGTACGTCGATCTCTCCCAGTCGCTCCGCGGCCGCCTCGAATACCGCCTCAATCTGGGCATCGTCGGTGACGTCGCACATCTCGACGAAATCGGAGCCGACTGACTCGGCCAGCGGACGCACCCGACGCTCCAGCGCCTCGGCGGCGTAGGAGAAGGCCAGTTCAGCGCCGTGGTCGTGCATCGCCTTGGCGATTCCCCAGCCGATCGAGTGGTCGTTGGCCACGCCGAACACCAGTGCCCGCTTTCCTTCAAGCAGCTTCATGTGGTCTCCTCCCGTTGTAGGAGCTCCGGATACTGTGCTTTGGGTACCCGGAAGCGCCATGGAATGCTTTTCCAGGGTTCCGGCACCGAATACAAACCCACCCGTGGCCCGGTAGTCACGCTGCTAACCGGGTCCACTCGCTCGACGAACAGATGGGAGTCGGGCAGGCACAGGTTATGGCCGTTCCACTCGCGGTCGATGGCAAAGGCCTGGGCCAGCTTTGCTGGACCGTCAGCGAGCAGTTTGTGAGGGAGCTCGCCGGCCACCTGGCGGGACCTACGCCAGGCGGTGCGGCGCCGGCGCATGCGCTCGATCCCCTCAGTTGGAACCACCGCCCGGAGCAGCACCGCAGCCGGCGAGGCGGACGGCTCGCACACCAAGTTGAGCATCCAGTGCATCCCGTAGGTGAAGTACACGTAGGCATGTCCCGGCGGCCCGAACATCACCGCGTTGCGTGCCGTCTGACCGGCGCTGGCGTGGCACCCCAGGTCTTCTTGACCGATGTAGGCTTCGGCCTCCACGATCAAGCCTGCGGTCCGCTGACCATCCGATTCGATCCGTACCAGTCGCTGGCCGAGCAACTGGCGCGCCACCTCGAGCGTGGGACGCTGGAAGTCGTTACGTCGGAAGCGGGGGCGGTCGCTGGTGGCTATTCGACGGGTGTGAGCTGGAAACGGTGATCCTCGGCCACCATTCGTTCGAGCCCCTCCTGCAACGAGACCCGCGGCTTGTAGCCGAGTTTCTTTTTGGCTTGGCTGATATCGGCGCACATGCGCGAGGAGCCGATGTCCTGATCCTCCTTGTACAGCCACTCAGCGCTGGAGCCTACCGCTTCGAGCACTTCCTGGGCCAGCTTGCGGATCGAAGTCTCGACGCCGCTGCCGACGTTGATCACCGATTTGTCGACAGTTGGTGCGGTGGCGGCGGAGACCATAGCTTCAACTATGTCGGTTAGGTAAACGAAGTCCCGGGTTTGCTCGCCCCGTCCGTGGATCACCAGCGTACCGCCGCGCACCGTGCTGCGCAGAAAGTGCGGGATCACCGGCGCGTGCGCGGCCGGAAGCGGCTGTCCGGGACCGTAGGCGTTGAACACCCGCAGCGCTACGGTCTCGATTCCCCATAAGGCACCGATGGTCCGCACGTAGTACTCGGCCGCCAGCTTGGAGACCGCATAGGGCGAGCGTGGATCGGCAACCGCCTTCTCGGCCAACGGCTGATCCCCGCGATCTCCGTAGACCGCCCCGGAGGAAATGAAGACCACTCGCTGCACGCCGACATCCCGGATGGCCTCCATCAAGCTCACCGTGCCGCCCACGTTGACCGCGTTGTATTCGCGCGGATACAACACCGATTCGGGGACCGAGACCCGTGCCGCCAGGTGATACACGCAGTCGATGTCCTGCAATACGGTCCACAGCTTGGGCCGATCGGTAACGTCGCCGCGGCTGAACATCACGTCCGGCTCCAGACGGCCGGGATCGCCGGCGGAGAGATCGTCCAGCCCCCGGACTTGGTGACCTTCTTTTGCGAGTCGATTGGCAAGTGCTGAACCGAGAAACCCGGCGGCGCCGGTTACGAGGAAGTTCATGGGATTTGCGTACTCGGGACCCGTACGGGTCCCGAGGCCGCGCATTATAGCACAGCGAGCCAGACGACCCCCCATATGTGGCCCCAAGCGGGCTGATTCGGGATGTGATGCCGTCAGCCAGCCAGAGAGCTGCGCGGCTGGCGACGTTCGCCGCGCCCCCAACAGATAGGACCGCGGCGCTCATCCGGCAGTCACCAGAACCTGATAGTATCGGCCGGATGGAAATCCTCCGTCAGATACGACGCTGGCTGCTGTTGGCGCTGGTCGGCTTGGGGCTGGCGTTGATGCTGCCCGGCAGTGGGACGCTCGCGCAGGACCGCACCGACCAGGTACGGCGCTACACGCGCGCCATCGAATTCGACTATGTGAGTTGGACCACCCAGGCGCTGGGCCTAAAACTCGAGCATCTTGGCCTGGGCGCAGCGGCCTATTTGGATCCGGAGGCGCGTACCGCCCAGGTGCGTGGCTATTTAGCGCAGATCGAGCAGGCCTCCAACCTGCGAAGCGAGCTGGAGCGCACGCTAGCTGACCCCAATCTGTCCGACCCGCAGCTTGCCGCGCAACCGTTGATGCTGGAGCTCGACCGGTTAAGGGCCGAACTGGAATCGCTGCGTCCAATTGCCGAGGCGGTGCTGCAGGAACAGGTGTCTGACGTGCTGGCGGATTGGGGTCTGGGGATTGGCGGGGCGGCGCTGCCGCCGGTTTCGTTTCGCTTCTCGCGCCTGCCGGTGGCGCTGGTGGTCTCGCCGCGAGATGTGATCCGTCAGGATGCCAATATCCAACTTGTGCCCGATCTTGACCTGGCCGACCAGATCGAATTGGAGCAAGCAGTGGAGCACGGGCTGGACGTATCGGCCTTGGTGGTGCCGATTGGCGGGTTGTCGACCTATCCGACCATGGTGATGGAAACTCCCGCACTAGACTGGCTCAGTGAAACTATCGCGCACGAATGGGTGCACCATTATCTGGCATTTCGCCCGCTGGGATTGGCTTACAGTAGCAGCCCGGAGATGCGCACCATCAATGAGACCGTGGCCAGCATTGTAGGCCGGGAAATTGGCCTGGAGGTACTGAGCCGACATTACCCGGACCGGCTGCCGACGCCTCCGGCGCCGCCTAGCGAGACGCCGCTTCCCGGAGGGGAGGCAACACCGCCGGTCTTCGATTTTCGTGCTGAAATGCGCGAGACCCGGGTGACGGTCGATGAGCTGCTGGCGGAGGGAAAGATCGAGCAGGCAGAAAGCTACATGGAGGCTCGAAGAGCGGTGTTTTGGCAGGCCGGTTACCGCCACATCCGACGGATCAATCAGGCCTACTTCGCCTTCTACGGCGCCTACGCGGATGTCTCGGGAGGTCCGGCGGGCCGCGACCCGGTCGGCGAAGCAGTTCGCACCCTTTGGGCACGCAGCGGCGACCCCGTGGGATTCCTGCGCCAGATTGCCTGGGTGACCAGCTTCGACCGCCTGCAGCAGCTGTTGGAGGCGTAGCGAACCGGTAGGTCAGCGCGGCAGCTGAGTTTGACTGCCGCCTAGCATGCCAGGCTTGCTCCCGCAATTCAGCGTTCGACTCGCCGTATACTGGCAGCGTGGACATTCCCTTCGCCCCGGGCGCCCCGAGCCGGGTGCCCAGCCCCCTCTCGCGCTTCGTGCCGCCGCTGGAGCCGCTCAGTGTCTCGCGGGCGCTGGAGCGGTTTGGCGATCCGGGTGATCTGGTTCTCGATCCGTTCGGCGCCTCGCCGCTCCTGGCGATCGAGGCCGCCGCGGCCGATCGGGCGGTCCTGGTGGCGGTAAACAACCCGGTCATCCGCTACCTTCTACGGCACACCGCCCACCCCTATTCTCTCGAACAGCTGCAGTCGGTTTTGTCCCGGTTGGCCAACTCCACCAAGGACGATGGCAGGCTGGAGCCGTTCCTGCTGGATCTCTACCAAACTCAGTGCTCGCGCTGCGGTCGTTGGGTGTCGGCCGAGCACTTCGTGTGGGATAAGGAGCTCGGGGAACCGGTCCTGCGCTTTTATTCGTGTCCGCACTGCAACCGCACCATCGAGGAGCCGGTGACCGACCACGACCGGGAGCGGGCTGCGGAATACAGCAGCCGCGGCTTGCACCACGCCATGGCGCTGGAACAGCTGGCGCCGCGCGACAGCCCAGACCGCAAGCACGCTGAAGACGCGCTGGCCGTATATCCGGAGCGGGCGATCTACGCGGTGGTGACCCTGTTGAACAAAATTGACCAGCTCGAGGACGGCCAGGAAGCCGCCGCGGCGCTGATGCTCTCAGCAATGGATCAGGCCAACGCGCTGTGGGGTCACCCTGAGGGGCGAAGCCGACCGCTGCAGCTGGTGGCGTCGGCTCGTTATCTCGAGTCGAACGTCTGGCGGGCACTGGAGCGTGCGGTCGGCTATTGGTCGCTGAAGGATCCGGCGGTGGAGGTGCGTGAGTGGGGCGGAGAGCTCGAGTTGGCGCCGGGAAGCCTCACGCTGTTCGCCGGTCCGGTGCGCGAACTGGCCAAGCAGCTGCCCGCAGGAGCGATCAAGCGGGTCGTCACCGTGATCCCCCGACCCAACCAGGCATTTTGGACCCTTTCGGCGCTGTGGGCTGGCTGGCTGTGGGGGCGAAGTTCCGCAGATCCGATCCGGGCCGCCCTGCGGCGCAGGCGCTACGATTGGGCCTGGCACGCCGAGGCGCTAAAAGCCACGCTGCGATCGATGGCCGATTGCCTGGCGGAATCTACGCAGGTGCTGGGGCTGATTCCCGACGTAGAACCCGGGTTCCTGGCGGCGGTGCTGGCCGGCTTCGATGGGGCCGGCCTTGCGCTGACCGGACGGGCCTTGCGGCTGGCCGAGCAGCAGGCGATGCTCACTTGGGAGCTGGGGGGTGGGGGTGTAGGCCCCCGTCAGGCGGAGTGGCTCGAAGCGCCGATGCGCGAGGCGGCGATCCGCGCCCTTCGCATGCGTGGAGAGCCGGCCCGCTATCCGCTGCCGCACGCGGCGGCCTGGACCATGCTGGCCGGCGACCGCTGGCTGGCAAACGTTGAAGCGAGCGAGAGCCGCAGCGCGATCAGCGTGGTGGGGGAGCA
>CAZJUE010000196.1:0-5286 GCA_964549025.1 uncultured Anaerolineaceae bacterium | reverse complement strand
CAACCGAGGCCCTGATTCATCTGGCTCTTGCGCAATGGATGCTGCGCCAGCCTTATTGAAACTAGCTACTCCAACCGCACCAATGGGCACTCGAAGTAGGCTGGAGGACCGCCCGGAGGGGATCCCATTGTTACCTGTAATTCTCCGGCTGAAACTGCCGCCTGAATCTGCGCGTAGGATGTCAGCAGATACGGCTCCCCAACCCATGTCGCCGTGTAGGTTACCCAACGACCACCGTTGAAGTCAGGATTACCGGGCGCAGCTTCAGCGACCGGCATTTGCACTGATACGCCATTGGTCACCACGAAGAGCTTGTCAAATGAGTGTGCGTTGTTTCCATTTGGAGCAGGTAGTTCCGCAACACCTTTCGTAGCCCACAGTGAACCGTCCGCATAGATACGACCGAGAAATACCGGATGGTCAGGTTTCGCAAAGGCCGGCACCGCAACCACGAGGCTGAGCGCCAAAACCATGCCGATCATCAATAGCTTCCTCATTATTTCCTTTTCTCCTTCATCAACTTCGATGCGCTCAGGTAGCTCTTCTTCAGAATCCGATCCTTGGGAAATCACCGCATAGGAGAAGCTCCTCTCTCCTGCAACTCGCAGCCGCCACGTCCTTTGGCATACAAGGGTCAATTTCCTCGGTCACGAATTGCCGATTCAATCGGAGCCTCGCGACGCCGTTTTGGGTCGGGTTGCATCGTGCTGCTGCACCCGCGGCCAACAAGACAAACCTTTGAATAGGTTAGTTTGCAGCCTAGCCGACCGACAGATGCAGGTTGCCTATTTCAATGATGCGGTTGGCCGATTTTTCCGTCCCAGAGCGGGTTCTAGAACAGAACTGCGTTGAATTGCCATCGGCGCAAATCCGGGCATGTCTTTGGGAGCGGTGTTGATGGCACCGACATCAAGCCGTGATCCAATCTCTCACAGACCAAATGCGTCTATGAAGCCGTTCTCATACGCATGCGCTACAGCTTCCAGCCGACTGTGTACGCCCAGCTTGTTCAAGATGCTTTGAATATGATTCCGTGTCGTCGACGCACTGATTGTCAAAGCGTTCGCGATCTCGGCCGTGCCCAACCCGCGAGCCAGCAGGAGCAGCACTTGCCGCTCGCGTCGCGTAAGCTCACCTTCACCGGGATTGGGGGAAGTCTCCCTGGGGGGATTTGGGACTTCAAAACTCGAATCTGCGCTATGCAACGTCCTCGACGCTTCGATGATCTTGTCCGCAAAGCGCTCGGCATTGATCCTTCGAGTAACATCCCGAAATAGGTGCACGATTACATTCCCCTGTTCAGCTTCACTGGGTTGATATGCGAATGAGGACAGGTTGACCCAGAGCCTTCCTCTCTTATTGGTTGAAGTTAACAGGTCGATGTTCGATGGACTAGCCCCGCGTCGTGCATTGACCGCTATCCTACAGAAGCGCCGACAGACGTTTCGTCCCTTCTCATCGTGCCCACCCATCAATTCGTAGCAGTAGCGACCCACTGCCTGGTCCGCGGTGTAGCCCAGGATCGATGTAGCTTTCTGGTTCCAGTAGACGATTCTGTACTCTTCGTCGACGACGAAGGCACCGTCGCTGGCCTTTGAAACAGCTCGATTCAGTCGCCTCATCCAACTGCTCCAATCAGGAATTTGCGGAGGCGCCGCGGGCCATTTTCGCAGCCAGTTCGAGCACGTCGTGTAGCACCGATTCGGATTCAGCATCTTGCAGTCCGACCGGGGAATCGCAGGATGTGAACGTGCAAGCTAAGGTCTTTGGACTTGCGCCGATTTTCATTGGATGCTGCGACTGTATGTGCGAGAGCTTATCGATCTCTTGTGGGAGGATTATTGGCACATGAGAAAGCTAGTCGCGGGCGTAGTCGAATAGATTGCGGGGACGGAATCTTCCGCACCCGGCTGTGGGGCCAATTCCTGGGGATTACTCGAATCTGTAGCAATGCTTTCATCGCGGAGCACATGACCGAGGATCACGTGCCCTCTGGGCGCGTGCGCTCAACTCCCACCTCCCCCAATCCCAAATGGACCAGCACGAGAAGCTGAGTTGACGATCGAGAGCCAACCCACGGAGGACCGGCAGGACTAACTCACGGTCGAGGTCTCCGAAGACCGCTAGATGACCGCGTCCGGCCGGCTGCCCGATCGCTGGTTCTTCGATCTCCGCCCGAGCAACAGCCACCGCGGAGAAGGATTGGCTAGCTAGTGGGAGTTCTAACTACGGCCAGGACCGTGATGTCGTCCGCCGGGGGTTCGGAACCTTCGAATTCGTGGATTGCTTCCAGGATGGTGGCCACGACCTCTGCGGCGCCAAGCTCACCCATTGACGCAAGGATCGCTTTGAACCGCTCCTCACCGAACGGCTGGCTGTCCGCGTTGATCGCATCGGTGACCCCGTCCGTATACAGAATGAGCACGTCCCCCGGAGCGAATTCGACCGTTTCTTCCTCCAGAGCCACCTCTTCAAACTGACCCAAGATCATCCCGCGTGCCGAAAGCTCGCGAATCTCACCCGTCGAAGCTTGAACGAGGAGGGGTCGATTGTGGCCGCCGTTGGCGTAGGTCAGGCAGTTCGTCTCGGGATCCAGGGTTGCATACAGCGCACTCAAGAATGCATCGGCCTGGCTATCGTTGAGAATCAACTCATTGGCCCTTTGTAGCGCTTCGGCGGGGCTCCGGCCGCTGAGCGCAGCGGCGCGGAGATTGGTTCGGCTCATCGCCATGAAGAGCGCCGCGGGAACCCCTTTGCCGGCTACATCTCCAACCATCAGGCCTAGCTTCTCACCCTCCCCGCGGGGCCAGCAGTAGTCGTAGAAGTCGCCCCCTACCTGATTGGCGGCTTCGTAGGCGACCGCAAACTCATACCCCTCCAGGCGTGGATATGCTGTCGGCATCAGGCTGCGCTGCATCTTCCTTCCGATGGCCAGCTCATGGTCCGTTCGGTGGCGCTCTACTTCTCCCTTGTGCAGGCGGGCGGTTTCGATTGCGATGGCGGCTTGATTAGCCATTAGACCCAGCAATCGGAGTTCATCGGCGGTGAGCAAGCGCGGGGAGCGATTGTTGACGACGAGGGCTCCGATCGAGCGGCCCTCCACGACCAATGGGACGACCGCATGGCCGTGAAACCCTTCAGAGGCTATCCACGTAGGTCGCCAGGAAGTAGGATCGCTTCTCTCGAGGTCTTCGACCAGCACAGGCTCCTGGCTGCGCATGACCAGGCCGGGGCCGCTTTCGGCTTCAAGCGGAATCTGGCGCTTGAGCCCCACAGGATCTTCATTCCAGCCGCTCGACGCAACGAACTCCAGCACCTCGTTTTCGTCGTCCGCCAACAGCAGGCTGCAGGCGTCCGCGTGGAGCAGACTGACTACCTCGCCTACCAGCAGCTGGGTCAATTCCCCCTGTCCGCGGCCGCTCAAGAGCTGATTGGAAAAGACCAGCAACACCGCCTGCTCTTCGACATGTCGTTCCTTGACCAGATCGAAGAGCTGGGCGCGCTCCACGGCAACTCCGATCTGATTCCCGACGATCGTCAGCAGCGACAGCGACCGTGGATCGAACGCGAGCCAATCCTTCGCGGCGATATTCAGAATCCCGAGCTGTCGATCCCCCGACACCAATGGAGTGGAGGCGTGAACGGTCAAGCCCCTGCCACCTTTACTGACCGTCGCGAGCCGACTGCAGCTGACTTCGGTGTAGGCCTCTGTCAGATCGCCCGCTCGCATCAAGTCCTGGCACGTGCAGCTTTGGCCCCAGACCTGGGAATCCTCCGGCGCCAGCCCCGGCGGAAGGTTGCAGTGCGCGGCTAATGAGAAGCCTTCGATGCCCGCTCGATCCAACGGCGCACGGTTGGCCAACGTGATCCAGGCCGTTTCGAGTCCCATGAGGTTCACCAGGAGCCCCAGCGCACTGTTGAGCGCTCCGGCCACATCCGCTTCCCGGTTGAGGGCCTCGGAAATGCGGTTGAGAATCGCCAGGTCTTCGCTTTGAACTACGGCATGTTCCATGGGTTTGTGCTCGAAGGAGCGGTGTCTCGATGACGGACAAGCCGGGGATTATATCTGGACTGCGAGCCCGATGTCGATTGGTGCTCTCCCGGCACCAGACCTCATATCGATAGAGCTACGAACTGGCGAAGTTCATCGCGGAGCGGATGGACGAATCACATTCACGGAGGCGCCAGGCCCCCGAGCGGCCGCGGAGGCCTGGCGCTGATATAGCTGGGATTTCGCTCGCCGAGCTCTCTAGTCGAGCTGCCGAGTTGGCGGAGTGTTGATCGTCGTCTCCCCGCTCTTCATCTACGGGTGAATGTCCAAACCAGCCGCGGCGACCGTACCCTCGTCAAACGTAACCATTGCGGTCATTCCCCACGCCAGCGCAGGATCAGACTCAAGCAATCGGAGCTCCACCGTGTAGGTGATATCCCCGTTGTTCACCACGTAGGCCGGGCTGACCGCTGTGACGACTCCATTCAGACTGACCTCAGAGAGAGCGTCCAGTTTGATTTCGGCGGATTGCTCCAGGCTGACTTGGGGCAGATCGATCTCGGTCAGGTTCTCGGTTTCAACCATCCAGCCCGAGAAATCGGCCAGCACAAGCCCGATTTGTCCGGGAGCGGCCAGCTCACCCGCCTTGACGGAAATGGCCGCGACGGTCCCATCGAACGGAGCCCGGAGCTCAAGTTCAGCCAGGGCTGCCTTCGCTGCCTCGAGCTGCGAGAAGGCGTTCGCCAGCCGAGCTTCGGCCAGCATCAGAGATTCCGGATCCGGACCTTCGGACCAAGCCTTCCAGAAGCGCTCCGCCTCGAGGACGTCCGCCTTCGCCAACCCGACTTCGGCGTCAAGCAGCGCCTGCTGAGTTTCCGTGGGATGGCCGGTGTACCAGTTGACGTTTGCCAGCGCCTGTTGATACCGCTGGTACGCCGCAGCGTAGTCCTTGTACTCCTGAGCGCGCGCCGGGTCGCTCCTTGAGAGCCCCGACAGGTGGTCGTAGTCGCCCTTGGCGCGCTCCATGGCATCTTCGGCCACAGCCAGTTCGGCCTGAGCCGCCTTGATGGTCACGCTGCTCGCCCGGTACCCCTCTTGCTGGTTCTGCCATTTGCGCTCGGCGTCTTCCAACACGTCCCGAGCGGTCGCAAGATCCATTTCGAACTGAGCTGCGACCGCCGCGGCCGTATCGTGAATCTCATCCAGCGCCTGCTGGGCGCTGATCACTTCGAGATCTGCAGCCGAAACGGCGGCCCTCATCTGCTCGCCCCCCGCCAGCTGGAGGAGCACCTGAC
>CAZJUE010000195.1:0-5325 GCA_964549025.1 uncultured Anaerolineaceae bacterium | reverse complement strand
GGACCAAACTTCAGCCAGTGGTGTCGGTCAAGCACTTCTGGTTCTCTTGGGCAGCTTTCAAGCCGGAAACCCGGATCTATCGGCCCTAGCGCCCATCAGGCCGTCGAGCTTGGGGGATCCCAGCGCCGCGCTCACCACAACTCAGCCACCACGCCTCCACATTTGCCCCACATTTGAACCCCACAATCGTCACGACTTGAATCGGTGAGGAGGTTGTGATGTTTGGAAGACGGTTCGGATGGGGTTTCAGCCTGGTCGGATTGCTGCTGATCGTTCTGGCGGCCGCCGGCATCGGATACCTGGCCTACAACGCCGGCGTATCAGCGGGAGTGGCCCAGGCAGCGGATCTACCGGAGGCGGAGCTGCCGCCGGTTGCCTACGGTCCGTATTACGGACTGCGGCCGTTCGGCCTCGGCTTTGGCCTGTTCGGATGCCTGGTACCGTTGCTGATCCTGTTCCTGCTGTTCGGCGGGATGCGTATGCTCTTTGCCCCGTGGCGCATGGGGCCGTGGGGCAGGTGGGGACACGGCAGAGGCTGGCGTCACAAGGACCCCGAACGCTGGGAGCGCTTCCGCGAGCAGGCCGAGCGCTGGCATGAGGAAATGCACGGCTCGAAATCCCAGCCGAGCGAATCGGATCAGGTATGAACCGACCGGCGGCCGCTTGGCCGCCGGACCGCGCGAAAGCAGGCACGCGCGGGCTTGATCCTCACGCCAGGCTAGCGTTGGCTCGTGCCCACGCTGCCCCAATCGCGCTGCGGCTGGGCAAGCCTCCCTGCTGGTGAGAGACAGGCTTCCCATTCAGCCCAAATGGCATTAGGCTGAGTTGGCAATGCGTACCGTAATGCTGATCGAAGATGAGCCAAAGATCGTGCAGCTGGCGCGCGATTATCTTGAGCAAGGCGGGTTCGGGGTGGTGGCCAGCGCTGACGGGCAGCAGGCGTTGCAGCGGTTCCGGGCAGACCGCCCCGACCTGATCGTGCTGGATCTGGGGTTGCCGGGCATCGATGGCCTGGACGTGCTGCGCGATTTGCGCCGGGAGGCCAATACACCGGTGATCATTCTGACCGCTCGCGGTGAGGAGAGCGATCGAATCGTCGGCTTGGAGCTGGGCGCCGACGACTACATGGTGAAGCCATTCAGCCCCAAGGAGCTGGTCGCCCGAGTACGGGCGGTCCTGCGCCGGACGGAGGGCGCGCCGGCAGCCGGAGCTGAACGCCTGCATGCTGGCGACCTGATCCTGGACCTGCCGCGCATGCGCCTGACAATCGGCGAAGCGGAGGTTGAACTGACCCCAACCGAATTCGATCTGTTGGCCGCGCTGGCCCGCCAGCCAGGACGCATCTACACCCGCGCCAAACTGCTGGAAGCAGTGCACGGCGTGGCGTTCGAGTCCTACGAACGCGCCATCGACACCCACATCAAGAACCTGCGGCGCAAGATCGAGCCGGATCCACGCCAGCCGCGCTACATCCAGACGGTGTATGGGGTCGGCTACCGGCTGGCGGAGGACTAAAAGGCAGTGAGGAGCTGCAGTTTGGACGCAATGGAACAACCTGCGGCTATGCGAAGCGTGCGCGTTCATGCATGCGGCCGGGCCAGGCAAGCGTGAGATGAGACGCGATCGGCGCCGAATGCACTTCGCCCACCCTCGCCGGCGGCCGCCCTGGTGGCCAGAAGACGAGCCGTGGCCTCCGATCCGCCGCTGGCGGTGGCACCCGGCCTCGTTCGTTTGGCGGATGTTTGGTTTCTTGATCTTTGCCGTGCTGGCGCCGGTGGCGACCTGCCTCGGCGCGCTGTGGCTGCTCGGCCTGCTCGGCCAACCCAGCGACCCGATCAACACCGCCGCCTGGGTGCTGCTGATCGTCCTGTTGGCCGGCGCGCTGTTCGCGGTGGTAAGCGGCATTCGGCGGCTGGCGACGCCGTTGGGTGAGATGATCGAGGCCGCCGGGCGGGTGGAGGCCGGAGATTACAGCGTGCGAGTACGAGCGCGCGGTCCGCGCGAACTGCGCACGCTGGGGCGGGCATTCAACGACATGGCCCAGCGGCTGGAGCTGACCGAACAGCAGCGGCGGAACCTGATGGCCGATCTCAGCCACGAGCTGCGGACCCCAGTGTCAGTGATCCAGGGCAATCTGGAGGCGTTGACCGACGGAGTCTACCCGGCTGACCAGGAACACCTGGGACCAGTATTGGATGAAGTGCGGCTGCTTTCTCGGTTGATCGACGACCTGCGCACGCTGTCCGAGGCCGAAACCGGTACCCTGGCACTGCACCGCGAGCCGACCGATCTGGGCGTGTTGATCGGCGAGGTGGCGGCCAGCTTCCGGACGCAGGCCGAGATGCAACAGATCGAAGTCAGGCAGCAAGTTGATGAAGAGCTGCCGCTATTGGAAGTCGACCCAGTGCGCATCCGGGAGGTGCTGGTCAACCTGGTTACCAACGCGCTGCGCTACACGCCCGCCGGCGGTTGGATCGAGTTGGGCGCCGCGCTGGAAGCCGGGAGCAATGGAGCCCGGGCGTGCCTGACGGTGGTTGACGACGGCTCCGGCATACACCCGGAAGATCTGCCGCACATCTTCGATCGCTTCTACAAAGCCGGGGGCAAATCCGGGAGCGGTCTGGGGCTGACCATCGCCAAAGATTTGGTCGCGGCGCACGGCGGACGAATCGAGGCGGAAAGCGAGCTGGGCCAGGGTTCGACGCTGCGGGTGTGGCTGCCGGTGGGTGAGCGGTAAGCGTGCGCCACGCTGATGCGGATCGGCCGGTACGATGACTTCTGGCCGGCCTATGAGGCGATGATGGCGTGGGTCCAATCCAACGGCTACCGGATCATCGGCCCCAACCGCGAGATCTATCTGACCGGACCAGGCGAAGACGTGCCGCCGGAGCAGTACGCTACCGAAATTCAGTTCCCGATCAGCAAAGCCTAGACGTCGACCAGTTCGACCGCCCCCTTCGAATCCAGGAAGCATAGACGGCCGCGTGGCCGCTCGCCAAGTATGTTGGCGGCTGAGCGTACATAGCGCTCAACTTGCTCACGGTATTCCTGGGGGACCGGAATCGGCCCTGCCTCATGGCGCAGGGCATCGGTCTTGAAGTCGACGATCTGCCAGCCTTCGGCATTGCGCCACAGCAGGTCGATCTGACCGCTCTGCACCTGACCCTGTGAATCCTGCGTAGTGAACGGGATCTCGTGTTGAGCGACGTCGGCGGCCTGAAGCTCCGCCCACAGCCGGTGTGCCGCCAACCTCTCCAGCAGTTCGGTCGCTTCGTCGATGGCCCGCGCTCGCTGGCGAGGATCAACCAGGCCATTGCGGTAGCCTTCATTCTGCATGAAGGCCAGCTAGCCATCGCTATTGGGCATGACTCCCCGTTGGATGGCCGCATGCACGATCCGTCCCACGGCCACAGCTGGCGCCCGCCGGCCGCTGCCGGTAGCCCGCCAGGTGCGTTCCGGCTGCTCATCCACCTCGTCGGTCGCCTGCTCTCTGGGCGCGGCGACCAACGACTGATACAGCGCCCGTTCGTCTGAGTCCGGCCATTCGGCCGGGCCGCCGCCGGGCTCCCAGCGCAGCTGCTCGGCAGCTGATCCTGCCCAGGCGCGCACCGGTTCGTCGTTTGCTAATTCGACAAGCTGCTCCTGCCCGGCCTGCTCGGCCAGCGCTTGCGCCTTTAATCCCAGCAGTTCCAGCATCTGCTTCATCCATCCGGCGGCGCTCCAGCCCCCGCGCGAGTAGCTGAGGTGGCCGCTGATCAGCAACCGCTCCCGGGCCCGGGTGCAGGCCACGTACAGCAAGCGGTCTTCCTCAGCCTGCGACTGCTCGGCGTCGAGCGCCCTGGCGAAGCGATAGGCAAGGGGTTCACCATCCAGGCGATCCATAGCCGCCGCCGCGCCGACTTCCTCCATCAGATACACCGGCTCGGAGCGCCGGGGACTGGTTCGTGAGGCGTCGGCCAGCACCACGATGTCGAATTCCAGGCCCTTGGCTTTGTGGATGGTCATCAATTGCAACGCACCGCCCTCTCCGGCCGGCGCTTCCCCCTCCCGCGCGCCGGCCTCGCGCAGCACCGAGAGGTATTCCAGGAACGCGCTGACGTTCACCAGCTCGCTGGCCTCCGCGTCCTCGATCAGCTTGTCCAGGTTGCGCCATAAGCGCGAATGTGAGCTGGCCAGCACCGCCCGCCAATCCAGCCGGCCGACCAACCGGCTGATCAGCTCCGCGATCGGCAGCCGATCGGCTAATGGATGCAGCTCGTCCAGGACGGCCTGCGCCCGGCGGGCGGTGGACCGATCGTCTACGTCCAGCCACTGCTCTCCGTCGGCCAGCGCGACCTGCATCGGCCGAAACCGATCGCCGTCCACCCGAAGCTGGAAGATCCCTGAATCGCTTAACCCGATCGCCGGCGAGCGCAGGAAGCCGGCCAATGCCAGATCGTCTGTAGGATCGGCTACGGCCCGCAGCGTGTTCACCAGGTCACGGATCTCCGGCCGCTGATAGAAGCCCCGGCCGGCCACCGTGACGAACGGAATGCCGGCGGACTCTAGCGCGCTCTCATAGGCCTCGAACCCGGTCGAGGCACGGAAGAGCAGCGCCACCTGGCTCCAATCCCGGACTACCCCCTCCCGTCGCAGCTCAACCAGCCGGTTGGCCAATGCCGTCGCGGCCGCGTCGCGAGCCGCCTCGGCTCCCTCACCCCCGCCCAGCACCAGCTCGAGGTGCGGACCGGCGCCCGAAAGCTCTGGCTCGGCGCGATCGGCGCGCAGTGAGCTGTAGGGCACCTGGTAAAGCGCGCCATCCTGCCCGCTTCCCATCAACGGTCCGACGAAGCCATCCAGCGCTGAAAGCAGCGGTGCGTGGGCGCGGAAGCTGAGCTCGATCTCCGGGGCCAGCCCGCCGCCGGCCTCCACCTCCTGACGCACCCGACGAAACACCCGTACGTCGGCGCCGCGGAAGCGATAGATGCTCTGGCGTGCGTCGCCTACAGCGAACAAGCCGCCGCTGCGATCGCCCACCAGCGCCTGCACGATCCGCCGCTGGCGGTCATTGGTGTCTTGAAACTCGTCGACCAGCACTGCCATGATCCGGCCGCGCCACAGACGGCCGATCTGGTCGGTTTCGAGCAGCGCCAATGCGCCGGCCTCCAGGTCATCGAAATCCAGCGCCCGGCGTAGTTCCAGCTCGTGCCGATAGGATTCCAGCGCCCGCTCGAACAGGCGCTGCAGCCGCGGCAACTGGGCGGCCCAGGCGAGGTCGGCTTCAGGAGAGGGCGGCGCGTCCTTGGAGCCCGATCCGCCGATCCAGGGATCGAGGTGCTCGTCGTA
>CAZJUE010000194.1:0-5357 GCA_964549025.1 uncultured Anaerolineaceae bacterium | reverse complement strand
GATAAGAGTAGGCGCGCTCATCCCCGACGCAAGTGATGTTGAAGCCCGCAACGATCCGTTCTTGCATGACCTCCAGATTCTGGCTCAGGTAAACCAGTGAGCCAATGGTCTCAGGAACGAATACGATGCGGTAGCTGTACCTGCGCGGGCCGGTCTCCAGCCAGCTGGCAAGGTAGGTCGTGACCACTGGCCCAGAGAGCTCGTTATTGGCCATCGACGGATGACAAATGTAGGTCGATAGGAACACCTCCTCTTGCCGGTCACCCGGGATGAGCAGTTCGCCATATGTAAGCTGACCCGGCTCGAGGCGTGTGTCAATGACGACCGTATAGTCACCCTCCTGCGTGATTGATTCGCGCTGCCGATGTGAGACACAGAATCCCCAGCGATCCTGGTAATACGAGGTGATGTACGGGATGGCATCCGGCTGCTCGGGGAGCGAATGCAGGTGCGACTGGAGTTCGTCAAGCGGGACTTTCTTGTTGACCGGTATCGAATATCCAACCAGGTGCAGGTTGTGCTGTTGAAAGTCAATAATCTTGTTTCCAGCCGGATCGAGCACATAGGCGTCCGTGACATTCCACTCGCGGGGCACGGTCCAGTCAAACGCTTGCATTCCTGTTGGCACATCGTGAAGGACCAGCTCCGGGAGCTGCTGCTGGATGATCTGCAGCGTCTCACGCACGCCATCGCCGGTGATGCTTCGGCAGATAGGGAACAGCTGCCGAACCAACGAGTACATCGATTCGCCGAGCGTGTCCCCGCTCAGTTTGCTCCCTCTCCTTCTCCCTCGATCGAATAGAGGTAATCTCGGGCACGTCCCGCCGCAATGACTTCCGACACCGAGTCAAACATCAAGCTGGCAGAAATCGTCCGCAAGCCCGCCCCCTGCATCATTCGGTCTCCTCGATAGAGACCCTCATCCCAAAGGCGTTCTCCCATCCGATTGACGTCGGTGAGCACTCCCCGTTCCAAATCGCGCACAAACAAACCGTAGGTCCGCTCCGACGTCGAACCGTCGGCGTCCGTGTATTGACCCGTAAATTCCTTGTGGAACCGATAGGGGACCTGATGCATCTCTTCAATGTGATGATAGAAGGTCATGCTGTTCTGATCGTCCAGATCGATGACCCCGATCTTTCCTTCAAGCTCGCGCAGGACCGCAAAGGGCGAATCGGGGCCGTAGCCGCTGTAGTTGTCGACCGCGAAGCGCTCGGCCTCAGGACCAATGATGGCGAACGAATAGATGGGATGCCCACTGCGGAGCGCTTGAGGGTGCATCCGGGCAGACTCCGTCAGCGCGCCCATGTGGGACGGCGTACTGCGAATGTCGAATGGCACGCCCTTGGTGAAGTCGAAATTGAACAGCGGCATCAGCAGCGTCCCAGTCGGGCCGACGGCCTCCAGGAAAGAAGACAGAACGTCGCCGGGGCTGCACTTGAATGCTTTCAGCGTCCGGCGAAGGCTGCTGTGGACCAGGAGCACATCGCCCGGCTCGACGCCGCACCGGCGCCAATTCTCTACCATCGTCGTACCCATCCTGCTCCTCTTCCGGCGTTCCCGAAGGCCTCTTTGCGAGTGATGCCCCGGGTAGATCTTAATCCACCACCGAAGGGTCGGCCAACGAAACCGCCGGCCTTCCAAATTGACTGCCGCCGTCTTAGAATGCTACGGCTTGACCTAGCGAGACCATGGATTATGCACGTTCTGATCACAGGCAGCAGCGGCTTGATCGGTTCCGAAGCAGTTGAGTTTTTCGACTCCCTCGGCTTCCAAGTGGACGGTGTAGACAACAACATGCGCGCCGACCTATTCGGCCCACAGGGGGATACGACCCCCAACCGCCAGCGGCTTGAGGCTACGTGCAGCCATTTCACTCACCATGAGTTGGACATTCGCGATCGGAATGGTGTGTTCGAACTGTTCGGCCGCCAGACCTACGACCTGGTTATCCACGCTGCCGCGCAACCCAGCCATGACCTGGCTGCACGGAGGCCGCTGGACGACTTCGACATCAATGCGGTGGGCACACTGCATCTGCTCGAGGCCTGCCGCCAGCACAGCCCTGAGGCGGTATTCATCTACGTCAGCACCAATAAGGTCTACGGGGACGGACCGAATCACATTCGGCTCAAGGAGCTAGAAACCCGCTGGGACTATGACGACCCTGACTTCGCGCAAGGCATCGCCGAAGACTTTCCGATCGACCACCAGCTGCACTCCCTGTTCGGCGTCTCCAAGTTGGCCGGAGACTTGCTGGCTCAAGAGTACGGGCGCTACTACCAGCTCAAGACCGGAATCTTTCGCGGCGGCTGCCTAACTGGGCCTGCGCACGCCGGGGTCGAGCTGCACGGTTTCATCAGCTACCTGACCATGACTGCGCTGCGAGAAGGACCGTACACGATCTTCGGCTACAAGGGCAAGCAGGTGCGCGACCAAATCCATAGCCGCGACGTGATCAACGCCTTCTGGCATTTCGCGCAGGACCCGCGTCCCGGCGAGGTCTACAACCTGGGCGGTGGCAAAGAGAACGCGGCCAGCTTGCTTGAGTGCGTCGATGCCATCGAGGCGCGGTCAGGCAAGCGACCTGAGCTCAGCTACACCGACGATCACCGGATCGGCGATCACATCTGCTATTACACCGACCTCTCCAAGCTCAGACGCGACTACCCGGCCTGGCAAATGAAGTACGACCTCGATCAGATCCTGGACGAAATGGTGTTCTCGGTCCGCGAGCGCCTCGAGGCATGAGCATTCGGAGCCGCGTCCCACTCAAGCACGCATGCGGCTCACCCTGATCAATCAGTTTTACCCTCCGGACCTGGCGCCGACCGGCCACCTGGCCGCTGACCTGGCCCAGCACCGCGCTGAACTTGGCGACCGAGTTACGGTCATTACCAGTCGAGGCGGATATGTCCCAGCATCGGGAAGTTCTTCTCCGCGCACCCTCGACAACCTGCGCATCTACCGCCTCTGGACGCCCAAGCTCGGCAAGGGATCGCTCGTCAGACGCCTGATCGACTACGGGCTGTTCTACTTGCAGGCGACGGCAACGATGGCCGTTCTGCCCCGTCAGGATCTAGTTGTGTCGATGACAACCCCCCCGTTCATCGCCTGGACTGCTGCGCTGCACAAGAGGCTGCACCCGGGTACCAAACTGATCCAGTGGAACATGGATTGCTACCCCGAAGTGCTCGAACGTGCCGGTTCACTCTCCCCCGGCGGTTGGCCAAGCCGTCTGATGCGTTGGCTCAACCGCCGGATATTCAAAGGTTTGGATCACGTCGTTTGCCTGGATGCTGCGATGGAGCGGCTGCTGTCTTCGCAGTACCAGCCCACCGCTCGGGCCGTGCCCACCACTGTGATATCGAACTGGGAGCCGGAATCGCTTTACTCCGCCGACGACAGACAGCTGATTTGGCAGCCCGGGCTGGAACTGGACCTGGCCGCCAGGTTCGTCGTCCTGTACCTGGGAAACGCTGGCTACGGGCACCGATTCGAGACACTGGTGGATGCCGCCGACCAGCTCCGCAGCGAAGAGGTGGCCTTCGTGTTCGTCGGCGGCGGCCAGCGCTGGAACTGGCTGGAGCGGGCGAAACACGAGCGCTCGCTGGACAACCTGCATCTGTTCAGCTACGTGCCCAAAGAGATGACACCCTCGATCATGGGGCTAGCCGACTGCAGCTTGATCACGCTTCGGGACAGCTACCTGGGAGTGATCAGCCCCAGCAAGCTGCACTCCAGCCTGGCTATGGGATTACCGATCCTTTACATCGGACCAGAGGGCGGCAACGTCGATGAAGCAATCCAACGCTTCGAGTGTGGCGTTAGTCTGCGACACGGGGACGTGGAGCGGGTGGTCAGCTTCATTCGGCGCTTGATGCAGAACCCAGCCGCACAACAGTCACTCAGTCAGCGGGCGAGGCGCGGGTTCGAGACCGCCTATGCTGACTCCGTTGCGCTTCCCGAATTCGACCGGCTGCTTGACCAGCTTGCCAGCGGCTAGCTAGGGAGGCTCAATGGTGAGTATTGCCAGGCCGTCGCTCCCGGCCGGAACGTAAAGCCGGCCGCCGGCGGGATCGACGGCCAAGCCCAGAGCTTGATCCCACGGCGTAGCCCAGGTATGAGGCGACCAGGTCACACCGCCATCTGCGCTGTGGAACACTCCGGCTCCGTCGGTGGAAGCGAACAAGTGAAATGGGTCGTCCGGTGCAGCAACCAGTCCTGTCACCGGCGCAGCCGAGAAACCGTCGTTGATCACCTTCCAGGTCTCGCCTCCATCCAGAGAGCGCAAGATGCCGGCGTCTTGGAGCGCAAGGAAGATCGTCCGCCCGTGCCTGGGATCGATGGCGATCCCCTCCACGACCGAGAAATCCAGCCAGCCGCCCATCTCCTGGTCTGGAGTAGGCTGCCAGCTGGCCTCAGCGTTATGGCTCTGCCGTGTGAGCACGCCGCCCTCCCTCATCCCAGCGTACATTAATCCGGAACGGACGGGATTGTAGGCCACCACGCGCACATGGGCCGGTTCGGCGCCCATGCCGATGTAGGTCCAGCTTGCCCCGGCGTCGCGTGATTCAAACACACTTCCCCCTGCCCAGGTACCGGCAATCAGTTCATCTGGATTGCGGGGGTTGATGGCCAGAGATCGAATCTTGAGATTGTTGGGGCTGGTGTGGTAGCGGCTCACCAGCCCCTGGCTGTGGTCCATCCACGTCGCCCCGCCGTCGATGCTCTTGTAGACACCCATCGAATGCGTCCCGGCATAAATCACCCCCGATGTTCGGGGGTCGACGGCCAGGCTGTAGACCCAGCCCTCTGGTAACCCGTCGCCGGCCTCCGCCCAAGTGGCGCCCCCGTCAGTGCTCTTCAGCACACCCCCGCCCCAATATCCGTTGACAAGACCAGACACGCCCAGCTCTCGCCCTCCAGCGTACACTGTTCCCGGCGCCTGGGGGTCGACGGCCAGCGTGTAAGTGATCAGCTTCGATATCAAGGGGTCACTGGATTGAATCCAGGTGTTGCCGCCGTCGCGGCTGACAAAAAAGCCCTGGCCCCGCGTGCCGACGTAGACCGTGGTTGGCTCGGCTGGCTCGATGGCCAACGCATACACTGTGATCGAGGCCAGATTCGTCCGCCGCCAAGAGTCTCCATTGTCGGAGCTCCTAAAAACCCCGAACTCCGAGGCAGCGTACACCGTGCCCGGATGGCCAGGATCAATGACGATGGCCGACGCCGTTCCACCGTAGGGCCCAGCAGCGACCGTTTGAGCCGAGGGCGGCGATTCGTCACCCCTGGCCGCTGAGCCTGCGGGATCCCCATCGCTCAGGATCCTTGCATTCTCAGATGAAACCCTAATC
>CAZJUE010000193.1:0-5360 GCA_964549025.1 uncultured Anaerolineaceae bacterium | reverse complement strand
CAGGCAGGAATCTATCCCGACAGAGGCATTATAGCAAGGTGATTATGTCGATTAGTTAGGACGCGAGTCCTAAGCCGAACCGTCGAGATGGCCTGGCATCAAAGGAGCTTCACGTACTTGGGCGTACTGCAAAGGCAATCCGATTGCACCTGGCTGGCATGACGATAAGGCGGTCCCAACGAAACCGGCCAACCCGCCGAGGCAATCCAGGGGTCAGCGGTCCGCCGTCACATCTTGACTCAGCCGATGCCAGGGTGATAATATTCATCGGCATTTTGAGAAATATTATGATGAACCATTGCATTTGTTGCTGGCGGGGGCTTTAGCCATCCCGCCCGAGTACGAGTAGGAGCGCAGCAGAACCGATACTGCCTCAACCGGACGATGAATGGCTCGCCCCCGCGTCGAAATCTGCGGGACCCGTCGCGAGCCGTTTTTTATTTGCCTGATATCGAATGAGTACACAGACAGCTACCCCACCTCACACCATGCTGGAACAGGTCGGCAACACGCCACTGATCCCCCTGCGTGGGCTGTCGAATTCCACCGTTGAGATCTACGCAAAGGCGGAATGGCACAACCCCAGCGGATCGGTTAAGGATCGCCCGGCGGCCGCCATCCTGCGCGCCGCGCTGCAGTCTGGCGAACTGGCCGACGGCCGCACGCTGCTCGATTCGACCTCCGGAAACATGGGCATCGCCTACGCTGCATTGGGCGCCTCGCTCGGCGTGCCGATTCGACTGATGCTTCCGGCAAACGCCAGCCCGGTGCGCAAGTCGCTGTTGCATGCCTTCGGCGCCGAGTTCACGCTGACCGATCCGTTGGAAGGCACCGACGGCGCCCGCGCCGCGGCGCGCGCGCTGGCGGCTTCCGAGCCCGATCGCTACTTCTTCGCTGATCAATATGCCAATCCGGCCAACTGGCGAGCACATTACCGGACGACCGGACCAGAGATCGAAGCCGATACGCAGGGGCGGGTCACCCATCTGGTAGCCGGCCTGGGCACCACCGGCACGCTGGTCGGCAGTGGCCGCTACCTGAAGGAACGCTTGCCGGAGGTGACGGTGGTTGGATTTCAGCCGGAGGGCCCGATGCACGGACTGGAAGGTTTGAAGCATCTGCCCACTGCCGAGGTGCCCGAGATCTACGATCCTGAGCTTGCAGATCGGATGCTGGCGATCGCCACCGAGCAGGCCTATGCCATGCTGCGGCGGCTGGCTCGCGAGCACGGGCTATTGGTTGGCCCCTCGGCGGCTGCTGCGGCGGTGGCCGCGCAACAGGTCGCTGCCGAGCTGGAACACGGGCTAATCGTGGTGATCTTTCCTGATTCGGGCCTCAAATACCTGGATGATCCACTATGGCAAAGCTAAGGTCGACGCCGCGCTCGCCAAGTCGCGCAAGCGCTGGGAGTGGAAAATGACGGTTCAGCCCACCCTACGAGTGCCCTCGCACTTAATGCAAGAGATCAATGCCCACGCTGAAAAGCACTACCCGGAGGAGGCGGTTGGATTGTTGTTGGGAATTAGCGATGACGCCGGGCGGGAAGTACAGACTGTTTTGCCGCTGGAGAATCAGTTTGCCGCCGAGCAGCGCGGTCGGCGCTATTTGATCGAGCCGACCGACATGCTGGAGGCCGAACAGCTAGCCGACCAGCTTGGGCTGCAGATCATCGGCGTCTTCCACTCGCATCCCGATCACCCGCCCCAACCGTCGCAATACGATCTCGAGATGGCCGTCCCCTGGTACTTCTATCTAATCACCAGCGTAGATCAGGGACGAGCCGACGGCACCCAGGTGTGGCGACTCGAGGACGACCACACAGAAATGACCGAGCTGCCACTGCAGCTCGCCGAGGAGGAAGAATGAGCGAAATCCGCATTCCCACTGCACTGCGCGCTTATACCGAAGGCCAGGAACGGGTGCCGGTCGAAGCAGAAACCGTAGAGGACGCGCTGCAAGAGCTGGCTCGGCGCTTCCCATCGCTGAAGCCGCACCTGTTCGGCGAAGACGGCGAGCTGCGCCCGTACGTCAACCTGTTCCTCAACGACCAGGACGTCCGCAGCCTGAACGGCCATCGTACGCCGATCACCGCCGAAGACCAGCTGATGATCTTGCCCAGCATCGCCGGCGGTTCCGAGCCCCAGCTCAAAGCACTGGACCACAGCGCCATGCAGACCAGCATGGCCGGGCGGCTCGGGCTGCTGCTGGCAGCCTTCGTCGTCGATCAGCCCTGGCTGGTGGCGCTGGTAGCCGCGCTGATGCTGATCGGCACGCTCCGCGGCCGGCCAGACCTGCAGTTTTTCTACCGCTTCTTGCGCGGCCGGGGCTGGATCGGCCCCGACCTGGTCCCGGACAACCCTGAGCCACACCGCTTCGCGCTAGGCATCGGTGCAGCTTTCCTCATCGGCGCCAGCCTGGCCTTTGCGGCCGCGCTGCCCGCGGTAGGATGGACGCTTAGCTGGATCGTGATGGCGCTGACCGCGCTTAACCTGTTTGGCGGTTTCTGCGTCGGCTGCGCGGTGTACTACTGGCTAAACCGCCTGGGGGCGCCAGGCTTCACCAAGGCGCCGCCGCCGGACGTCTTCCCGGGACAGCGCCCGACCCGGGGCGAGTAATGCCCGGGCGCGGCGAGCTTTCCAACCGGGGCTCACGGGCCAAGAACAGCGATGCTTGAGCGGCTGCTGCTGGCGCTGCTGCTGATCGCGGCTGGTCTGCTGGCCTACCGACTGTACGGCTGGTTGGTGCTGCGGCGCAGGGCCCTGGCAGGGCTGGGCGTGGACGAATACCTTCCGGGTACGCCGGCGGTCTTGTACTTCACCGATCCCGGCTGCGCCCCGTGCATCACGGTCCAGGATCCGGCGCTGACCGAGCTTTCGGAGCGCTTCGGGCCGCGGCTGCAGATCATCAAGATCCAGGCGCTCGAGCGGCCGGAATTGACCAACGCCTGGGGCGTGCTCTCGCTGCCCACAACCTTTATCATCGACGCCTCCGGCAGGCCACGCGGCGTCAACCACGGCGTGGCTCGAGCCGGCAAGCTGGAGCGCCAGCTGGAGGCGATCGGCGAGTTGCCGACGCGTCGGTCGAAAGCCGAACCGGCCGCTGCAAGCACCAAGGGATAATCTCATGCCACAACCGATATCTGCCAACGGATCACAGCTTTCACACCAGGAGATCCTGCGCTATTCGCGCCACCTGTTGATGCCGGAGGTCGGCCTGGAGGGTCAAGCGCGGCTCAAGTCTGCTTCGGTCCTGGTGATCGGCACCGGCGGCCTGGGTTCGCCGGTTGCCATGTATCTGACCGCCGCTGGAGTCGGCCGCATCGGATTGGTCGACTACGACGTAGTCGATTTCACCAATTTGCAGCGCCAGGTGCTGCACGGCACTTCCACCATTGGACAGCGCAAGGTGCTCTCTGCCGAAGCACGGGTGCGTGACATCAATCCAGAAGTGCAGATCGACGTGTACGATGTGCCTTTCACCTCCGAGAACGCCATGCAGATTGCCGAGCCGTATCAACTGATCATCGACGGCACCGACAACTTCCCGACCCGCTACCTGGTCAACGATCTGTGTGTGCTGACCGGCAAGCCAAACGTGTACGGCTCGATCTTTCGCTTCGAAGGCCAGCTCAGCGTGTTCTGGGCCGAGCGCGGGCCATGCTATCGCTGCCTCTTTCCCGAGCCACCCCCACCCGGCCTGGTGCCGTCCTGCGCCGAAGGCGGCGTGTTCGGCGTGCTGCCGGGCACCATCGGCGCCCTGCAAGCCAGCGAGGGACTCAAGCTGTTGCTGGGCATCGGCGACCCGCTGATCGGGAAGCTGCTGCTTTTCGATGCGTTGGACATGAGCTTCGAGCAATTGCAGCTCAAAAAGAACCCGCAGTGCAAAGTGTGCTCCGAGCAGCCCGAGGTCACTGAGCTGATCGACTACGAGGCATTCTGTGGGGTCCCCAGCCACGATCGAGGCGAGAGCGGCCTGGATAGCCAGTGGGAGATCGAACCGAGCGAGCTGGCCAAGCAGATGGATCATGTTCGGCTGATCGACGTGCGTGAGCCGCACGAGCTGCAGATCTCACAGATCGCCGGTGCCGAGCTGATTCCGCTCGGATCGCTGGCCGCGCAAATGCACCGCCTGGACAGCGCCGAGCAGATTGTGCTGTTCTGCAAGTCAGGTTCACGCTCCGCGCGCGCGCTCGAGCTGCTGGCCGGAGCCGGCTTCCGCAAGCTGAAGAACTTGAAGGGCGGCATCAACGCCTGGGCGGAGCAGGTCGACCAGACCCAACCGATCTACTAGGGCAACCGCCCGGCTGGACACCACCGGTCAGGCTGGCCGTGACCGTCCAGATTCCGGCACCGGAAAGGTGCCGGTCTGTCTATCCGAAGCGCGGGGCGCAGAGCATTGCGTCCCGCTTTGTATTCGTTATGATTGCAGCGCCGTTCCGCATGAATCGCGAAAGAAGCCTGCAGTGAACCTCCTGAAATCCAAACCGGATGTGGCTAGTCGGCAGCTCCGGCAGCCAGCGTTTCTGTTCATCGGCGTCCTGGCGCTGACCAGCGCCGCCTGCCTGTTCTCAAGCCAGACAGAAGAACCCACCCCGACTCCGCCTCCTGCCACCGAACGACCGACCGCCGCGCCAGAGGTCGAGTTCCCACCCGCCGAGATCGTGAACGACGAAGGGGGTCCGACGGTGATCACCGGCGAGGTCGCCTACACTAATCCGTTCTTTACCACCGGTGTGGCACAGCCGATCGTGATCTTGGAAGACCAGGGCGGCTTCGTAGTGCGCGACCGAGGATTCATTTTCCCGTCTGAATCACAGGTGTTAGGGCAGATCACCTCCGACTTCTTCACTTCGCCGTTCAGCTACAGCCTGACGCTGCCGCAAGAACCGCGCGGCACACTGCGCGACGTCGATCACGACGATGAAGACGACCGCGGGGTGATGGTGTTTGCGGTCGCCTACTGGACCAACACCTGGGGTGATCCTTATCTGGAGCGACGCGATCAGGGCGGCGGCGGATGGTCGAGTGCCTATGCCTCCACCCGGGTGAGCGATGATCGGGCAACCTACCTGGAGATCGTTGGCGGAAAGCTGCTGGTCTTCGCCGACCAGCTGGGCGAGGGGTTCCCGTCCGGGTTTGGATCGGACGGACTGCTGTTCACCGATGACGATCCGATCGTTGGCTTGCCCGCAGGCTGGACGCTGGTGGATCTTGACGCAGAGCCCTTCGTCTTCGACCGCTCGCAAGAGCCCACGGTCGATCTGCTGGAGCCGGAAGGCAGCGCGCTGGACGACTTCTCCGAGCTCAGCTACACCGAGGCCTTCGACGCCATGTTGGAAAAGTTCCGCAGCGAATACGCCT
>CAZJUE010000192.1:0-5381 GCA_964549025.1 uncultured Anaerolineaceae bacterium | reverse complement strand
GGATTGCTCGACCGCTTCTGGTAGCTCCGCCGCGGGTTCAGCGGATTGCTCAACCGCTTCTGGTAGTTCCGTCGCAGGTTCAGCAGGCTGTTCGACCGCTTCCGGTGGCTCCTCCACAACCGACTCAGATGCGGGCTCCTGCTCATCCTCGGCATCGAAGATGCCCTCCATCCAGTCCGGGGGCTCCTGGTCGCTTGATCCGGGGGAATCGGCAGAAGCTGATCCCGCCGTCGGTGAGGGAATGCCAACGCCCGCGTCGCCTTTGTCAACCAATGGACCCGTGTCTCGCATCCACTCCGGCAGTGCGTCAGCCTTTTCGTCTTCCCTGGTTTCTTCTCTTGCGCGCTCCTGGCCGCCGAGCCAGGACACGATTGTGTCGGTCGCGCCCAGGGTCTCTTCGGTTATCCAACTAGGAACGTCCTCGGTGTCTGGATCAGCGGATGGGAAGCTTGGTTCATCTTCGTCGGTCCGATCCGCGGTTGAGAAACTTGGCTCTGGTCCGTCGGACGACTCCAACACCTCGGCGTCCCGGTCGGAAATCGGCTCGGACTCGGTTTCATCGCCAACTATGGTCGCCGCCTCGGCAGCAGTCAATTCGACGTCTTGTTCCTCGTCCCCGGCGGCCAGCCAGTCCGGGGGCCCGGAGCCTGCTTCCTGGTCGGCGGCCTCTTCGCTACCCGGCTCCGGCGCCATGCTTTCCATCCAGTCCGGCAATTCGGCCGGGGTCAGGTCGTCGTCATCGTCGCTGGGTGGGGGCGAATCGGGCGGAAGCTCACCAGCTTCAAGCGAGCGCAGTTCAGCGTCCGAAAACGCAACAGGCTGCTCGACCGCTTCTCCGCTGGATTCGGTCCATCCAGCCTCCCTCATCCAATCAGGAATCTCTGCTGAATCATCGGGTTCGACATCCGAGGGTTCCGGAGCGATGTTGCCGCCTTCGCCGAGCTCGCGCATGAAGTCTTCCTCAGACTCTGGTGGCTCAACCTCTTCTTCCTGTTCGGCCATCTGGGTCTCCTCGCTCAGCCATGCGGGCTCGGCTGGCTCAGGTTCACCGTCCGCCTTAGATGGCTCATGCTCTACGTCTTCGATCTCGTCCGCCTGGTCGCTCGTCTCGAACGGTGGCGGCTCCCCGGGCTCCAGCCACGAAGGCAGGGGACCGGTCTGCGGAAGGCTGGGATGTGAGTCATCGGCCGCCTCGCTGCTTTGCTTCATCTCCATGCCCAGCGTCGCGGCCCAACCGGGCTGGGCCATGCCCCCGTCAGGCATGGGGGCTCCCGGCCGCCCTTCGAACCTTTCAATGGTCACCGCGGATTCTTCGATTGTTGCCGGATCGGAAATTGCTGACTCTACATACGCGGCATATGGATCCAGGCCAGCCAGGCGACGGTGATGGACCGCGGCCTCTTCGACCCGGTCTTTGGCTTGAAGGTTGGCGGCCAAAATCCGATTGGCCTGCATGCAGTAGGGCAGTTTCTCAAGCACCCGGTTGGCGACCGAAGTGGCTTCCTTGCGTTGATCGGTCTGCCAGTACATATCGGCAAGCAGCACCTGAAGGTCCGGCCGGTCGGGGTCTTCTTGGAGCGCAGACCGCAGCTCGGCGATCGCCTGTGGATACAGCTCGCCGTGAGCGTACATGCGCGCTAGCGCGCCGCGGGTGAGCCTCACCTTATGGGGCTCCAGGCCGTCGCGGCGGCCGATCAGCCGTTTCATTTCCTGCTGGATGGCAGGGTTGGAGGGGTTGGTCTCGAACGCCCGCTCCATGTGCCAGATGGCAGCGTCGAGGTTGCCCTCGTCTTCGCGTACGATCGCCATCCCAATGTGAGAGACGAAGTCGTCTGGCACGGCCGACAGCACCCGCTGGAAGATATCGGCGGCGTCCCCGTAGCGCTTGGCTTCCAAGTAGGCCTTGCCCAGGTGCCGGTAGGTCTCGAGGTGTTTCGGGTAGATTTGCAGTATGTGGCGACAATGCGCGATGGCTTCGTCGAGCCGTTCGCGTTCGATCAGCTCGTCGATCTCCCGTGCATAGGCGCGCAGTGTCACTTCGGGCACAGATTTGCCTCTTTAAGACAGTATGACTCATCCGGAAGCGTTCCGCAAGAGAAGCAGCCGGTTACCTGGGTGGGAGCCTCCTTTCAACGACCGAGTCGCTCGGTTCATAGGGAATAAAATCGTATGGCCAGCGCCAGCTGGAGAAGTAGCTTCGATCGGGTAGCGGGCCGGTCCCGGTATCAAAGAGCGCATCAAGGACCACTCGAAAGGTATTCACCGGGGTCATATCATCATATAACGCCGTCTGGACCCCTGCGGGCGGCAGGATGGCGTTCATAATGCCCATCCGCTCCCGCAGGTCTGTCTCGGCAGGAACTTCCCAATTGGTCATCATCCCGGGACCATGGTCGCCCTGCAAAACGACGATCGGACGCACCGCCGAATCGGAAAGCAGAACCTGAACGACCTCACGCAAACGTTGGTTCAAATAGGTGATTTGGCCGACGTAGCCTTCTCGGTACTCTTCCGCCGTCCCGGGAAACCGGCTTCCGTCGTGGGTGGAGAAGCCGCTGTGCTGCGGCCGGCTTCTTCCCACCGCATCGAACACAAAGGGTGGGTGTGGGGCAAAAATGTGGACGAACACGAATTTCGGGCTCGGCATCGAGGCCATCTCTGTCAGCTGCTCCAGCCAAAGGCGGATCAACTGTTCATGTGAACGGTATCCTGGATACCATCGCGCAACTCCAAGTTCAGCCGCCACATCGAGCGGCGACCGAAGCATGCTTTCCTCAATGAGCAATGCTTCGAACGGATTGACCGCATTGCGTGGCTGCCTGATAAAGAAGTCCACACCCCTCATCTCCGTCCGACGGTAGCCGGTCTCGCCAGCAACCGTCCGGTAGCCCAGATCGGAGAGACTGGCAACGACCCGGCTGTTGGTCACAAGCTGGGCTACTGGCCGATGGTCGGCTGACTCTGGCCCCATGGCAATGGCGAGGTCGTCCAAATACTGCATATTCAGTGAAGCGGCCAAGGATAGGTGGGTGACGCCGTAATTGCTGCGGCTCTGTTCCGCAACGAAGAAGCCACTCTGCTCCAAGAAATCGAGAAAGGGTTGGTTGTCGTAGCCGTAAAGGTCGCGGAGCACGTCCGCCCGGCCGTAGCCGTCCAGAACAATGTAGTAGATGTCCGGCAAGTGCTCCGGTCGCCGCGCAGCTTGAATCGGCTGCGCCGCGGGAAGTGGACCGGCACCGGAAGGCCAGCTCCTTACCCCGCGCAGCTCATGGTCGACAATCTTGACCACGGGGTAGATCAGCGCCGCGGCCACAACCAGGTTCATCGTCGAGTTCAATCGGGTGGCGCTGGCTGGCTCACGACGGACCAGCCAAGCTACCAGCAGAAGCAGGCCCACCGCACAGACGGATAGAACCGCGTGAGCCACCACCGGGTTTTCGCCCCAAGATGGGAGCAGGTTGATCACCAGGGTGTGCACATACCCGTACACCGAGATGACGCTAATTGATATCGAAGTAACCACCGCGGCCTGCTCCCAAGATCGGTATGCGCGGTACAGCACATACCACAGCGAAAGCGCAATCAGGAGCAGCACCGCCAAAGGACGTATCGCGAATCGAAGCCCGACGCTCTCGACATTGGTGCCCAGTTGCGACAATACCGGCAGGACCGCGAACAGAACCGGGTGAAAGCTGCGCTTCATAAGCGGTGCACACCTTCTGGATCGGGCTGGACGGCGCTGATCCGTCTGGGTCGCGCGGTTAGCACGGCCAAGCAGGCCGCCAGCGACACGATGGCGTACCAGATCGGAAGTCCGTACAGGTTCGGCCGGCCGATGACCAATCCGTAGATCTGTGCGAGGTAGGGTGACAGGTAGGCCATCAGGAGCAGGGCAATGATTCCCGACCGTCGGCGGCCAACATCACTCCGGCGAGCCTCGGAGAGTGCGAACAACATCGGGAACACCAGCAGCACTTGATCCGCTACCCGGACATTGTCGAACACCAGCAGGCTCAGACTGATTACCAGGCTGAACTCGTAGCCAAGCCGGCGCCGGTCGAATCCGCCCGGACGGGGCTGCACAGCCAGGATCGCGACGACCGCCGCCGTGATGAGTACCTGGACCAGAGTTAGCGGTAAGGGTGCATCGACAAAACAACTGGCAAATGCAGTCAGCGACGAAAGCGGCAGACATCCGAAGCTCAGGTTGAGGGTGCGGGTATCGACCAGCGCCTTCAGCCAATCGTCCAGCAGACCGAGGAAGGGGAGCGCTATGGCCAATGCAGCGATCGCGAAGGCCGTCAGTGCTCGCCAATTGCGCCGGGCCGCCAGCAGCATGGGGAGCATCGCCAAGTGTGGCTTAAACGTGGTGAGAGCCAGCGCGGCCCCGGCTGCGGGATGCCGGCCGCGGACCATAAGCCAATACACCAAGGCGGTCAGGAAGAGCAACAACCCGGCGCTCTGCCCCAGCGTCACGAGCGTTCGGAAAGGCGGAAAGACACCCAACCCAATGACCAGCCAAAGGAACTCGCGAGTACGAGGTCGCCAACCGAATGCATTGAGCAGCAGGCCGAACGCGGCCACGTACATCACGAGATTGCCGACAAACCAGATTCGCGAAACCATGCCAGGGGGCAGGACGCTCAGCGGAGCGATCAGAATGCCAAAGAATGGTGCATAGACGAAGTTCGGAATGGTCGCCAGCTGGGCACCCTGCGCGTACTGCTCCACCATTCCGGGCAGATACGGATTGTCGCCGTTCAGAAGCGCGCGCGAACCGGCCGTGAACACGGCCAGATCCCAGCCCCAGGAAGGTATTCGCTCCAGGGGAAGGTAAAGCAACACGCCGATGAGCAGAACCAGCGCCAGGGCAATGGCCGCTATCTGCACCAGGGCAACACGATTGATGCGCACGCTAGCAGGTCAAACTCGGCTCGTAATCGGCAATGTCAGGCCAGGTTGCGATCGCCCATTCTAGGTTGCATTTAGAGGCGAGGATAGCAAACGACCCGGCGAGTGCGCCGGGTCGCTGGTCCTGCTTTTAGGGCTTCGAGTTCGATCGACCAGGTTCGGCTGTCGACTATCTTGATCTCCGGTGCGGGGCGCTTGCTTTGCGTAATCGAACACACCAATAGGGCGACCAGGAACGAGCCGAACAGCGTCACCGCAGCGATGACCGCCGAGCCGATGGCAACCCCCTTGGTAATGGCTTTGGTGGTGTTGCCGACTGCGTCCAGATCCGCCATGATCTGCTTGGCGGCCCGGGTGTCCGCGTGGTCCTGGTCGCCCCAGGCCATCTCACCGATACCGTTGGCGTTGTCGGCGATCAGCAGGGAGAGGAAATCGCCTCTGGCTGATCCGGGACGTCGACGATGATGAAT
>CAZJUE010000191.1:2017-5415 GCA_964549025.1 uncultured Anaerolineaceae bacterium | reverse complement strand
CAGCCGCAAGACAGCAGTCAGATGATAGGCACGCCGGATGCAGTCAACCTGCCGCGGGGCCGAGCGTATTTCCGCGCCCAAACGCGTCAGCAGTTCCAAGGCGCCTACACAGGCGGCTTTTACCGGGGGCTGCAGCGGCCTCTACGTCCAAACGGGCTCGTTCGCGTTGACCCACAGGGGAGACGCCAGCAAGTCCAGCTTCCCGGACTGAGCGGTGATCGGCGCACAGAACGCTGGGAGACGGACGGCTCCGCAGATCAGGACACAGAGGCGCAAGCGATCGTCAACCGCATACTAGTCGCAGCCAAGGGTTTGCACATCAAGCGTCCCAGCGCGGTTTGGCCGGACCCGCTTCCGAGGCGCATGTACCTGCCGGAGCTGCTCGCCAAGAACTATGCCGGCGGCTGGGACGGCTCCCATTGGATTGGGTGCCGACCGCTTCACTCGAATGGACGGGTAGGAGAAGCGATCTTTCCGGTGATCGGGCTCTATGATGATCCGGCGCACCAGCGGCAAACGCTGCTGCGGCTGGACCCCGATCGCGGCGGCCATAACCTGTTGATCTTCGGCTCGGCCGGCACCGGCAAGAGCACCTTGCTCCGAACAATCCTCAGCTCAATTGGGTGCATGCACGCTCCCGATCAGGCTCAGGCCTACGTCTTGGATTTCGGCGGGAGCTCCGCTCTCAAGCTGATGGAGAGCTTTCCCCACGTAGGGGCAGTCGTTACCCGCTTTGAGGAAGAACGAACGGTTCGATTGGTGCGCTTCATTCAGGATGAAATCTCGCGGCGCAGCGAGCTCTTGCGCCTGCAGGGGGTGGACAACTATCGGGATTTCAATACCCGTCCCGGCCAAGCCCAGCGCCTGCCGTCGCTCTACCTGATCATCGACGGCTTCGGCGAATTCAAGCGCCTCGCCCCACCCGAACTGGTAAAGTCGATTGGCGCCGCCATCGCCGGCGGCGCCGCCGTCGGACTGCATGTCATCGTATCGGCGAATATTCAATCCGATGTCCCCAACGACCTGCTTGCGAACGTCAGCTCCCGCCTGACTTTCCATTTGGCCGATCAGACCGAGTACTTCCGCATTGTCGGCCGACCGAGCGAAGCCAAGTTGCGCCAGGATATCGAAAACCCTCCCCCTCCCGGTCGGGGGCTGATGCGGGGCACGCCGCCGCTCGAGTTTCAGACTGCGCTCCCAGTCCGCGGCGAAACCGAAGACATTCAGGCCACCAACCTGGCTCAGCTGGCCCGTGCGATGGAGGCTGGCTGGAAAGGCCCTCGCCCGCAATCGATCCACACGCTTCCCTTCTTGGTCGGTCGCGCCGAAGTAGCCGCCGCGGGCGGCGCACCTCCCTCGAATCTACATGCCAACCTAGGACTGGATTTCGACACGCTGTCTCCACTGGGTCTGGATCTCGCGCAGGATGGCCCCACGTTCCTGGTGGCCGGGGTTGGGCCACATTCAGGCAAGACTACCGCGCTGAGAACTTGGATTCTCGAACTCTCCGCTCACTGGGGACCGGAGCGCTTGCAACTAACCTGTCTGGACTTCCACTCCCGCACACTGCGCGGGTTGCGCAAGCTGCCGCAAATGCACTCGTATGTTGCATCAGCTGCCATGCTGGAAGGGACGCTTGAAGCGCTGCATGAGGAGGTCGCCAGACGTCAATCGGAGCTGGACAAGGCATATGAAGCTGGCGCCGAAGACTTCGATCCGGCGGCGATCGTAGGGGGCTGGCCGCACCTGCTGATTGTGATTGACGACTACGAGCGTTTCGTGGAAAAGGCAGGCGATGCGGTCCGACGGCTCGCCGAGTTGCTCTCCGATGGCGGGGACCTTGGAGTGAGTTTCATTGTCGCCGGCAACGCCTCCGAACTCCCCAAAGACTTCGACGACGCCTTCATGCGCGGCATCCGCCGGTCAGGCTGCGGATTACTGCTAACCGGAACCGAGGGGATCGAGCAGTTCAACAACGCAAGGAGGCCGGCCGGGCAACCAGCTTCAGGGCTGCCACCGGGCCGGGGATATCTGATCAAGCGAGGTACCGTCCAGCTTCTTCAAGTGGCCGCCTATTGGTCGCAGGATCAATCACCTGATCAAGCGCTGCCCTCCGCTGTGGAGGGAGTTCTTGAGGCTGAGCCGGTGAGTGACGCGAGTGGATGAGCCGCAAGAGGTATTCTGGCCACCCGAGCGGGCCGCCAGCCTGCAGAAAAACCGCATGAAACGACCTACAGGCCGGGCACTCAAGCTGGTGGTCGGTCTCACGCTTTGGGTGTGGGCGGTGCTCGGCTCACCGGTCGAGATGGCCTTCTCTCAGGAATCGCGGCCCCCGATTCAGATCACCAACGTCATCACTGATGATTTCCCGCTGGTGCGGGTGCAGTTGGCCGCATGGGAGACCGCAGGTTCCATGATGGTGTTGATCCCCAACGAAAACCTGCGGGTGATCGAAAACAACGTGCCGTTTGAGGTGCTCTCGGTTGAGCCAGTCGACGTCGGCACGCGCATGGCGTTCGTGGTCGATCCAGGAGACGGCGTACGTAGCACTGGTGTGTCCCTGCGCCAGGTCTACGAGATTGCGGCCGGATACCTGGAGACCTTCCTGGTCGGCCGGCCCTGGATGATGGTTGGCGTAGACGAAGCTGTGGTTCTGGTCCAGGAGGGGGACTCGACCGAAATGGTTAGCCCGATGAGTAGTGACCCCGAGCTGATCGCTCAGCAGATCGCCTCCTACACGCCCCCGACCGACAACGCCATTGGCCGACCCAGCGAAGCAGGGGCATTCACTCGTACCGGGCTGCGCCGGGCGTTGGATGAGCTGCAGTTCTCCCCGGGCGGCCAAGACAAGCCGCGTGCATTGGTGATCTTCACACCCGGGATCCGGGCCGATACCTCCGAGCTGGCGCAGCGTGCCATTGACGCAGACATTCCGATTTACGTCGTCATGGCACGCGAAGAGGAGACTGCCTTCTGGGAGGAGGCGCTGCAACCGCTAGCTGAAGTCACCGGCGGGCTTTTTGAGACCCATTACGGCGAGGGGGAGCTGGAGGCGATGTTCGAGAATTTGGTTCTCCGGCGCCAGCAATTGCACGTGACTTATCGCTCAAACAATGCCGCCGCCGGCCTGCGCGGCGTGCTGATCGAAATCGACGCTGGTTCGAACACTTTGGCGGCCGCCAGCCAATACAGCGTTGACTTGGCCGCACCACAAGTTCAGGTCGTATCCCCCGCACCGGGGGCGGTCGTGAATCGCCAATCGCTGGAAGACTCCGAAGACCCCGCGGAGGCCGAACCAACCTTCATTACAGTAGTTGCCGAAGTAGAGTTTCCCGATGGCTACGCGCGCGAGCTGGACCTGGCACAGCTGCTGGTGGACGGCACGCCCGCTGGTCAGG
>CAZJUE010000191.1:0-2007 GCA_964549025.1 uncultured Anaerolineaceae bacterium | reverse complement strand
TGGTCGAAGGCCGAACCGAGATCACCTGGGATATCCGCGCCTACCAATCGGCGGGCCAGATGCCGGCCACCATCCAAGTGGTGGTTTCGGACGAGCTGAGCATGCAGGGCGAATCCACGCCGCGCACGGTTTCGATCAATTACATCCAACCCACCACAGCTGATCCGATCGATCGGGTCTTGTTGTTTGTCTCGCTTGGCGTTGCGCTGGTTTCGCTGGCGGCAGCAGTGTTGCTCTTCCTCAATCGCCAACGCCTGGCCCCGGCACTCCAGCAGGCGGGCGAGAGCGTGGCGGACTTCGTCGAGCGAGTGACCGGACGTCGCACAGCGCTGGTGGCCAAGGCTTACCTGGTTCCGCTGGATGGGTTCGAGGTTACCCCCTCTCGCTCCTTTGAGCTGTACGGGACGACCGCCATCGGCCGTTCGCGAAAGCACGCCGATCTGCTGTTCCACATCAACGACGAGGACAGCGCCATCAGCCGGCTGCATTGCACGATCCTGGACGAGGACGATCACTTCTCCATTCGTGACGAGGACAGCACCAACGGCACTCTGGTAAACGGCGAGAAGGTCACGCCGCTTGAAGCGGTCCGGCTGCACGATGGTGACACGCTTGACGTAGCGCCGATCGAGCGTGGCGGCCTGCGCTTCCTATTCCAACTGGCCCAAGTCACCGGCGACCGGCCCGAGCTTGACGACGATCACCGCCAGACCCGTCCGCGCCGCATCTCTGACTTCGAGTCCGCCGGCCGAGAACCCTCCGACCCGTTGGAAGACCACTTGAAGCAACAGGGGCAGGAGTAGGTGCGGCAGTACGAGCTGCGGAAACTCAAGCCCGGCAGACAAATCGGCAGCTTTAAGGTCGCGGAGGTCTACCCGGAGGGTCGGGGCGGCATGGCCCGAGTGGTGCGGGCAAAGCCGGTGAACGGCAACGCCGGACAGGTAGCGCTCAAGATCAGCCGGACCGGCAGCAACCAGGATTACTTCTTTGCCGCCATCCAGAAGGAAGTCGAGATCCTTGGTCAGTTGGATCACGCGGGCGTGGTCAGGCTCCGTCCGATCTCCGATGGAAAGAATCCCTACAAGGAACGTGCGGTGCAGATCCTGGGCAACCCCTGGTTCTTTGGGATGTAGTGCCTCCAGGGCAGCTCGCTAGAAGCCTATTTGCGTGGGCTAGGACCGCTTTCGCTATCCGAGGCGGCCATCATCTGCCACCAGGTCGGGTTGGCGCTCGAGTACATCCATGGGGAGGGATTCGCGCACAACGACGTCAAGCCGGACAACGTGCTCTTCCGGCGTCGGCTTCAGATGGGCGAGCTTCTCGAACCAGTGCTGATCGATTTTGGCGTGGCGGCGAAGCTGGTCCGCCCCCAGTTGGATGGTTCGGTGGTCTACATGGCGCCCGAACGGCTCCAAGAGTCGCGCGATCCGAGCGCCCCAGAGATGCTGGCCAGGGCCGATCCCTCGAAGGCGGATGTATGGAGCATGGGTATTCTGCTCTACCGCCTGCTGGTGGGCCGCGAGCCCTTTCTCGGCTTGACCGATCGCAGCATTACTTCCGCCATCCTGCGCGGCATGCCGGCCTCGATGACCAAGCGGCGACAGGACCTGCCGCGCCAGCTCGACCAGTTTGTGATCGAAGGTTGCCTGGCCAAAGACCCCAAGCTGCGGGTGAAGATGCGGGACTTCAATGCCGTTATTGGGCGCTATGCTGGCGACTGGCGCGTGCGGCGCCTGCCCAAGCGGCGCAGCTGGCTGCCGTGGAGACGAAATTGAGCCAGGCGGTTCAGGCGCCCACCCACGAGATCCGCCTGGCGGCAGGCGCGAATATCGGGGCCTCCCCCAGCCGGATGCTGCTTGAGGATCGTTCGGCAGCGGAGCAGATTTCCACCGCTGGTGGACTGTCTCTGGCGATTGCGATCGTAGCTGATGGGATTGGGGGCGAAAACGCTGGAGAGCGGGCGGCCGAACTGGCCGTTTCCACCGTGATCGATCACTGTCGAAGCTC
>CAZJUE010000190.1:0-5450 GCA_964549025.1 uncultured Anaerolineaceae bacterium | reverse complement strand
AGCCAGCGAATGGCCGATTTTTACGCCATGTGTGACCTGTTTGTGCTGCCCAGCCGGACCGATATGATGGCGCTGGTGCAGATCGAAGCCATGCTGTGCGGTACACCCGTGGTTGCAACCGACATTCCAGGCGCGCGGGTGGTGGTGCAGGAGACCGGCTTCGGCCTGCTGGCGCCGCCCAACGATCCCGACGGCCTGGCCCACACCGTGGTGCAAGCGCTGCACCAGCGAGACCGGCTGCGGCCGGACGTGTCCCGGGTGCGGCGGGTGTTCGATCCGGCCGAGTCGCTCGATCGCTACGAACGGCTGCTTGCCGGCAGATCCCTGGAAAACGCTCAGGGCGCCGATGGTGCGGGGGCGATCACGGAGCCAGCTGCACAGCATCTGGGCGCGCAGCAAGGCTCAATGGAAGAACGATCCAGTCCGCAGTCGAGCTTGATCGGTGAAGCTCCGACGGTCAGATCGGTCAATGGCTCGCGCCCCTGGCAGGCGTTGAGCGGTGAAGATCACCAGCTGCTGGATCGCCTGCTCTTCAATGAGGCCGACATGGCCTTCAAGCGTCGAGCGCGCATCCTGATGGACTACCTGGAGCTGCGCGATGGCGATCGGGTGATCGACCTGGGCTGCGGGATGGGCTTCTATTTAATGGTGATGGAGCGGATGCGGTCGGTCGAGATTCATGGCTTTGACCAGGAGCTCGATCGGCTGCAGCGTGCCCAGTCTGAAGTCGCAGCGGCGCGGCTGACGCAGGGCGACCTCTTCGGCTTGCCGTTTCCTTCAGAAAGTTTTGACAAGGCGCTGCTCAGCGAGGTGCTGGAGCACTTGGAAGACGATTTGCAGGCCCTGCGTGCCGTCTATCGCCTGTTGCGGCCAGGCGGCGTGTTGGCCATCTCGGTGCCCCACGCCCGCTACCCGTTTTGGTGGGATCCGATCAACCGCACTGTGAGTGGGCTGGGAGGCAGCCCGATCCGCCGTGGGCCAATCGTCGGGATCTGGACCAATCACGTCAGGCTGTACGAACCATCCGGCTTGGCCGAGCTGGTGGGGCAGGCCGGCTTCGAGGTCGAATCGCTCGAGCAGGCCACCCATTATTGCTTCCCGTTCAGCCACTTCTTGGTTTATGGCATTGGCAAGCCGCTGCTCGAGCGCCGGCTGCTGCCGAATGCCATGGTGAACTCGGCAGACCGCTTCCGTGCGGAGCGCAATTCGCGCAGTATGCTCAATCCGATCAATGCCGGGGTGGCGGCGTTTCGGGCGATTGATCGCTACAACGAGTACGGCCCGGTCGAAAAGCAGAGCACGTTCGTAAACGTGCTGGTGAAAGCCCGCAAGCCCGCGGGATAGCTCCCATATGGCGAAAGAACAAGCGAGCGAGCCGACCGTACTCGACTGGTTCCAATCGCTGCTGCGGCTGGATCCGATCCCGATTCCGGAACCCGGGACATCATCGGTCGCCGCGCCGCCCCAACCGTCTCCAGCTGAGGCCAAGCCGGTCGCCAGGCCGGCCGGAACGCGGTTGGAGTTCCGGCTCCAGCGGGCCCACCTGCGGATCCCGTTGGCGCTGATCCTGGCTTTCCTGGCGCAGCTCAACCTCGAACGCCATCAATCGGTAGGGATCAGCGTCGCCTTCTACTTGCTGGCGGCTGGCCTGCTGGGCTGGGGGCTGTGGGATGGCGATCTCGGGGAGGCGGAGGCGGTTGCTGAAAGCGCCCGCGCCAAATCGACACAGGCGCTATTCGATCCACGCTACCTGGCCGCCGGCGCGATCGCCACCGCCCTGGCGGTGGCGCTTTCGGCCGAAAACACTATTCGATTCCCTACCCTGGTGTTCTGGGTGGCGGCGGTCCTGCTGACCGCGCGAGCCTTTTGGGCCGGCGCGCTGCCGCGCCTCGACTTGCGCGGTCGGCTGGCTGGGTTCCTGGAGCGGCCGCGACTGCGGATCGCTCTTGACCAGTGGGGTTTGCTGGTGGTCGGCGCGCTGGCGCTCTCGGCCTTCTTCCGCTTCGCCCATCTCGAGCAGGTTCCCTACGAGATGTGGAGCGATCACGCCGAGAAGTTCCTCGACATCGTCGATGTTTTAAATGGCGAGACCTCGATCTTTTTTCCCCGCAATTCGGGGCGCGAAGCCATCCAGTTCTACGCCACTGCTGCGGCCATCAAATGGTTTGGAGCCGACTTCTCGTATCTCACGCTTAAGACCGTGACCGCGCTGGCCGGCTGGCTGACGCTGCCGTACATGTACCTCTTCGGCAAACAAGTCGGCGGCAAGGCGGTGGGTTTGGCTGCAATGGCACTGGCGGGGGTTGCCTACTGGCCAAACGTGATCAGCCGGGTTGGGATGCGGCTGCCGTTCTTTCCGGTCTTTCTGGCGCCGGCGATGTATTACCTGCTGCGCGGCCTGCGTGAGCGGTCGCAGAATGATTTCGTGTCAAGCGGCCTGTTCGTCGGGCTGGGGGTCTACGGCTACACACCGGCTCGCATCGCGCCGCTGATGATCGCCCTGGGGGTGGGACTGTACTTGGCGCATCGCGTATCGCGTGGGCATAGGCTGCAGGTGCTGACCTGGCTGGCGGTGGCGGCGGTGGTCGCCATGGTGGTGGCGGCGCCGTTCCTGCGAGTGGCGGTCGACTTCCAGGAGGAAGTTTTCTACCGTACGATCACTCGAGTCACCAACGCGGAAACCGAGATTCCCGGCCCGCCGCTGCAGGTGTTCCTCTCCAACCTCTGGAACGCGCTGCGGATGTTCAGCTGGGAGTTCGGCGAGATCTGGGTACTGGCCATTCCCTTCAGGCCGGCGCTGGATTGGATCACCGGCGGCCTGTTCCACCTGGGCGTCGGTTTATTGATCGTACGCTACATAAAAGGCCGCGACTGGCGCGACCTGTTCCTGTTGCTTTCCATCCCGCTATTGCTGCTGCCGTCGGTGCTGGCATTGGCCTTCCCCGGCGAGAACCCGCATCCCAGTCGAGCCGGAGGGGCGATCGTTCCGGTGTTTGCCATCTGTGGTATCGCGCTGGTGGCGATCTGGCAGTGGAGCCGCCAGATCGGCCTACGACGGCGGACCTCGATCTTGCTGGTGGGTGGGTTGTTCGCGCTCAGCGCTACCACCAATTACAACCTGGCGATCACGCGCTACGGTGATGTCCAGCGCCGGGGCGCCTGGAATACCACCGAGGCCGGGGCAGCGGCGCGCGGTTTCGCCGATTCGGTTGGACAGCTGCGGGACGTATACGTGGTGGCTTATCCACATTGGATGGATTCCCGGCTGGTGGCGCTGATTGCCGGACGGCCGGGCGGCGACTTTGCCCTCTGGCCGGAGGCGATTGGGCAGCTTGAGTCGACCGATCGCCCGCAGCTGTTCCTGCTGCACCCGGAGGACGAGACTAGCCTACGCTTGCTGCGGGAACGCTATCCGGACAGCCTGCTGACCCGACATCAATCGCCGATCGAGGGCCGCGACTTCCTGATGTTGCTCGCGCCCGGGGACACAGCTTGATATTGGCTGCCGCATTCCGGCGCCGAGCCGCCGGCAACCTGATCCCTGCCCCGTCACTGGGCTTCCTGCTAAATCCATGAGCGAACAGTTGCGCTCACGTAGGACTGAACTCATCCTGGCCGTGGTGCTGATCGCGGCAGCCGCGCTTCGGTTCAGCGGCATTGGCTGGGATCGCCATACACACCTGCACCCCGACGAGCGATTTCTCACCACGGTCGAAACCAGCCTGCAGATCCCCGGCTCGATCGCCGAGTACTTCGACACCGCCAATTCGACCTTCAATCCCCACAACACCGGCCATTCATTCTTCGTTTACGGCACGCTGCCGATCTTCACCGTGCGGGTACTCGGCGAATGGCTTGACCAGCTGGGATACGACCAGATCCATATCGTCGGTCGGGCAGTATCGGCTTCGTTCGACGTGGCCTCGATCTTCTTAATATTCCTGATCGGCGCCCGCCTCTATTCCCGCCGGGTCGGCTTGTTTGCCGCCGGATTGGCAAGCTTCGTCCCGCTGCTCATCCAGCACGCCCACTTCTTTGTCGTCGATTCCTTCGCCAACACCTTCATCCTGCTGGGCATCTACTTCGCGGTACGGGTGATCGATCACGGGGAAACGCGGGACTACCTATGGTTTGGGTTGGCATTGGGCATGGCTGCCGCCTCCAAGATCACCGCCGCGCCGCTGGCACTGGTGATTGTGCTTGCCTACCTTGTACGGCATGGTTCGGACCTCGGGGCCTCACTCCGGGGAGAGAGCTCGCCGGAACCGAACTCGAGGTCGGCCCTGGTCGGTGGCTTTTTGCCGCTGGTGCTGGCCGCGCTGGTATCGATGGTGACCTTCCGATTGCTGCAACCCTACGCATTTCAGTCCTTCAGCCTGCTACCCAATCCGCGCTGGCTCGAGAACCTCAGCTCGGTGTCGGTGCAAACCAGCGGTCGGGCGGATTTCCCGCCAGCGGTCCAGTGGGCCGATCGCACCCGGGTGTGGTTCTCATTCAAGAACCTGGTGGTGTATGGCATGGGCTTGCCACTGGGGCTTGCGGCATGGGCTGGCTGGGCCTGGGCGCTGATTCACTCGGTCAGGGGGGAATGGCGGCGGCATTTGATCCCGGTGACCTGGACCGGCCTGTATTTCTTGTGGCAAGCCAGTGGTTTCACGATGGCCATGCGTTACCAGCTTCCTGTTTACCCCACACTGGCGCTGCTGGCCGCCTGGGCGTTTTGGGAAGCTTGGGAACGATCTGGCGGCGTGCGTCTGGGGCGGCTCCAGGCACGCTGGCTGGTGGGGGCCGCCGGTGGGGCGGTAGCTTTGTACACTGGCCTCTACGGGGTGGCGTTCGCGCTCAACTACGTGCGTCCGTTCACCCGCTACGAGGCTTCCAGCTGGATCTACCGCCACACCCCGGGCGCGGTGAACTTGACGCTCGAGGCAGCCGGAGAGCAGCTGCTGGAGCCGATCCCCACCGGCCCGGAGCTGCAAATCACCTCGGCCAACCCGCTGGATGCTCAGTTCATCGCCCACAGCAGCGGCACCACTGATGGGTTGCTGTTGCCTTATGTACAGCAGGCTAGCGGCAGCACGCTGCGGGCGATCCTGTCGCGCGCGGGCGCACCGCTGGCAGTGGCTTCACAGGGGAACTTGTATGCCGGCGTTCAGGTCGAAGCCGCGTTTGACCGTCCGGTCGAGCTGCAGGAGGGCGAGGCCTATCAGCTGCGCATCGAGCTGCAAACGGGCGCCCCGGTGGCGCTGCGCGGGTCGATCCTGGTAACCGAGAGCTCGTGGGACGATGCTCAGCCGACGCGAATCGAAGGTCGGGATGGGTTCGCCAGGCTGTACCGCGGCGTCAATCAGGAAATGTACTGGCCGGACGACGAAGACAGCAATGCCAACGGGGTCTCCGATCAGCAGGAGCGCATCGTAGAAACGCTGTCGGAAGGCGATTACCTGATC
>CAZJUE010000189.1:0-5524 GCA_964549025.1 uncultured Anaerolineaceae bacterium | reverse complement strand
GGTCTAGCCTCCGACCAACTCCCGGTAATAGCCCATGAAGTCCTCGTGCCAGTTCACTTGCTGGTTGTCCCCAAACATTTCAAATAGCATATCTTCGTGCTCAGACAGCAGCTCGGCCTGCCAGGCGTAATACTCTTCCTGGTTCTCAGAGAACTTGGCGATGCGGCGCTGGGTGAGCAGCTTCTTCCCGGTCTTGAACTCCAACAGCGTGACCAGGTGATACCAGCCGTTCTCCCCCTGACCGACCAGACCGTCCTCAGGGAACTCTGCGTCGAGCGAGCCCAGATCGCAGGTTTCGGCGCCGTCGGAGCGCACGAAAAGCAGGCGCAGCTGACTTGATTCCATCATCAGCGTGCACTCGCGCCCACCGCGTTCGGCGGTGCATTTCACCGGTTGAAAACCGCGTCGCTTGAGGAGCTCACCGAAGTTAGCTTCGGTTCCTTCCGCAAAATTGTTGCACTCGCCGCAATCGATGTCCATGCTGGTTACCTTCCGTTCGTGAGAGGCGGCTACCGGGAGGCGTCTTCGATCACGTCTAGCCCGGGACCCACGCTGCTGCCGGCCACTCGCCCCGCGGTGCTGGCGCGCCAATCGCCCATGCGTATCCAACTGTCGCCGACCTGTCGGTAGCCGTATTCATAGCCATAGCGCTGAAGGAAGCGAACCTCATTGGCGGTTCCAGAAAGCGCCCGTCGTCCGCTCAAGACTTCTGAAACGCTTTCGCCGGCAAGCTCGAACCGCGGGGCGCCGCGCTCGAGCTGTGCCTGCATGAACTCGCGGTTGATGGCCCAACCACGATTGCTGCCCGCCGCGTCGGCAATCCGCCATACGTCGTCGCCGGTGTTGAACACCGTGCCGCCGTGGGTGGCTGCCTCGTCGATGTACCCTAAGAACCCTCGCGCCGGGTTGGGCTTGAAACCCCCGATTACCACCCGGTCTACGGCTCCAAAGGTATGGGTCGATTCGCTAGCGATGTAGCGGGCCAACGCGGTCTCGGCTCGGCTGCCGCGAGCCGCCAGGCCGATCTCGTCGGCCGCGCTCAGTGCCGAACCCATCCGTGCGCCGACCTCGGCCGCGTCGGCAGTGATCCGGGAGGCGCGTGCGGCTTTGGCCGCCTTGGACAGCTTGTCGGCTCCCTTGGTGCCCAGCAGCATCGAGCCGACAAACATCACTCCGCGGCCGATCGCCTGGCCGGGATGGCCGCTCTCCCAGGCTTCGACGTAGGGTTCTTTAAAGGCTGCCCAGAGTTCGCCGGGGTGGGTGATGCCGTGCCATAGACCTTTAGCGGTGCCGATCGGGTCGGTGACCAGGTTGACCAGACCGGTGACCATGTCCTTGCCTTCGTCCCACATCCCGATGAAGAAATCTGAAACGTGCCCCCAGGCGGTGCCTACCGCGCTGGCAACGGCTCGGCCGTCGGTCGAGAGTCCGGCCAACAGCACGCTGAGCAGCCTTGCCGCGTCGGCCTCAGCACCTTGCAGGATGCGCACCATCTGCACGGTCACCTGCTGGGCGGTGGCCAATGCATCGGTCAGGCGCCGCAACGAGGGCAGCACCTCCTGGTCCATTTCCTTATAGAAGGCCTTGGCGCCCTTGCCGATCCAATCGCCGCCTTCCAGGTCTTGCATATTGCTTTGAACGCGCTTGAGAGTCTTGCCGGCCGCCTGTGACTCGTGCCCGAACCGCTGTGCGATTTGCATCAACTCGTCGTAGTCCCAGCGGAGTTTGGGGGCGGGCATCTATCGGCGTCAGCGGAAGAGGTTTCCGCACACTGTATCAGTTTTTTGTGGGCGACTCAACGCGCGATCGGGATGGTCAGATAACGCGGCCGGGAACTGCACCGGGCGTGACCGCTCGCAGCCCCAAGCAGGGATAAGTCAGGATAGAGGCGGATCGCCGACCGGCGAATGCGGCCGGAATCAGGACTAGAGTTTTGACAGCTGCTGAGTGATGGACAGTGCTTCGAGCCGGTCGAGGTGCACGCTGTCGACCCAGCTTTCCTCGGTGTTGGCAACTGCGAACTTGCTGGCGATGCCCTGCTCATGAAGTTCGCGGTTGGCGATCACCGCGAAGGGGCCGATTTCCTCGAGGCGGATGACTCCCACCTTCTCCAGATTAGCGTGCTCGGCGAATCTACTCATTGCGCTGCCTCCTTGGCTGAGATCCCTGCTGTCACTTTCAGTTTACCAAATGCGGGACCAGTTCCGGCGCCGTCGTGCTGGGCGGTGATCCGGGCCCACCGCTGCCTAGGTTGGGGGTCTGTTCGGGGCGCTCGCGAGCTGAAAGGCCAACCTGGTTGCTGAGTCCCTCAACGAGCGCTGATTCTCGAGGTAGGGATTACACTCTAACTGCACGAAAACAGCATCGAGGTGCACTGTACATGAGTTCATCGCCCGAATTCTCGACCTGGCGACCGCACCCATGGCATGGGCTGGACGTTGGCCCCGATCCACCGCACCTGGTTTCGGTCTATCTTGAAACGGGGCCCTTCGACCTGGTGAAGTACGAGATCGATAAGGAGACCGGCTACCTGCGCGTGGACCGGCCGCATCACTCGTCATCTCAGAATCCCGCGCTGTACGGGTTCATCCCCAAGACCTACTGCGCCGATCGGGTGCGCGAGCTAATGCCGCAGGCTGCGCAGGGCGACGCCGATCCGCTGGACGTCTCGGTGGTCAGCGAGCGCCCGATCACCCGCGCCGAGGTGATGGTGACCGCCCGTGTGGTCGGCGGATTGCCGATGCTCGACAACCACGAAGCCGATGACAAGATCATCGCGGTGCTTGAGAACGACCCGATCTGGTCAGGGGTGCAGGAACTGGCGGACCTGCCGCCGGCGCTCATCGACCGACTGGTGCACTATTTCATGACCTACAAGCTGCTTCCGGAAGATCAAGCGGAGGTCTCCATCGGCGAGCCTTACGACCGCGCCCACGCCGAGGCAGTGATCCAGGCGGCGATCGAGGACTATCAGGAACACTTCGGCGGATAGCGCCGCAGGCGGCCGCCCATATGGCTAGCACAATTGACCCACATGACCAGCGAATCGTTCGGTGGTCAAGCGCATGAGCCGCACCAGCGTGCAGGACAGCTGGCTCCGCTTTTGGAATGAGATCGTTTACCGCAGCCTGGCACCGCTGTACAACCTGCTCGACGTAATGACCTTCGGTGCTTGGTGGCGGCTGGTTCGGCGGGCGTTGGATTTCATCCCGGCCGATCGGCAGGTGCTGGAGATTGGCTTTGGACCTGGCAAGCTGCATGCCGAGCTGGCTAGACGGTCCGAGATGTGCGTCGGCTTGGACCTGGCCATCGGGATGTGCCGCTTCACCCAACGTCGCATGCGCCGCGATGGCATAATCCCCCGATTGGTGTGCGGCGACGCCCGCCGCCTGCCGTTCGTCCCCGGAACGTTCGACGTGGCCGTCAGCACCTTCGCAGTATCCGGTATTCCAGACGCGCGTGCGGTACTGCGTGAGCAGGCCCGGGTGATCGAGTCGGGAGGGCAGGTGGTGCTGCTCGACATCGGCCTGCCATCCGACGGGAACGCGCTTGGCCGCTCGCTGGCCCGCTTATGGGAGCGCATGGGAGATTACCTATACGACCAGCCGGCGCTGATGCAAGCGGTCGGCTTGGAGGTGGTTGCGTTCGAAGAGTTCGGTCCGGGCCGGCATATCCGAGCCCTGGTCGGGCGGACTTGAAGTGCACTTTGGCCACTGAACATGCGCGCAGAGCCAACCCGCCTTCGCCCACCGGGCGAGCGATGTCGTGCCGCTAGAGGCGTAGGTCCCCGGCCAAACTACCTGCCAGTTTGTGAATTGATGGCCCGAAAGCGCCATCCATCTGCGCGATCCTGTAAGCCTGCTGTAGGGGCGACTCACGATAAAGTGTGAAGACCGCACCTCGCCCGGCTAGGGGGATTCGGCTAGTCCGCGCAGGCGCAGGAAGATGGGTCAGCCATAGGTCTACAGCAGTTCGCCAGGGCAATCTCCGGCGAGCATGTCGGAAGAGCCGACATCCGGGGGGTGTTGAGATTCGCACGTAGCAGCGCGGACGCCCAGCGAATGGGGTTTGCATGGAGTCCGCGCCAAGTAACGCTGCTGATGCTTGCTTTGGGCTTGGCCGTGTCGGCCGCCGGCTGCGGCTCAGCGCTGGCGGCACCGGATGAGCCACAAGCTAAAGGCGCTACCATCGCCGACCTGGCGCGGGAGGGCGTTGAAGCAGCGCCACCCCGTTCTGTCACTGAAGCGAGCGCTCCCGTGGAGGCGAGCCCATCGGTTGAGCTCGCTTCCTACGCCCTGGCCGAGGGCTACGAATGGAAGGATGGCTGGTGGTGGCTCGATCACGGAGACGGCGTGCTTCACGCTATGTTTGAGGAGCTTAGCCACTACGGCGTCGGCGTGATGTTGCCGGTCGGCATTGGCGATGCCCGCAAGGCGCAAGCTTTCAACCAGATGGCTGAGGCGGTTTTCGACCTTGAGCTTGACCAAGCGCTCGCGTCCGACGCCATGGCGTTCTTTGAGACCGAGCGGAATGCATATGCGGGCATCTCCGATCCGGAGTACAGCTCTTCAACCACCCTTAACGGGAGGCAGGTCGAGACCGCCTTCTGGCGCAGCCAAACCGAGCAGGGCCCTACCGCAGGCTTTCTGATCGTTTTTCAAAAGCCGTAGCACGGTCGCTGTTGCCCCTGTGCCAAGGCAAATCATCCTATGGGCCTCATTCCTCGCTTGATCCCCACAGAACCGTTCGCTAGCCTAAGCACGTTCGCCGATGGGAAGGGACCGACATGCGCCGGCTAACCATCCGTTTGATCGTACTTGGAGTTGTGCTCGGCGGGAGCTGGCTCTCCTACCAGCTGGCCGATGTCACCAGTTGCGAAGGACCTCGCTCCGACGCATGGGCAGAAGCGTCGTTCGATCGTGGCGAAGCTGCGGTGGCCGATTGGGAGACCATCGATCAATACACGACCGCCAAAGACTTTGCCTCGCTTTCAGCACGGTCCTACGCGCGCTACGCGGCACAGCTTGAGCAGGAGACCCCGAGTTGTCTCGATGAGCTTCAGTCCATCATGGAGAGTTTCCTGTACAACGATTGGAAGTCCTACGAAGCTGCCAGTCAAGGCGATTTCCAGTTGGCAGCCGAACACGAGGACCAGGCCAACCAGGCGCTGAGGGAAATGGAGTATGAATTCGACCGGCTTGCCGCCAAGTACGATTGGGACCTAGAGGGCTAGCTCGTCCAACGATCGGACCACAGCATGGTCCGCTACGGGCAGATATCCTCGGGGCCGTAGTCCAGCCCGTATCCGCCGCAAACGTCGGGCCCCAATGGATCCAGGATTGCGGCTCGGTGGCGTTCAGCGTACTCAATCGCGGCTTGGCACCCGAGGAACCAATTGTCAAAATTGCGGTACTCGCGCATGAACTCCGCCGCCAGGTCAGCGTACTGCGCCCCAGGGGTCCCGACCGGAAATTGCTCCTGCAAGCCGGCAAACACGGTCTCGGCGGCGCCGCGATCGCCCTCG
>CAZJUE010000188.1:0-5548 GCA_964549025.1 uncultured Anaerolineaceae bacterium | reverse complement strand
GAGGTCATAGGCCGCGAATTGTACCTGTTCGGGTTTGTGGGTGACAAGCAGCCCGATCCACCACGATCAACGGCCATGATTTCGCGCAAACTGGGCCTGCTTGCTTTACACCACCACCGCGCCTGGTTTATGATTGGCCCGGTCCCCGCCCCCACTCACGGTTCATCCCAATTGGAAACTTCTGCGCCAAGCCAAAAAGCACCAGCCGAACCCCCCCGCTCTTTTGGCGGCGTGCAGTCCGACGTGACCGCAGGCTTGTCCGAATTCCCTTGGTGGGCGTTGTTCATCGTGCTGGCCGGGATCTTCTTCATCTACAGCTTCATTACCAACGAAACCTATACGAACATCATCGTCAGCCTGGGCGCCGGCCTCCGATTGACCATCATCGTGACCATGGTCGCCTATGTGTTTGCGCTGATACTGGGCTTGACGACCGCTCTGGGCCAGCTTTCCAAACGTACCCTGGTTCGGAATGTTGCGCTGCTTTACGTACAGGTCGTGCGCGGCGTTCCGATCATCGTGCAGATTTTCTACGTTGCCTTGGTCTTCATTCCAGTCTTCATCATTCCGGCCATCAACTGGGCCGGCGTCGAACTGGCGGATGCGGGGCTGCTGGCGACTGACAATGCGCTGGCGACCCTGACCAATCGGGAAGTGAACTTCACCATCCGGGGCATCGTGGCGTTGGCCATCAGCTACGGCGCCTTTTCTTCCGAGATTTTCCGAGCCGGAATCCAGTCCATTGAGCGAGGCCAGATCGAAGCGGGCCGAGCCTTGGGCCTTTCAGCCATCCAGTTGTTCCGGTTGGTGATCTTCCCGCAGGCGATCCGCCGGGTGCTGCCCCCGCTGGGCAACGACTTCATCGCCATGCTCAAGGAATCCTCGCTGGTGTCGGTGTTGGGGGTCAACGAAATCACCCAACTGGGGCGCAAATACGCGTCTGCCTCGTTCCGCTTTCCCGAAACCTACAACACGATGGCGTTCCTCTACCTTTCGATGACGCTGGTATTATCATTGGGGGTAAGATTGATGGAACGGAGGCTGCGCATCGCCGAGTGATCCTTGGCACAACTGCAGCAGCTTCTCCCTCAACGCCGGCGAGAGGAGGTGGAGCCACTAGTCCCGATTTTCGCAATCACCAAGCCTAGAGAACGAAAACCAATACACAAGTTTATGGAGGAGTGAAAGTGAAGAGACTGACGTTTCTTCTCGGGCTGCTGCTAATCGGCGCCCTGTTGGTATCGGCCTGTCAGGCCGCTGAGGAGCCAACCGAGGAGCCGATGGTAGAGCCCACCGAAGAACCAATGGTTGAAGCGCTGCCGGATCTCGGTGGCCGCACCATCACGGTTGCGGTCGAGAACGCCTACCTGCCCTTCAACTACATCCTGCTTGATACCGGCGAGCCCGGCGGGTGGGACTATGACTTCCTGGAGGAAGCGTGCTCGCGGCTGAATTGCGAGCTCGACTTCATTGAGTTCACCTGGGACCCGATGATCGCTGCGGTCGCCGACGGCCAGTTCGACATGGCCGCTGACGGCATCACGATCACCGAAGAACGTGCCCAAGTGGTCGACTACTCGGAACCGTATGTGCAGCTGGTCCAGCGACTGCTGAAGCGGATCGACGACGATCGCTTCTCAGACGAGCAGGATTTCGCCGACAACGAGGAACTGATCATCGGCACGCAGCTTGGCACCACCAACGAAGCGGCCGCGGTCAGTTTGGTTGGCGAGGACCGGGTGATCAGCTTCCAGCAGTTCCCCGAGGCGATCCAGGCGCTGCGCTCCGGTGACGTCGACGCAGTGGCGATTGACGATACCGCCGGCCTGGGCTACCAGGGCCAGTACGCGGACGAGCTCGACCTGGTCGGTGCGATCTCTGAAGTCGAGGAGCTGGGGTTCATCTTCCCCAAAGGCAGCGACCTGGTCGAGCCCATCAACGCCGTCCTGGCTGCGATGTCGGATGACGGCACTTTGCGCGAGATCAATGAGCGCTGGTTCGGGCCGGACTTCGCGGTGACATACGATGACGTCGGTGAAGGCGCCTACGCCGCACCGGAAATTGGCACCGCCGACAATCCGATCAAGGTGCTCTTCGTCCCCTCGGTGAACGTGGACTTCATGATCGAGAGCGGCGACGAGATCGACGACTGGTTGACCGACATCACCGGATACGAGTTCGAAGTCAGCGTTCCGACTTCCTACGCGGCCACCATCGAGGAAATGTGCGCTTCGCCCACCAACACGGTTGGGTTCATCCCCGCCATGGGCTATGCGCTGGCCAACTCGCTCTGCGGCGTCGATCCGGCACTGGCTTCGGTGCGCTTCGGCTGGAACCAGTACTGGGCGCAATATATCGTGGCGCGCGACAGCGAGTTCCAAACCCTTGAAGATCTGGATGGAGCCACCTGGGGCTTCGGCGAAACCACATCGACCTCCGGCTACCTGGTGCCGTTGGCGGAGTTCAACGCTCTCGGCATCGCACCCGGAGATCAGGTCGAGACCGGCGGGCACACCGCTACTGTGAATGCGGTGTACAACGGCGAAGTCGACTTCGGCACCACCTTCTTCAGCCCACCGCTGCTGCCCGAGGGCACCTGGGCACCCGGCGACCCGCCGGACATCCCGGATGAATTGGTCTCCGAATGCGCGGTGACGCCGGAGGACCGCCTGTTCTGTGGCGGCTATCGGGTGCTGGACGCTCGGGCTGGGCTGCGCAACGACGCGCCGGACATCATCCAGAAGGTACGCATCCTGGACATCTCATCCGGCATCCCCAACGACACCATGTCGTTCTCGCCGGACTTCCCGGACGAGCTGCGCACGCAGATCATCGACGCGGTGATGACCTACCTGGAGTCAGATGCATGCCAGGTCGACGCGCGGACCATCTGTGCGGCAGACTTCTACGAGTGGACTGGCGCTGCGCCGGTAACCGACGAGAACTTCGACGGCATCCGGCTGATGATGGAATTGCAAGGCATCACGCTGGAGAACATCGGCGGATAGTCCGCTGCTGAGCACGAACGACAAGCCCCGAGTCAGCATAGCTCGGGGCTTGTTTTGTTTGCGGTTAGAATGGAATCCTAGAAACCCATTCCCATTCGACGACGGAGAGCTGGCGAATCCCAATGCTTGAGATCAGAGAGCTGACCAAGATCTATCCTGGAGGGGTGCTGGCGCTCGACCGGGTTAGCTTCAACGTGCAGCCGGGAGAGTTCCTGGCGGTCATCGGCCTGAGCGGTTCGGGCAAATCGACCCTGCTGCGCTGCATCAACCGGCTGGTTGAGCCGACCTCTGGAGATGTGATTTGGGACGGGACCAACATCACTGAGGCCAGCCAGGACGAATTGCTGCGCATCCGGCGCCGGATTGGGATGGTGTTTCAACACTTCAATCTGGTAACGCGATCCAAAGTCATTACCAACGTGCTTACGGGCCGCCTGGGATACGTCAATCCGGCCCTGAGCTTGATCAATCGCTTCTCCAAATCGGACCGTCAGATGGCAATGCGTCAGCTCGAGCGGGTAGGCATCGCTGATCAAGCCCACAAGCGGGCTGATGAGCTGAGTGGAGGACAACAGCAAAGAGTTGGGATCGCCCGGGCGATGATGCAGGAACCGCGCATGATTCTGGCCGACGAACCGGTGGCCAGCCTGGATCCGGTGTTGGCGCATTCGATCATGCGGTACCTCGATCGGATCAACAAAGAAGACGGAGTAACGGTGCTATGCAGCCTGCACTTCCTGGATTTGGTGCACCAATATGCCGATCGGGCGATCGCGCTCAACGAAGGCAAGCTGATGTTCGATGGAAAGCCGAATGAGATCGACGACGACAAGTTCAAGGAGATCTACGGGAAAGAGGCAGTGCGAATCGGATGAAAGCTCCTCGGTCGATCGTTCGCTCCTTGATACTTGCGCTTGGCATAGTGGTGGCGGTGGTGATCTATGCCTACGGCTTCACCGTCACCGATGTGAACTTTGAGACCACCCGAGAAGAGAACCGCCTGGCCCAGCTCACCCGGATCCTGCGGGCGCTGGCCCATCCGGACATCTTGGAATACGAGCAGGAGGAGCAGATCACCGAAGTTCTGATCTACCTTCCCTGCCCCCCGGGCGGTCCTCCCGAGATCGAGCCAGATACCAGCGGGCCGTACCTGCTGCTCGCGCCCGCGTGCGCGGATGCGCGTGACATCGTGCAGATCGAAGGCTTCAACCTGTGGGAGAACACCGAAGGACCGGTCAACTTCGTCCCGCCCAGCGGCGTCTCGCTGACTATGGGCTTCTTCCAGACCGATGCGGCAGGCCACTTTTCGATTCGGACCGAGCTCCCCAACCGCCAGCCGCTCGATGAGCCGCAGACCGTGCGTGCCATCGCCAGACGCAATATCGGAGTGCCGCACTTCTCGCCGCTGGCGCTGGCCACCAAGGACAAGATCATCGAGACGGTGTTCCTGGCCCTGCTGGCAACCACCGTCGGGACTGCTCTGGCGATCCCGGTCAGTTTCATCGCGGCCCGCAACCTGATGCGGCAGGTTCGCAGTCCACTGACCAGCATCGGATTGACGGTGCTTGGCTGGCCGTTGGGAGTGCTGGCCGGACTATTCGCCGTCAGGCAAATCGGACGGCTCGGCGAATCGATCGCCTCACTGAGCACCGCGGCTGAAGTAGGGGGGCTGCTGGTCAGCCCGATTGCAATCTGGGGCGTGTTCAGCGCATCGTTACCCCGGGAGGGTGCCGGCAGGGTCGATCTGGCCCGCCGCATCGCGCGCGGGGCAGCCTATGTGCTAATGGCTGGCCTGGCACTGTTATTCCTGCACCTGCTATCGCAAATTGGACTGCAGGCCGGCGAAGCGCTGGTGGAGCCGCTGGGCAGCTTCGGCTTCCTGGGCAATTTCGTATTTCAACTCGCAGACAGTCTGCGCATGATCACGCCCGCGCTGGCCGCCCTGGCAGGTGGCGGCGCGATCGGCGGTCTACTGGGCGGTCTGGGACAACGAATCTCGGATCAAATGTCGGGCAAAGTGGTCAAAGCTGTCAACCTTCCGCTCGCCGCGCTGGCAGGGGCTGGGCTGTTCGCCGTGGTCGGCGCCGGCGTCGATTGGTTCTACCAATTTGAGGATCCGACTCGCACGCTGTGGATTCCGGCTGCTGTTGGCGCTGTGCTCGGCTTCGGATTAGCGTTGCGTGCGGAACCCAAATCCGTGCTTCCACTGGGGCTTTCGGTGTATTACGTGACGCGCACGATCCTGAACGCGACTCGTTCGGTCGAACCGCTGGTGATGGTGATCGTCTTCGTGGTGTGGGTTGGAATCGGCCCGTTTGCCGGTGCGCTGGCGCTCGGCTTGCACACGGTGGCAGCGTTGGCCAAGCTCTTCTCGGAGCAAGTTGAGAGCATCATGCCCGGTCCCCTGGAGGCGGTCCAGGCAACCGGCGCCAACCGCTTGCAGACCATCGTCTACGCAGTAGTGCCGCAGATCATCCCGCCGTACATCTCATTCACCATGTATCGCTGGGACATCAACGTGCGCATGTCGACTATCATCG
>CAZJUE010000187.1:0-5578 GCA_964549025.1 uncultured Anaerolineaceae bacterium | reverse complement strand
ACAGGACTTCGCTGCGCTCAGCTAGTTTGATTCGCCAAACAGCTCGCGCTCCATCGCCACCAGCGTATTGGACAGAATCTCCAGATCGCGCTGTGCGGCGAAAACGTCGCTATCCAGCTCCTCCAGAACCAGCGCCAACCGCTCGCGCAGCGGCGCAACCGACGGCTCACCCTGTTTCTCGGCCAGCTCGTCGAGCTTGCTTTCGGTGTCCTCCAGCGCCAGCTTGGCGGCGGCGGTATCTTCTTGGGCGATTGCCAGCTGGGCGCTGGTGACATCGACCAGCACTGCCAGCAAATCCAGATGACCGCGAGCCTCGAGCAAATCGGCTTCCAACTCCTGGTTGCGCTGCTCGACCCCTTCCAGCTCATCGACTCGATCCTGCAGCTGGGCTTGCGCCGTTTCGGCCTGGCCGGCCCGTTCTTCCAGCTCTTCGACCTCTGCCATGAGCGGCCGCACTCGCACCAGCCAAGTGGCGGCAAAGCCCAGTCCGAAAATCACCACCACTGCGGTGACCCAGCGCAGCGCTCGGCGGGCAAACTTCCCCAAACGACTGGGTTCGCCAGGCTCGGGTGGCTGATCCATTGCCCCTGCTTCGGGCTCGCCAGTCATGGATGGCGCCGACTCGGTGCCTGCTTCCGACCCCATCGTGCCTTCCGGGAAAGATGCGTCTGTTCCGGCTTCAGGCTCAGTCGCGCCCTCCGGGACGGATGTCTCCATTTCGGGCTCCGACGGTGTCGGGCCTTGCGGCGTGGTTTCTTCCACGGGCGGTTCATCCATCAGTCGTTTCTCCTCCTAAGTTGTCCACGCGTCTCGGCGGGGACATGACCAGACGTCGGTCGGCTTTCGCTACTCCCGCGGTCCGGGGGTTGCGTTCGGCTCGGCGCTCAGCAGCAGCGTCCAGGCGATTTCAAGATCCTCGGAGGCTACCAGCGGCGTCGCGACCAATTCGTCCAGCGCTTGATTCAGCCGGGCCACGGCCGACTCCACGCCGGCGATGCCCTCCAGGGCATCTCGAGCGACCTGCACTTCCGCTGCCGCCAATACCTGGTCGTTCTCGATCAGCCACAGCCGGGCCCGCAGCAAGTGCAGCAGCGCGCGGGTGATGGTCAGCTGGCGCTGGATTTCGACGTCCGGCTCAGCTCGCGCTTCGAGCGTCTGCAACGCCTCGGCTTGCGAGCTGACGGTCTGGCCCAACGATCCCACCTGATCTGCCAGATCATCCAACTCGGCGGCCAGGTCGGCTAGGTCGCCCTCGATTCCGACCCGCAATTCCCCCAACGATTCGCGGGTCTCCACGCTGGCCGCTTCCAGATCCGCGGACCGTTCGGCGCCGTGCTCCGACAGCCCGGTCAGGTCGGCGCGGGTGCGTGCCAATTGCTGCTCCAGGTCGTCGATCCGATCGGCGTTGAGCTGTACCGGCTCGACTAATCCACGGTACGCCAACGGCAATCCGAAATAAGCACCCACGCCGATCGCCAGCCCGATCAATGCGACCAGGAGGATGCGTGTAAGCGTGGCGATGAAGCGTCGTCCTGCGGTAGGGGCCGGCTCTTCCATGGTCATCTCACTGGCCCTCCGGTTGCGGGACCACCTGCCCCAGCAGCCGCTGCAAGCCATTCAGGAAAGCTTCGAACTGCTCGATGCGCTCGGTGCGCTGCTGTACCAGCTCCAGCTGTTCACGCATGTCTTGTAGCGAGCCGGTGGCGCGCTCGAGTTGTTGCTGCAGCTGATCCACCCGACCCTCGACCTCGGTCATGCGGCCGCCCACCCCTTCGATGACCTCCAGCCTGCGCCGCAGCGCGCTGAGCTCGGAGTTGGCCTGGCTCAGGTCGGACTCGAGCTGGCCGATCTGATTGCTGACTTGCCGTACTGCAGCATGCCGACCGTAGTCCAACGTTCCGTTGATGCCGAGCAGCACCAGCAGCGTCAGCGAGATCGAAAACAGCACGCTGGCTGCACCGACTGCCAGCACGGTCCAGATGCTCGTCCCCTGGAAGACTGGCGCGCTGCGCAGCGCCAGCGCCGAGCCGGTGGCTGGCGCATCCGCACCGGCCCTTGCGGCAGCGCGCTCCGCGCGGGCTTGCTTGCCGCCGGGCTCGGGGGAACCACCGCCCGACTCGGCCTCCCGCGCTTTATCGTCGACGGACGGCTCAAAGCGGAGCCGCGACCGGATGCGATCCAGCGTACCGGACCCAAGTCCCGGCACGCCAAGCAAGTCCTCGGAGGAGCCGTACGGCCGGCGATCGACGATACGCTGCGCCAGTCCAGCTCCGATCCCGGGTAGCTGCTGCAGCTCCTCGGCGGTTGCCCGATTGGGATCTACGCGATTCTCTGCCAAGTTCGCTCCTTAATTGTTCGGCTGCTCCCCGGAGGGTTCCGGCCCATACGGGGTCGGGATGTACTCCACCGAAGGACGTCGCTGGCGGGTCTGCGGATACAGGCTCATCAGCTTATAGACCTGCTCGGGAACTTCGGTCGACACTTGCAGTCCCAGTCGGGAGGCCTCGTCCACGGTGATCGGGTAATCGTGGGTCCAGCGACCGGCGGAAAGCGTCTCGGCCAGGCTCTCGGCCGATCGCTCGGACATCTGGCCGCGCATGCTGGCCAGCCGGCTGACCGTCTCGCGCACCTGAGCGATGGCTTTGCGGGCCACGTCGGCCCAGATCAGCGTTTGATCATCGATCTCATTGATGTCCTTCTGCTCCAGCACGCTCAAGATTGAGACCGCCGGCGATTGTCCGACCTGCGGATCCACCGGCCCCAGCACCGCGTTCTCGTCCATCACAATCTCGTCTGCCGTCAAGGCGATCAAAGTGCCGCCCGACATGGCGTAGTGGGGTACGAACACGGTAACCCGCCCCGGGTGCCTGCCCAGCGCTTGCGCGATCTGCTCGGCGGCCAACACCAGGCCACCGGGAGTGTGCAAAATCAGATCAATCGGGACGTCGTCGTCGGTGAGTTTGATCGCCCGTAGGATCTGTTCTGAATCGGCGATGTCGATGTAGCGCGCCAGCGGGAAGCCCAGCAGCGCCAGTGTCTCCTGCCGGTGAATCAGCGCGATCACTCGCGATTGGCGGTGCTCTTCCAGATCCTTGATCGCCCGCTGGCGAGCCGCCTCCAGGATGCGCTGCCGAATGATCGGCTGCAGCGAGGAGAGGATCAGGAAGATCCATAGAATGTTGAAGAAGTCCATAGCGTCGCTCCAACTACCAGGGCCAGTGCTCGTCCGGGTACCACATCCGGCGTACCTTCGGCTTGGGGGCGAACAGCCGCACCAGCAACAACCCAACGATGAAGCCGCCGATGTGCGCCCACCAGGCGATGCCGCCGAAGTCTCCCAGTGCGCCCAATTGAGTCAGACCCTGCGCCAATTGGGTGAAGAACCAGAACCCAATGAAGAAAACCGCCGGGATATCAACAAACCATGGCAGGATGAAGAGCGGAATCAACGTGGTCACACGCGAGCGGGGAAACAACACGAAATAAGCGCCCAGCACTCCGGCGATTGCGCCGCTGGCGCCGACGGTCGGGATCCGTGATCCAGAGGCAAACAGCACGTGAGTGAGCCCGGCTGCCAGGCCGGCGGTGACATAAAACACCAGGTAGCGGGCAACCCCCATACGGTCCTCGACGTTGTCGCCGAAGATGAACAGCGTCCACATATTGCTGATCAGATGGAACCAGCCGCCGTGCAGGAACATCGAGGTCAGCAGCGTGGCGAAGGTCCATGGCCGCGCGATCGAGAGCGCCGCCGGCACGACGCCGAAGTTGTTGAGCAGGCTCTCGGTGCCGCGGGTTCCCAGCGAAATCCCAAACAGGAAGATCAGCACGTTGAGAGCGATCAAACCGTAGGTGGCGATCGGAAACGATCGCGAACGCACGGTATCTCGAATGGGAAACAACTGCCCTCCGTGGGGAGTAACACAAATAAGCGGCCGGCAACCGTGTTCAGCAGCCGCGCCGCCATTGTAACTCAGCGGCGGGACCCCCCTTTGTGCGGGGGTCCCGCCGCCAGCTATCCGTTCCCGATGCGCCGGGCGCTACCGGGCTTGCGATCTTACTTGGACTTGACCTCGATCCGCTTTGTCCGCCTGGCCTCCGACTTGGGCAGCCGGACGGTCAGCATGCCGTGCTCGAGCTTGGCTTCCACTTGCTCGGCCTCGACTGCCTCCGGCAGACGGATGCGGCGGAAAGCACCGCCGCGGCGATCAAGCTCGCTCAGCAACGCCTCACCCTGAGTTTCATCCTGTTCGCCGTGCTCGGTTCCATTCGAGCGCAGGGTCACCAGGTCTTCCAGGACCTCGACCTGCACCTCGTCAGCGGTCAACCCCGGCACCAGCGCCCGGATGATGTAACTCTCATCGTCGGCTCGGACTTCGACCGGCATGCGCCGGCCGCCGTTGAAGTGCTCCGGCCGCACGCTCCAAGAACGCCAGCGCGGTCTACTCCAGTAATAGCCTCTCATCGGTCTACCTCCAGTTAGATACCTGTTTTGGCTTCTCATGCCGGCAAGTCTAGCCAGCCAACATCAGAACTGAATCAGTGCAATATCGGATTTCCGTTAACCAGCTCGCTGATCCTGCTCTAACACCGCACTTACGTTGATCAGATCTTGCCGACCTATGCTGATACCGATATGTCAGCGCAACGCGACAACAAGCCAAGGGGGTAGCTATGGACCTGAATCGATTCACTGAAAAAGCCGGTCAGGCGGTGCTTGCCGCCCAGCGGATGGCGGAGGACTTCCGACATTCGAGCCTGGAACCGGAGCATCTACTGCTTGCATTGCTGCGGCAGGAGGGCGGCGTCGTTCCGGCACTCATTACTCGCATTGCCGGGAACCTGGAGCTGTTGGAGGGCGAACTCGAGCAGCAGCTTTCCAGTCGGCCCAGGGTCGAAGGGCCGAGCTCGCAGCTAGGATTGGCCCGGGCTACCAGCGAAGTACTCCAGGCAGCCGAGAAACAAGCCGCGGCGATGAAGGATGATTACGTCTCGGCTGAACACCTGCTCCTGGCGCTGGCCGGCGGTCCGCTGCGCAAGCTCCTGGAGGGCTACGGCGCATCGCCGGATGCCATTCTGCAAGCACTGACCAGCATCCGTGGATCCCAGCGGGTCGTGTCGCAGAATCCGGAGGACACCTATCAGGCCCTGGAGCGATACGGCCGCGACCTGACCCGACTGGCGCGGCGCGGCAAACTCGATCCGGTGATCGGGCGTGACGAGGAGATTCGCCGTTTGATTCAGGTGCTCTCGCGACGCACCAAGAACAACCCGGCGCTGATCGGCGAGCCGGGAGTGGGCAAAACCGCCATCGTCGAGGGCTTCGCCCAGCGCATCGTACGCGGCGACGTCCCCGAGGGGCTGAAGAAGAAGCGTATTGTGCAGCTGGACATGGGCGCGCTGGTCGCCGGCGCCAAGTACCGCGGCGAGTTCGAGGAGCGACTGAAGGCCGTGCTGCGGGAGGTCACCGAGGCGGCCGGCGAAATCGTGTTGTTCGTGGACGAGATGCACACGGTGGTCGGCGCCGGCGCGGCCGAGGGCGCGGTGGACGCGGGCAACATGCTGAAGCCGATGCTGG
>CAZJUE010000186.1:0-5580 GCA_964549025.1 uncultured Anaerolineaceae bacterium | reverse complement strand
AGGAGCACGAGCTGCGTCCGCTCGATCCCGGCGCGGTGTCACGGGTGATCGAGCACAGCTCGCGCCAGGTGGGCGATGGCCAGAAGCTGTCAATCCAGATGAACCGAATCACGGATCTGATGCGCGAGGCCGATTATTGGGGCGACCAAGCCGGCAGCGAGGTCATCGGCGCCGAACATGTGGGACAGGCAATAGAGGCGCAGATCTACCGTTCCGACCGCTTGCGCGAGCGCATGCAGGAGCAGATCCAGCGCCATACAGTGCTGATCGATACCGAGGGCGAACAGACCGGTCAGGTCAATGGGCTTTCGGTGATCGACCTGGGCGACTTCACCTTCGGGCGGCCAAATCGCATCACGGCATGGGTGCGGGTGGGGAAAGGAGAACTGGTCGACATTGAACGCGAAGTCGAGATGGGCGGCCCGATTCACTCCAAGGGGGTGCTGATTCTGGGGTCCTACCTGGGTTCGCGTTACTCATCCGAGAAGCCGCTCTCGTTGGCCGCCAGCCTGGTGTTCGAACAGTCCTATACTGGCGTAGAGGGTGACAGCGCCTCCTCGGCCGAGCTGTACGCGCTGCTTTCGGCCATCGCCGAGGCGCCGATCAAGCAGTCCCTGGCGGTCACCGGTTCGGTCAACCAGCATGGGCGGATCCAGGCGATCGGTGGGGTCAACGAGAAGATCGAAGGGTTCTTCGACATCTGCAAGCAGCGTGGGCTGACGGGTGAGCACGGCGTGTTGATCCCGGCCTCCAACGTGCAGCACCTGATGCTGCGAAGGGAGGTGATCGAGGCGGTGGAGCAAGGCGGCTTTCAGGTGTACGCGGTGGAAGACATCGACCAGGGAATCGAGCTGCTCACCGGGATCCCTGCCGGCGAGCTGCTTGAGGACGGCAGTTTCCCCGAGGGCTCGATCAACGCCCGAGTGCAATCCAGGCTGGCCGAGTTCGCAGAGGAGCGGAGCTCGGACGACGACGGCTCGAATCCCGATGCCGACGATCAAACGGCGACGGAGGATTCGGATGCGGAAGACGGAAGCGATGGCGATGAGGCGAGCTGAACGCAGCCGCGGTGTGTACCGAGCCTGGCGAGTATGAACGACGGTCACCCTGAAGGTGCCGCGCCAAAGGCTCCTCAGTCGCAGTCAATCTCAGAGATTTTGGTGGCGCTGGACGCCTCCCCGCATAGCACTGCGGCCATGGACGCTGCAGTGGAGCTGGCCGGCCGTCTGGGTGCGGAGGTCGTCGGTGTCTTTGTTGAGGACATCAACCTGCTGCGCCTGGCTGAGCTGCGAATCACGGTGGAGGTGGGCTCGGCTACCGGGCGAGTGCGGAGGGTGGACCATCAGCGCGTCAGCTACGGCATGCGCAGCCATGCGGAGCGTGCTCGCCAGGCGCTTCAGCGCAGCGCCGAGCGATGGCAGGTACCCTGGGACTTTCGGGTACTGCGAGGGGTGATAGATCGCCAGCTGTTGTCGGCCTCCACCACCGCCGACTTGGTGATCCTGGGACGGGTAGGTTGGTCGGATAAGCAGGTGCTGGGTTCGACCGCTGAAGCGGTGCTCAGCGCCGCTCCGGAGCGGGTGTTGTTGTTGGGGTCGCACCACCGGCTGCATCCATCGCTGTTGGCGGTTTTCGATGGTTCAGAGATGTCAGACCGGGCGCTGGCTACCGCGCTGCTGCTGGCTCGCCGCGCGGCGCGCTACTTGACGATTGGCGTTGCTGCGAGCGACCAGATCGAGGCGCGGCGCCTGCAGACCGTGGCAGCCGAACGTGCCCAGGCGGTCAACGTGCAGGCGCGCTACCGCTGGCTGATTGGCATGGACAGCCGCGAGCTCGCCCGGCTGATTCGCCGCAGCGAACCGTCGGTATTGGTGCTGCCCGCGCAGAGCCCGTTGCTGGCCGGAAAGCGTTTACGGGATGCGATTGAGGAGTTCGACTGCCCGGTATTGGTGGTCCGGTGAGCGCCGGCTGTTTATGGCTTTCTCCAGCGCCAACCGGTCCCAGGATCGCCAGGTAGGCGGCCCGATCGAGCTACAGTAGCGTATGGTTACAGGAGCGCTTCGGCCAGCTTGGCCAACCCGTCCAGATTCTCCAGCTCCAACCACTGTAGCAGGATGCGCTGGACGCCGGCCTCTTCGTATTTAGCGATCTGATCGTGGATTTGTGACGCGGTGCCGTGGATCATGCCGAACTCGGCAATCGCTTCCTCGCTGTAGCCACGCTGCTCGATCTTCTGCGCAGCTTCCTGCTCGTCCCGGCCGTAAATCGTGATATTGACCAACGAACGCCGGATCTCTTCGGCCTGGCGGCCTTCGGCGTCCATGAGTTCATCTAGCCGGGCGTTTCGTCGCTTGAATTCCTCCGGCCCCCGAAAGCCGCAGTTCCACTCGTCGGCAAAGCGGGCGGTCAGGGGCAGGGTACGGTTCCAGCCGCGCCCGCCGATTAGAATGGGCGGCCGTCCGTTGCGGCTGGGCTGTGGATAAAGCGTCGCCTCCTTCAGACTGAAATAATCGCCGTCGAAGTCCACCGGCTCGCGCTCGCGCAGCAGCCGATACGCAACTTCTACGCCCTCCTCAAAGCGGTCAAACCGCGGCCCGGGCTCGAGCAAGTCGAAGCCGAACTTCTCATGCTCGCGTTCCTGCCATCCGGCGCCCAGACCGAGGATAAACCGGCCGCCAGAGAGCTCGTCGATGTCCTTGCCCATGCGGGCGGCGAAGACCGGATTGCGGAAGGAAAGCGGCGCAACCATTGGTCCGAACTCGATCCGTTGAGTATTGCCGGCCAACCAGGCGAGCGACACCCACAGCTCCAGCGAATCCTTGTCCGGCGGCCGGGCGTTGGTGAAGTGATCCGAGCGGTACAGGCCGACGTAGCCCAAGTCTTCTACCGCGCGAGCGATGTTCTTCCAGTGTTCCCAGTTCAGGCCATTCTGGCCTTCCAGCATGATGGCAACTTCGATCAAAACCTACTCCTTAGGGTATGGGTGAACTGGCTGGCGGATGATGCTCGGCCCGGGGCGGGGGGCGAATTCTGTCAGCCGCAGTTGACCGATGGCTAGAACTTGTGCACCCCCAGAATTTTGCGCTCGCTTTCGGTCTCCAGGTGGGCGATCACTTCCACGTAGGGCGCCAGGGTGGAGTTGGCCAGCTTGCGCTTGAGCAGCTCATCGACCTGAAATATGCCGGCCGAGTTGTTGAGCAGGATGTCGACTCGTACCGGCAGCTCCTCGCCCTTCTCGATCTTGACCGCGTCAATCGCCTGCGCCGAGACCGAGTGGATGTTGACATCGCCGGCCTCAAAGGGAATGCGTGAGCGGCCTTCGGTCATATCCAGCGCGTCAGCCACTTTCAGCACGCCGGCCTCCAGCGTAAGCGGTCGCACATCCCAGCGGTGTGCGATCACCGCGTGCAATACCTCCGATACCATGAGGGTCAGCTGCGGCTCGCGGTACTGCGGCCCAAGTAACTGGCGTGCCTTAGGGTAGCCCAGGATCAGGCTGTAGTTCTCGTGGTTGTCGCGGTGTACTGCCATTCCGACATCGTGCAGGCAGGCCGCCAGCACCACCACCAACTCGGCGTCATCGTTTGTCATCCCATGCTCGGACACCAGGCTCGGCTCCACACCGGCCTCCACCAGCAGCCGCAGGATCTTGACGCAGGCGTTGGCGACGATTTGAATGTGCACCGGCCCGTGGTCGCTCATTCCCAGCCGGCGCACTGCATTAGCGTTGGCCGATTCCCACAGCTGCAATAGCTCGGCGTCGGAGTTGATAGACTCCAGCAGGGCGGTGAGTTTTGCGTTTCCCTTTGTGCTTACCTTCAATTCGATCGCCTTTCCAATCGGTCCGTCAGCTTCCGCAAATCAAGGCAAAATACCCTTTGTGATAGAATGAACTTAGTCGCCCAAGGATCCCCACTTACTATTCGATATGCCGAGTGAATACCTGCCCATCGCCGTTTTGATCGTCTTCTCGATCGGCGTGGCGGCGTTGATTGCTGGATTGGGGCACCTCTTCGGACCCAGGCGTCCCAACCTCCGCAAAGGGCAGCCCTACGAGTCGGGAATGATGCCGTACGGACCCGGTACTCGGCGGGTTCCGGTGCACTTCTACCTGATCGCGGTGCTCTTCATTTTATTCGACATTGAGATCATCTTCTTGTTGCCGTGGGCGGTGGTGTTGCGAGATCTCAAGCTTACCGGCCTGATCGAGATGCTGGTGTTTGTGGTTATTCTGTTGGCTGGATTGGCCTATGCCTGGAAGACGGGGGCCCTGGATTGGGAGTAGAGACCAAGCTCGGCAATCTGGGGGCGGTGACCACTTCGCTGGAGAAAGCTGTGAACTGGAGCCGCACCCGCGCCATGTGGCCGCTGCTTACGGGACTGGCTTGCTGCGCGATTGAGATGATGTCCGCCCAAGCCTCCGACTACGACATGAGTCGTTTTGGCATGGAGTTGATGCGCGCCAGCCCGCGTCAGAGTGACCTGCTGATCGTAGCCGGACGGGTGTCCCGCAAGATGGCCCCGGTACTTCGCCGGCTGTACGACCAGATGCCCGAGCCGAAGTGGGTGATCGCCATGGGCGATTGCTGCTCTTGTGGCGGAGTGTTCAATAACTACGCGCTGGTGCCCGGCGTGGATGAAATCATGCCGGTGGATGTGTACATCGCCGGCTGCCCGCCGCGCCCTGAAGCGCTGATCCACGGAGTTCTCACCCTGCACGACAAGGTGATGAAGGAGAAGCTCACGTGACGCTGGAGGCGCTGCGTGAACCGCTCGGCGATCGACTGCATGTCATCGAGGAATTCCGCGGGCAGCCGATGGCTGAGGTCGATCCACAAAGTGTGCTGGAGGCCTGTCAGGAGCTCAAAGAGGTCGGCTACGACCTGCTGGCGGCGCTTACCGCCTCCGACCGCTGGCCCGAGGAACCGCGCTTCCAGGTGGTCTATCAACTGTACTCGGTGATGGAGAATCGTTTCGTCGGCATGCGGACCTGGCTGCCCGGCAACGACGCCGAGCTGCCCAGCGTTGAACCGGTCTATCCCAACGCCAACTGGCACGAGCGCGAGGTTTTTGACATGTTCGGCATCGTCTTCCGCGGCAGCTCCGATCTGCGCCGCATCTTGATGCCCTACGACTGGGAAGGTCATCCGCTCCGCAAGGACTATCCGCTCGGCTACGAAGAGGTCCAGTTCACCTTCAACTTCGACGAGATCGACCGCAGGAAACGGTATGCAGAAGATTAAGCGGGTCGGCCAGCGAGTGAACCGCCTGCAGTTCACCTTCATCTTCGGCGAGATCGACAAGCGCAAGCGGTACGTCAAGGAATAGCCGTGCTCGAGCAGCGAATGGAAATCACTGTGGACGAGCTCAAGCAGCTGGTGTCGGATCGCGCCTTGGAAGGCGAGACCATGTTGCTCAACATGGGTCCGCAGCACCCCAGCACCCACGGCGTGTTGCGGCTGTTGCTGGAGCTCGACGGCGAGCGGATCGTGAATTGCGTGCCAGACATAGGATTCCTGCACACTGGCATCGAGAAGAACATGGAAGCCAAGACCTACGAGAAGGCCTTGGTGATGACCG
>CAZJUE010000185.1:0-5611 GCA_964549025.1 uncultured Anaerolineaceae bacterium | reverse complement strand
GGGGAAGAAGCTGATCTCCAGGCTGCGGATAGGCTCGGTGTTCAAACCAAGCTCGACCACCGGCCGCTCGGCGATTGCGATCACCGCCTCGGCCAAGGACTTCTGCACCACTTCCGGTTCGGCAGCTTGCTCCAGCAGCTTGGCGAACAGCTCTTGGTACGGTCGGCCGATCAGCTGGTCGGCCTCGACCTGCAAATCGTCCGCCAACCGCTGATTGAGCTCGGTAATTGTGTCTTCGGTGTCGACCAGAAACACCCCGCTGGTGAGCGCTTCCACCAGCGAGGTCAGCCGGGCGTGCTCGATCCTGACATGCTGAGTAACCCGATCGGCCATTGGGTCCATTCTAGCCGACGGGCCGCGCGAGTGCGGCCGCCCGTGGAGAGCGGCCGCAACAAGACAGACTGCTACTTGTGGCTAGGCCGGCACGGGCGGCGCCAAATTGAGCTCCTGCAGGCAGCCGGACATCAGCTCCCAGGTGCGCGCAATGTCGCTATCCAAGCCCACCGAGATCCGCACCAAGCCGGGGCTGAGTCCCATGTCGGCCTGTTCCGCGGCGGGGATCTCGGAGGAGGTGCTCAACGCGGGCGCACTGAAAAGCGTACGGGAATAGCCCAGGCTGACCGCCAGCAAGCCGACCCGCTCTTCCTGCAGTCGTTCGAGGAACCGACCGGCCGTCTGCTGTTCCACCAGGTCGACGCTCAGCATGCCGCCGTATCCAAAGCCGGGGTTCATCAACCAGCTGGCCAATTCGTGCTGAGGATGGCCAGCCAGGCCCGGATAGTGAGTACGGAATCCGGCGCGCTCGAAACGCTCGGCCAGGTACAGGGCATTCTCCCCATGTTTGGCGATCCGTAGATGCAGCGTGCGCAAATTCTTTAAAATGCTGGCAGCGCGCAGGCTATCCAGCGTCGGCCCGAGCAACATGCTGGTACCACTGGTACAGTCGTCCAACCGGTCGATGAATTCCCGGGACGACACCACGCAGCCGGCCACCGTATCGCTGGCACCATTGATGAACTTGGTCAGGCTATGTACCACCACCTCGGCTCCCAGCCGCAGCGGAGAGAAGATCAGCGGGCTGAAGGTGTTGTCGACCACCAGTGGGATCCCAGCCTCTCGGGCCAGCTCGCTCAGTGCCGGCAGGTCGGCGACCTCGAGCAGCGGATTGCTCAACGTCTCGCAGTACAGCGCCTTGGTCTGGGGGGTGATCGCCGCCCGGACCGCCTCCAAATCGCGGATGTCGAGAAAGGTGGTCCGGATGTCCAACCGCGCTAGCAAATTGGCCATCAAAGCATAGGTGCCGCCATAGACCGTCCGGGAGCATACGATCTCATCGCCGGCTGAGCACAGGCTGAGCAGAGCGGTGCTGATGGCCGCCATGCCCGAGGCCATCAGCTGAGCGCCATCGCCGTCTTCCATGCGCGCCAGCGCGCCGGCCAGCGCGTCATTGGTCGGGCTGCGGTGCCGCGAGTATAAGTAACGTCCATCGAGTTCGTGCTCGAAAGCCTGCCGCATCAGCTCGACTTCCGGAAAGACATAGGTGCTCGAATCCGAGATGGATGGGTTTACGCCCCCATGCTCACCCAGCGCCAGGTACCGTTGAAGCTCCATGGCCGGGTCGAAAGTCATTTGGCACCTCCTGCCTGGCTGGTCTGGCCGATCAGCCGCGTGTGCACCCTCGCGCCATTCGGACAGCTTGAAGCTCGGTCGCACCAGCCCTCCCCTTGCTCCGCGCGACCTGCCGCGCGATACCATAGTAGGTGTTGATCAGCGAGCGCCCCAGTGAGATTCGGTTCGGCCAAAACGGCCGAACGTCAGGGACGGATGTCACCCCGGAATTGGGGACTCTTCGCCCTTCCGCTGTGGATCGGTTGCGCCTATTGTCACAATAGCCGGCCCCACCGGGCTATAGTTGTTTGTGCCCATCCCCCACTCAACCAGTGAATGGCCTTGGGCTTCTGCGAGCAAGGAGAGATAACTCATGGTTACCAGCGTAAAGCCAGACGGCAAAGAGAAGGACAAGGCCGCAACTGGCGATCAACTCACAATCGTCGACAGCCGCAACGAGAAGCAGTATCAGGTACCGATCGAGAACGACACCATCCCGGCTATGACCCTGCGGCAGATCAAGGTCAAGGACGACGACTTCGGGATGATGAGCTACGATCCGGCCTACAAGAACACCGCCTCGACCAAGAGCACCATTACCTTCATCGACGGCGAGCGGGGCATCCTGGAGTATCGGGGCTATCCGATCGCCGAGCTGGCCGAGAATAGCACCTTCCTGGAGGTGGCCTATTTGGTGATCTTTGGTGAGCTGCCGACCCAGGAGCAGCTGGACGAGTGGGTATTCGACATCACCCACCACACCTTCCTGCACGAGAATATGAAAACTCTGATGCAGGGCTTTCGGGCAGACGCGCACCCGATGGGGATGTTCGTCAGCTCAGTGGCGGCGCTCTCGACTTTCTATCCGGAGGCCAAGAACATCGCCGATCCCAAGGTTCGGCTGCACCAGATCCGGCGGCTGATCGCCAAGGTGCCGACCGTCGCCGCATTCTCATTCCGCCACAGCCAGGGCCGGCCTTACGTGTATCCGGACAACGACCTCAGCTACACCGGCAACTTCCTGAGCATGATGAAGAAGATGTCGGAGGCCAAGTACGAGCCGAATCCGATTCTGGAGCGGGCACTGGATGTGCTGTTCATCCTGCACGCCGACCATGAACAGAACTGCAGCACCAGCACCATGCGAGCGATCGGCTCGAGCCATGCCGATCCCTATCTGGCCCTGGCCGGCGCGGCGGCCGCGCTCTCCGGCCCGCTGCACGGCGGCGCCAACGCGGCGGTGCTCAAGATGCTCAACGAGATCGGCGATGTTGAGCACATCCCCGAGTACGTCAAGCGGGTCAAGCAGGGCGAATTCAGGCTGATGGGCTTCGGGCACCGGGTTTACAAGAATTACGATCCGCGGGCCAAGATCATCAAGGAGACCGCCGATCAGGTCTTCGAAGTCACTGGCCGCAACCCACTGCTCGACATTGCGCTGGAGCTGGAGAAGATCGCGCTAGAGGACGACTACTTCGTATCGCGCAAGCTTTACCCCAACGTCGACTTCTACTCTGGGATCATCTACCAGGCGCTGGAGATCCCCACTGACATGTTCCCGGTGATGTTTGCCATCGGCAGAACGGTCGGTTGGCTGGCGCAGTGGCAGGAGCTGCTGGAGGACAAAGAGCAAGCAATCGCCCGTCCGCGCCAGGTCTACCTGGGCGAACGCGAGCGCGAGTTCGTTCCGATCGAAAAGCGCTAGGTCATCTGCCCCGGCTTGGAGGCCATCGCATCCAGGCTGGAGACAGCAATGCGAAATCGCCCGCCGTAGAGGCGGGCGATTTCGCATTCTTGAACGGCCACCGGTCAGCTGCCGAGCGGCTAGTAGAGCCGATTGCAGCCACCCGGCCCAATCGGAATCACTTGGGGCGAAACGATATTCGGGCTAGACCGCCTGGGCCGTAGGCTCTTGTTCCAATCCCAAAGCCTGCGGCAGCCCGGCCGCCCAGCTGCGGATCGCCTCCCAGTTCCGCCGGTCGCCCGGCGCGGCGCGCACGATCAACCAGGCAAACAACACCGCCCACCATTTCAGGCGACCGAATTCCAAACGCCCGCCGAAGAAGGCCAGGCTGGTCAGCCGAGCGCTGCGAGTCGCCCGCAGAATCGGGCGCAAGTAGTTCGCCAGCCGCGTGTATCGCTCTCGCAGGCTCAAGCGGCCAGAATTGGCGGGCGGTTTGGGAAGCTGCGGATCGATGAATAACCGTGGCAGCTCCGCAGGCGGCTCGTCGGCCTCGGTTAGGCTCAGGCAAGTGACGAATAGCGCCAGCGGCTTGTCTTCAAGCCCCCGGCGATTCTTGCGCAGGAAACGCAGCGCGGCGCGGTGCCATCCGAGGATCATCGGCGCCCCGAGCACCACCGCATCGTAGCCTGCGAGATCGTCGACTTCAGCCAGTGGACGGAGGCTCACCTGGAGTCGCCGTTCGCTCAACTCATCGGCGACGGCCTGCGCGACCTCGGCGGTGGAGCCGGCCATGGTGGCATATGTGACCAATACCTGATTCATCTTGGGGCACGCAAGATCGACTCGGCCAGGCGGACCACAATCGGAATCCGGATGGCCAAGCGATCGCTGCGCTTCAGCTGGCGGCCTGCACCGTGCTGCCGGCCGGCATCCTGAGGAAGCCCAGCGTGCGGAAGAGAACGCGCATCATCCGGTGACCGATATCGGGATCGAGGAACTGGTTTGGGCAGCTCCCGGGGATCACCTGGATCCCGTGCTCCCGGCAAGTATCTACCGCTGCTTGAGATACGCTGGTTATGCCAGACGCCAAGCCCGGCCGGGTTCCCATCATGCAGTGCATCCAGACATGCTTGATCCCCAGATCGGCACATTGCTGCACGATTTGCTCGGTAACCGACGGATTGGCCAGGATGAACACCGCTTGCGGCCGCTCCGGGATGGAGTTCAAATCCGGATAGCACGGCGCCCCTTCGAACTCGGAGATGCGCGGGTTAACCGGGCTGACCTGGTAGCCCGCCTCTTTCAGATTGCGGTAGCTCTGGTTGCAGCCGGTCTCGCGGCGATCCGAGACACCAACCACGGCGATCCGCTCCTGCGCCAGGAACTGATCTACCATTCGATCGATTTCAGCCATTCCACTCCCTTTCGAGTTGTCGATCCGTCATGATTTGGACAACTCGCCGATCAGACCATACTTGATCGGCGCAGTCAGGTGACGATCGGCAGGTCCTTCGGACGCGGCAGTCATGCTTTGGGTGAGCCGCTTGGCGGGGGGCCGTCTCCCTGCCGCACGCCGCGATGGAACTGGATCGGCGGTGATCGCCGGACCGATTTTGCGGTTGTACGAGGCTGAGTTGAGAAGCTACTGCTCCGGGATGACCAGGGTCTGTCCGACGCGGATGACGTTGGGATCGTCAATTCGCCTTCCATTAGCGCCTTTGAGATCCACCAATGAAAGACCGAACAGGTTGGCGATCGCCGACAACGTGTCCCCTTCGCGCACGGTATAGGTGAAGAAGCTCTCGAGCAGGTCGTCGCCGGTGACCGAGCCGCCGCAGGCCGGCTCGGATGAAACGTAGTCGACTTCCCGACCGGATGGAATCTCGGCTACCTCTGTTGCGTTGCGCGGCAGCTGGCGGACCACCACGCGGTCAAAATGAATGTGGGCGTAGGTTTCGTCGAGCGTCTGGACGATGAAGCCAATATTGCCGCTCGGGTATTCTGAGTCGTACACCTGTGTCACCAGCTCCCCGTTGATGAAGAACGAAAGCTCAGGGCCATTGGCGATTGCCGTTATCCGATCTCGGGCATCGCGGGTAAGCCCGGCGATAGTCTCATTGGTTCCCTGATCCATGATGGCGATGCCGCCCGGGCTGCTCTTGATCGCCCGCCAAGTGTGGGCGCGCGGCGAGATCAGAAAGGCGTAGTAGTCCCCTGATTCCTCGCGGATCATCAGGCCGTGCCGGTAGTTGCCATCCTCGGTCGAAGCCGCCGCCTGGTAGATTTCCACTTCAGCCACGAAGCCGCTAAGTTCGAGTT
>CAZJUE010000184.1:0-5628 GCA_964549025.1 uncultured Anaerolineaceae bacterium | reverse complement strand
GGCCTGGAACCAGCGCCGCGCGGATTCGGTAGCGGTCGCTCAAACCGACCAGGCCACGTACCCGCGGCTCACGGGTATCGGTGATTACCAGCCAATCGATCTCTCGATGCAGCAGGGGGAGCCGGCGCCCTAGCTGCTGGGAAAGCAGCACCGCCGAATCGCCACCACCAATCAGCACGAACCGACCGTGGGCGCTCTCAATGAGACGGCTGCCGCTATCGAAGACGGTCAGATGGGTCTTGCCATCCGGCCGGGTGACCAGCTCCCGCCAGGTCACTCCGGTCATGATCAGGAGTCCGAATACCACGGCCGCCATCGATGGCCGCGGGATGGTCGGTCGCAATTCGGGCGGACGCCCGGCCAGCCAGCTGATCCCGAACACGAGTGCGTACAAAAAGAAAACGGTGAGCGGCGCGACCGGCGCCAGGTCCAGCGACGACGATCGGATGGCGGCGAACGCGGCAACCGCCCGAATGGTGAATGCCGGGAACGGCCAAGCGATCAGCGCCAATAGTCTGCCGAGCGAGGGCAAGACCATCCCGACCAGCGTGGCGACTCCGCCCAGAATCATCAACGGCGGTTGCGCGGGCAGGATCACGGGGTTGGCCAGCAACGAGCTGAACGACAGCCGTTGGAAATATGCAATGGTGAGCGGGAGGGTAGTAGCTTGCGCGGCTAGCGTGAACAACAGGTACTCGCCGACTGGTTCAGCCAACCGCTCTGCCCGGCGGGTCGGCATCCAGCGCGACGCCAGCCGCACGAACCAGGCCTGCAGCGGATCGGCGTAGAGCACCAGCCCGAGGGTGGCGGCGAACGAGAGCTGGAATCCGATATCCCACAATACCAGTGGCTGCAATGCGGTCATCAGCACCGCCGCGGCCGAAAGGCTGGCCAACCCGTGGGCTCGCCGGCCCAGGAATCGGGCGAATAACGCCAGGCCACCCATGATCGCCGCCCGAACCACTGCGGCGTCGGCTCCAACCAGCACTGTGTATAGGCTGATGGTCGCCGCGGCAGCGACCGCCCCGCGGCGGATCCCCAGCCAGCGGCCGAAAAGCCGGATCACCAGTGCGGCCAACACGGTCAAATTGAATCCCGATATGGCGATGATATGGGTGGTGCTGGTGGCGTTAAATGTCTCACGCACCTCCGGGCTGATGCCGCTTTCGAGGCCGAGCAAGATTCCGGCCAGCAACGAGGCTTCCGGATCGGGAAACAGCTGGTGGATGGTCTGGAATGCCCGGGTGCGCAGCGCGTAGACTGCTTGCAGCAGCGGGTTGCCCTGGTCGCGCGCCATCCGGATGACCGCGGCGCGCGTCATCATGCTCAATACCGACTGCCGCGCCAGGTAATCGCGATACGAAAACTCCGAGTCCTCCGGCGGGGTTTCCAGGAATCCGGTAACCATCAACCGATCGCCGAATTCGTATTCTCCGTAGCGGTCGGCCTCGACCAGCAGCAATCCCTCGACCGATTGGCTATCACCAGATTCGGGCAATTCGAGCTGCTCGACCTCCAGCCGCAATCCGATGTACCGATCCCGCACGTCCGGGTAGTCGGCAACCACGCCGGTCACCACCAACGGCTGGTGCAGGTCGTTGTAGCTGGCGATGTGACGCTGGTCGATAGAGGGGGCCGCGAGCGCCAGGCGCAGCGCCCCGAGTGAGGCGATGGTCACGACCAGCGCGGAAGTGCGCAGGCTGGGCAGCGGAAGCTGGGCTGAGAGGTTGGCCAGTCGACCAAGTTCGACGTTCGATTGGTCGGCAGGCCCAACCGGATCCGCTGCATTGGCCAAATAGGTCAGCGCACCCAATCCGATGCCGATGAAGTAGAACCAGGCCGGCAAGCCGCTGAGCTGGCCAACCGCGATTCCGGCCAACCAGGCAGTGCCGAGCCAGAACAATCTCATCGGCGGCGATGTCCGAAGCGGCCGCGGTATATTTGCCGCTGGCGGTTAACTACCGTCGAGCCGAGCCGGTGGATTGCCACCGGCAGAACCTCACTCGCTGCCACAGCCGACCACAATTGAATTCATGCTAGACTTCACCCGATCCGGCACAAGTTCTGGCAAGCCGGCACCCCCAATCATCGATGCGGCAGTATTTGGAGCTGATGCAGCACGTGCTGGAGCGGGGCGTCGAGAAAGACGACCGCACTGGCACCGGCACCCGAGCGGTCTTTGGCTATCAGATGCGTTTCGATCTGCGCCAAGGCTTCCCGCTGCTCACTACCAAGAAACTGCACCTCAAATCGATCATCTTCGAGCTGCTGTGGATGCTGCGCGGCGAGACCAACATCCAGTACCTAAACCAAAACGGGGTGACCATCTGGGACGAGTGGGCCGACGATCAGGGCGAACTTGGCCCGGTCTACGGCGCCCAGTGGCGCTCCTGGCAAGCGCCGGATGGCACAACGGTCGACCAGATTGATTGGGTGGTGGATGAGATCCGCCGCAATCCCGACTCGCGCCGATTGATCGTCAGCGCCTGGAACCCGGCAGCGATCGAGCAGATGGCTCTCCCCCCGTGCCCCACGTTGTTCCAATTCTACGTCAATGCCGGTGAGCTCTCCTGCCAGCTCTACCAGCGCTCAGCCGACATCTTCCTGGGAGTTCCTTTTAATATCGCCTCCTATGCATTGCTCACGATGATGATTGCCCAGGTGAGCGGGCTGCAGCCTGCGGAGTTTGTGCACACGCTGGGCGACGCGCACCTGTACCGCAACCATCTGGAGCAGGCCCGCCAGCAGCTGGGCCGTGAGCCGCGGCCGCTCCCGCGCATGCAGCTTAATCCGGATATCGACCGGCTGTCCGATTTCGACTACCCAGACTTCACCCTGATCGACTACCAACCCCATCCGCATATCCCGGCCGCCGTCTCGGTCTGATGGTCTCGATCATCGCCGCCATGGCGGAGGGCAACCGCGCCATCGGCCTGCGGGGAGGTCTCCCCTGGCGGCTGCCGGCCGACCTGGCGCACTTCCGCCGGTTGACCATGGGCCACGCGGTGATCATGGGCCGGGTCACCTGGGAGCCGATTGCCGAACGCGGATTGCCTGGACGCCGGGTGATCGTGCTGAGCCGCGGCGATCCGGGAGCGGTGCCTGGGACGGCAAGCGATGTCAGCGTGGTCGGATCGCTGGAGGCCGCGCTGGGGCTTGCTGAACCGGACCACGAAATCTTCATCGCCGGGGGCGCGGCGGTCTATCGTCAAGCGCTGGCGGCCGATCTGGTCGACCGCATGTACTTGACGCTGGTGGAAGCCGAGGTCAGTGGGGACGCATTCTTCCCGGAGTACGATGCCGGAGATTGGGAGGTAGTGGCAGAGCAGCACCACCCGGCGGATGCGGAGAATCCGTTCGCCATGCGCTTTCAAACGCTCGATCGAGGCGGTCGCCAGTCGTCCAGTGCCTAGATGAAGAAACGGCCCCCCGCCTGAGCGGGGGGCCGCTGGTTGGAGTGACCCGATCTGGCGCCTCCGGGTCGTGGGCCGGGATCAACTCAGTGCAGCTTGAGCTTTCTGCACGTCGTCCACCCCAAACACCAATTTGGCGGCTGCTGCCACGTAGTAAAGCTCGATGTTCACGCCGGCGCCGGCGAGCTTGCCGGCGGCGGCTCCCAGTTCGCCAGGCTGGTTGGCCGCCTCGACCACCAGCACCTCGCGTTCGGCATCTATGCTCATTCCGGCGGCCTCGATGGCAGCCCTCGCCGCTCCGGCGTCGTCCACCAGAATGTGCACTTCACCGCTTCCACCGCCGGTGACGGCACAGCCGCCATCGATGTTGATGCCGGCGGCTCCCAGCGCTTCGCCGAGGCTGGCCAGGGCGCCCGGTCGGTCCTCCAATGTCAGCTTAAGATCGGTTGCCATACTTCTCCTCCTTGGAATCTGACAGGCAGCTCGATCATTCTACACTCCAAACGATTGCGGCCCGCTGAAGCGGGCCGGATGGAGTGACGGACTGCCCTTGTTGGCTCAGGTCCGATCGATTTGCAGCGCCTCTCAGCAGGCATGGATGCTGGGCCGGCTGATCCGCGCCAAAGCTAGGCTGCCAAATCGAAGATCGAATCCTCCCAACGCTGACTGGCAATGCGGGTGGGGATCAGGAAGGTTTCGGCAAAGCCGCGAATATCTTTGCCTTGCTTCCGGTAGGTGGCCACCAATGGATCGGGTGCCAGCAGCACCCGGGCGAAGTAATCTTGCGAGACTTCCAGGTGGGTGACCAGCACTTCCGGCAGACCCATCTCGCGACCGTAGGAGCTGCCGCCTAGCGCGATCAGGATCTCGCGGGCGATGGCGTAGCGCCGCTCGTCAATCGGCAGCTCCCATGGACGGGTGGTTCTGCCGTCGCGGTATATCGGGCGCTCATAGATCGGACTCCAATTGCCGTTGGTGGTGCGCACCTTGGTGAATAGACTCGTATACACCGTCGGCGGCTGCTTCAGCAGATTCTCAACCCAAACCGGCGGGTACGGGGCGCCCAGATAGTCAACCAATCCCAGCGCCATGTTGCGCAGCAACCACTCGCGCTCCTCGCGCGTTGCCTGTAGCATGCTTCTCAACCGTTCTAGCCCAGATGTGGGCCAAACCCAGTATAGGGGGCTGCGTTGCGGGCAGCGCTTACATCCGGCTTACAGGGCACGGTGATAAGATCGACCAGCCAAAGGAACCGCCTGTGATTCTGCGTTTCACCAACACGGCCATCCTGGGACTGATCAGCCTACTGACCCTGACCGGGCTGTATGGGTTGGTGTTTGCGCTGCAAGGGTGGGCTTTCGAGCTTCACCGTTGGGCCGGCTGGGCATTGGTAGCGCTGGTTCCGTGGAAGTCGCTAATCTCGGCGCGCTCGCTGCGGCGCGGACTGGCCCCCAGCTTTGACCGCAGTCTGGGGGTGCTGGCTTCGGTACTGCTGACGCTCTTGATCGTGCTGGTCGGGGGTATGGGCCTGTTCTGGATGTGGCGGCTTGAGCCGGAGTACCTCACCGTGTTGGGCCTGCGCGATACGCTGATCTCCTGGCACTGGATGATCGGCATGCTGCTGTTGCCGCTGTTTATCCTGCACAGCTGGCGTAATTGGCCGCGGCCGAAACGCAGCGATTTCACCAGCCGGCGGGGTTTCCTGCGCGCGGCCGGTCTGGCCGCGGCGGGCGGGGTGGGCTGGTGGGGGGCGGAGGCGCTTGCTGCCGATCGGGAATCGGTCGAGCGTCGTTTTACCGGTTCGCGACAGCACAACTCGTTTGAGGGAAACAACTTCCCGGTCACCTCGATGGCGCGCGACGGCGCACTTCCGATTGAGCTGGTGGACTGGAAGCTACGGGTGAGCGGTGCGGTGACAGAATCGCTGGCGTTGGACTATCCAGCTGTACTGGCGTTGCCACAACATCGGATGGTGGCTACCCTGGACTGCACGGTCGGCTGGTACACCGACCAGCGCTGGTCGGGCGTGCGCTTGATGGAGCTGCTGAAGGCCGCTGGGATGCGCGACACTCCGCGGCTGGTTCGACTGCGGGCCGCCGAAGGCTACTCACACCTGTTCACCGCCGCCGATGTGAACCAGATCCTGCTGGCCACGCACGTTTCCGGCGAAACGCTGGCGCACCGGCATGGCTTCCCCCTGCGAGCGGTGGTCCCC
>CAZJUE010000183.1:0-5630 GCA_964549025.1 uncultured Anaerolineaceae bacterium | reverse complement strand
CTTGCAACGGCTGGCAGCATTGGTATTACGAGTCTGAAAGCGGAGAGCTCGAACCGATCGATGAGCTGCGAAAACGCTATCGGGCGCGTGCGGCGAAGGCCGCGTAGAGCGCAGATAGAGAGGGCGCTGGCACAGCCTAGGTTGATCGAGCAATCGAACCGCGAGGGGGCGGGGCGTTGGCACGGCCTGGCCCGCGAGCACAATCAGCCTGTCAGGGGGGTGCTTGGTGCGGCTACGGTCTCCGGCGCGGGCGAACGGCTCGCCCGGGAGGGGGCGCTCGGCGCGATTGCAGTCCCCGGCGCGGTAGAATCTAGCTGACCGGCACCGGAAGGTAGCCAACATGGCTGGCGAAGAGAAGGAAAAGGCACGGAAAGCCTTCGACCGAATGGTCCCGGAGGAGGCCCGCGAACATCTCCGGGCAGCGCGCGAGGCTTGGCGGGACAGCTACGAATCGCTGCTCCCACCGGAGTACGTGAAACATCGGCGCGCGGCACGCCGCGAGATGCTGCTGGCGGCGCGCAGCGTAATCGATGCTGCACTCGAACGATTGGAAAAGCGCGCCGAAGCCTGAGAATTCAGCTCGACCACAATAAGGCCCCGCGGCGTCTAGCGCCTGGCCCCGCGGCGTGGAAAAAGCAGTAGAAGCGAAAGCAGCGCCGCCAGAGCGAATAGCACCGCGCCGGGGAGGCGCTCGGACAACAGCCAGAGCGCGGTTCCGGCCCCGAGCAATCCCAGCAACACCACCGCCGCGGTCAGGCGGTTAATCGCCCGCGTGAGGCCGCCCAGCTGGGCGCTCAGCAGCGGCCCGGCTTCGGCCCGCACCCGCAAGTCACCCCGCTCGATTTGTCCAAGCACGCCCTCCATCCGCCCCGGTATCGCCGCCAACTGCCGCAGCAAGTCGAGCAGCCAGTCCAATCCGCCCCCGTCACCCTCCTCCAGCAGCAGCCGACGGGCGTACGGCTGCAGTCCGGCAAACAGGTTGAATTCCGGATCCAGACCGGTGCACATGCCGGACAGGATGGCTACGCAGCGGCCGAGGAAGATCAGGTTGGTCGGCACCTGGAACGGCATCTCATACAGCAGATCGCGGAACTCGGCCGACACTTGGCGCATTTCCGCCGGATGAGTGCGGATCAGCTCGGTCATGTTCTTCCCCCAGCTGCGGTCGAGCACCTCCGCACTGGCTTGCTTGATTCGTTCCAAATCGGCACCGGGCAGCAGCACCCCGAGCTGCTGATAGGCTAACGCCATACGATCGACATCCCGCGTGCCAACCGCCACCGCCAGATCCCGCAATCCCGCTTTGGCTGAAGGCTCGAGCAGCCCTACCATGCCGAAATCAACAAACACCAGCCGCCATTCGCCGGCACTCTCGGGTTGGACGAACAGATTGCCGGGATGCGGATCGGCGTGGAAGAAACCTTCTTCGAAGATCTGGCGGAGATAGGTCTTGAACAGCCGGTCGGCCACCTCGGGCCGCTCGACTCCCGCACGCTGGATGGCGTCGTAATCGGTGATCTTGATCTGATAGACGTCTTCCAGCGTCAGCACCCGCCGGGTGGTGTGCTGACGATAGACCGCCGGGATGCGAACATGCGCGTCGCCGGCGAACATCTCTTGGAACCGCTCGGCATTGGCTGCCTCCGCCAGGTAGTCCAGTTCCGCCCACAGGGTGCGGCTGAATTCCTCGAGCAGCGCGTCCAGATCGGCCCGCCGCCGGATCGCCCGGTAGCGTTTGAGCCAACCCAGCACGACGCCCAGGGCCCTGAGATCGATTTCAACGATCTGCTCAATCGCCGGGCGCTGCACCTTGACCACCACCCCGCTGCCGTCGGTCAATTTGGCGCGATGCACTTGTCCCAGTGAAGCGGAAGCCAACGGCTGATCTTCGAAGTGGTGGAACAACTGGTTAAGCGGGGAATCGAACTCGGTTTCGATGGTGGACCGCATGGCGGAAAACGCTTCCGGCGCCACCTCGTCCTGCAATCCCTCCAGTTCGCGGGTGATTTCCTGGGGCAGGATGTCGACTCTCGCCGATAGGAATTGACCCACCTTGATCCACACGCCGCCCAGCCGGGCCGCCATTCCACGGTAGCGGCGGGCGATCCGCTGATAGCGACGCGGGGCGGTGCGGCGAGCGAGGCTGCGTAGCCCGATTCGTCGAAGCACCAGCTCCCACCAGACCACGCCGATCGCGGTTCCAATGAAGAAACGCATGACCCGCGGATAGCGGCCGCGCAGTGCCGGGGATGAGCTAGTGGGCGAAAGGGAGTTCATGGTGCGCTGATCGACTACCAGCGCGTGCCAGGCGTCATGCGCGCTGCGGCCCCGGCGGGATCCGGGTCCTCACGGATCATGGTCGGGGCACGGGATTGTCAGCTGCCACCCGGCTAGGCCTGGAAGGGTGGCTGGGGATCCGGCGGTCGAGCAACTCCAGTGCCGAGAGCCAGAATCGAACTGGCGACACCTTGATTTTCAGTCAAGTGCTCTACCAACTGAGCTATCTCGGCTTGTGGCCGGATTGTAATTTGCGGCAGGGGGGTAGTCAAGAATGCGGCTTTAAAAGCAGAACCGGCGCTGCTGCTGGGGGTCTGGAGGGGGTCAACACCAGACACTTTGCCCTAGCTGTGGTCACCCAAGCGACAGAACCGGTCTGCGTTGACATGGTAGCAACCTGGCGCTCCAAGCGACCTCTCACAAGCCTTACAAAGCGCCGAGAATCACGATTTCGGCGCTTTTCTGTAAGGTGCAAAGGGGCGCGCTGGCGGAGCCGGGACAAAAACAGCGTCCGCAGGGGCTGAGTGAACTCGCTGTTTGCGACGGCTGCGGCAAGCGGCCGTCGGCAGCGGCTGCACGAGAACGCGCGCTGCAGGTGTCTGGCGAGATCCGCCGTCTAGCCCGGTGCAAAGTCCAGATCGGCGATGTCCAGCCAGGCTTCGCTTGTGGTCGGCAGGGTTCCGAATCGAATGCCGCGCCGCTCCGAGAGCACCGCGTACTGGTTATCGATCCAGGCCACGAAGCCCAGGGGTCCGCGCGGCGTCACATCTGATTCCAATACCGTCCGGCCGTCCACTTCGAAGTGCGCGCCGTCCGCGCGCCAGGCAATTCGATATGTGTGCCACTCGTCGAACGGCGTTTCGATCGGCGCTTCGGCGCTGGCCACCGCCCTGCGAATTGCCTGCACAACCGGAACGCGCACGCCCGGAATCGCTCCCGACACAAACGCCAGCGCCGCGCCCGGTGCCATCAGCCAGACTGGAATCCCGGGCGATCGGATCACCGCTGCTTTCCACCCGCTGCCCGATCCACCCGTCGCAAAGGTGAAATCGTTGGGGGTCGATCCGTAGAAAAACCACATCGCCTGGGGGGAGGCCGGCAAGCGGCGCACACCCCCGGCGCCTCCCAGGGAGACGCCGAAGGGGTCGTTCCAGAACCCGAAGCCCAGCGTGCCCGGCGGAGCCGGGTGGGAGGCGCGGGCCCGCAGCGTGAGTCGCATGGGCGGAGACCAGGGAAAGTCAGCACGGCGACGACCTTGATAGTCGTCGACCTGCGCATCCGCATAGCCGCTTTGAGTCGGCGGCAGCAGCATGCGGATCGCCTCGCCGGGCGGCTCCTCCAGGCGGCCGCCGCCGATCAAGTGTGGACTCAATCCAAACGGCAGTGCTGACACTGCGGCGATTATACAGAGGTCGAGTTTTTGGCTGGCTAACCCCCATCATGTATAATCGCCCGACTTGGCTCCAAATCGCCAAGCGTTCGTTGCGATGAAGGGGCGTTAGCCGAACCAAAAATGGAAATCGTCTGGCACGGACTCTCTTGCTTTCGGATGAAGGAACGCGGATTGGCGTCGGTGGTGACCGATCCCTACGAGCCGAAACTCGGTCTGCCTGCGCTGAATTTGAAGGCCGATGTGGTAACCGTGAGCCATGATGCCTCCGGGCACAACTACCTGGAGGCGGTCAAAGGCGGCCGCTTGCAGATCGCCGGCCCGGGCGAGTTCGAGGTTGGCGGGGTGTTTATCACCGGCATCCCCATGCGTCAGAAAACCAAGGCCAAGGGCGGCAACGGACGCATACCGAACACGCTGTACCTGTTCAACTTCGACGGGTTGACGGTCGCTCATTTGGGCGACCTGGCCTACGTGCCGTCCCAGTCACAGATCGAGGATCTTGGCCCGGTCGACGTGGCACTGGTTCCGGTCGGAGGTGGCGGCGCGTTGGCTGCCGGCGAGGCTGCCGAGGTCATCAGTTTGATCGATCCATCGGTGGTCATTCCGATGCACTTCCAGACCGGCCAGGAGAAATTCAAGCTGGCCACGGTGGCCAAGTTCCTGTCGGAAATGGGGGTCGGGAAAAAGGAACCGGTCGACTCGCTCAGACTGACCAAGAGCGCGCTCTCCGATCAGACTCAGGTGATCGTGCTGGAACCGGCGAAGTGAAAGACGGTGCTCAACAGCGATAGTTCTGCGATGGCAGTAAAGGTAATCATGACCTGGGACATCTTGCCAGGTCGCGAACAGGAATACTTCGAGTTCGTCGTTCGCGACTTCGTTCCCGGCATGCAGCGCATCGGCATCCAGCCCACCGAGGCCTGGTTCACGCAGTACGGCCAGCAGCCGCAGATCCTGACCGGCGGGCTCACCGAAAACCTGACCGACATGCAGAAGGCGCTCAACAGCGATGATTGGGAACAGCTGCAGGACAAGCTGTCCGAGTTTGTCACGAATTTCAACCTCAAGGTGGTGAAGGCTACCGGCGGATTCCAGATGTAGCGTTGCTTGGCCGACCGCCAGACGGCAGCTTGGCGTCTGCTCTACGACGAAACGCCGAGAATCGAAAAGACGCCCGTTGGGCGTCTTCTTGTTTGCCTGGTTGTGGCTTGCGGGGCCGCCTCAGTCCTCAGAACTGGGCTTGCTTTCGGTTGTCTGCTCCTTGGCCGGCCGATCCACCTTCTCAGCTGACTCGCCGGATTTCTCTTCCTTCTTCGAGTAGCTGCCGTTGGCGCCGGAGGCCGAGCGATGGTCGGTGGCGTAGAAGCCCGGACCCTTGAACAGGATGCCCACCGGTAAATAGACCTTGCGCAGCGCGTTCTTGCCGCACTCTGGGCACTTCTTCAGCGGAGGGTCGTCAAAATGCTGACGTTGGTCGAACTGAACTCCACAGTTGTCACATCGATAGGTATAGAGAGGCATGGGCGCTCACTTGCTGCCAGCCATTATAAGCCGCGCGCAGGCCGCATCACAAGGACCGCTGTTCTTATAGCACGCCAAACGTCTGTGTACGGTTAACGCAAGCATAGAAGCCTATTTGAGGGCCCGCTGGCCAATTGGACGGTTGATCAGTGCCGAGAAGGGACGATTGTCCATCGGCGGGTTCGTCTGGCTGTGCGATGCAATTCGGAAGCTGGTGGCTACACTGCAGACGTCGCACGGCGAAGGGGGCTCACCTGCAGGATCGGGAGACCAAGGAGCTGCGGACCGTCCGACGAACGGCCAAAGAGATCTAGCTGATGACGCGAGCATTGCAGACGGAGAACTCACCCGGCAAACCGCCGCGCAACCTGGCGCTGGATGGGCTGCGCGGCCTGGTCGTGGTGCTGATGGCGGTGGATCACGCCAACTACTTCGTCGC
>CAZJUE010000182.1:0-5670 GCA_964549025.1 uncultured Anaerolineaceae bacterium | reverse complement strand
TGTTCGGCGTGATTGATTTTGTGGTGTCGATCCTGGAAGCGATCCTGGAGGCGATGAAAGTGCTATCGTTCGCCTTCCGACTTTTCGGCAACATCTTCGCGGGGTCGATCCTGCTCTTCGTGATCGGCAGCTTGATCCCGGTATTCGCCCAATCGGCCGTACTGCTTTTTGAATTCTTTGTCGGCATCATTCAGGCCATCGTGTTCGGAATGCTCACCTTGATCTTCATGTCGTTGGCCACGGTTGGCCACGGCGGCGATGAGGAGCACTAGCGCGGTGAGCGTTTTGTTAATCATCCGCACTCCGGCAGGTCGTCGCCGGCAGGCGGGAAGTCCTTGAGCCGTGCCTTTCAGGGTGCGGTTTTGAGCCAGGGAGGCAGAGCAAGCTATGGAAGGTGACATCGTTGAGGCTGCCACGATCTTCGGAAAGCTGGTGGGGGCCGGGCTGGCTGGCATCGGCGTGCTGGGCGGCGGCATTGGCGTGGGGTTGTCGGCGCTGGGCGCGGTGCAGGCCATGGGGCGCAATCCCGACGTGACCGGCACGATCCAGACCAATATGATCCTGGGATTCGCTTTCGCCGAAGCGACCTCGATCTACGCGCTGGTCGTGGCGCTGCTGATCCTGTTCGTCTTCTAGCCAGAGGTTTAACGCATGGAAGCACTGGGACTCAACCTCGGATATCTGATCGTCCAGTTCCTCAACTTCGCCATCTTATTTGTGGTGCTGCGGGCCTGGGCGTTCAATCCGATCGTCGAATTATTGGAGCGTCGGCGCGAAACCATCGCGCAGGGATTGGAAGACGCCCGTATCGCCTCTGAGGCGCGTGAGAACGCCGAGCAGGAGGCGGAGAAAATCATCGCCGAAGCACAGAGCGAGGCCAACCGGCTGGTGCGCGAAGCCAACGAGCGCGCCGAACAAGCAGCCACCGAACTGCGGGCCGAAGCCGAGAAGGAGGCGGAGGAGATCCGACAGACCGCGGTGGCCGAAGGCGAGCAGCGCAAGGAACGGGCTCTGGGAGAAGTAAGGGGGCAGGTGGCAGCCCTTGCTGTCGCGGCGGCCCAAAAGGTGCTTGGCGAGGCGCTCGACGAGCAGCGGCAGCAGAAACTGATCCAGGAATTCTTCAGCGGGATCGAGGCCGGCAAGGTAGTTGTGCTGGAGGGCCAATCGGTGGACGGCGCGGCAGCCACGGTCACCAGTGCGCTTCCATTGAGCGATGCTGAGAAGTCGACGGTGGAGCAGGACCTGCGCGGCCAACTGGGCAAGGAAGCTTCCATCGAGTTCAAGGTCGATCCGTCGATCCTGGGAGGCCTGGTGGTGCGGGTCGGCGGCAAGGTGATCGACGGCTCGGTGGCCGCCAAGCTGACCGAACTGCGGCAATCGCTTTCGTAGCTGCTTGGAGGGCTTGCGGGCCATAGTGCTGGGTAAGCCATTGCCTGCGGTTCCCGGAAGTGGTGGGGATCGTTGCGGCCACTTATGTAAACTCATCGGCGCCCCGTACGGCGGGGCGCTGTTCACTTAACCCGATAGGACAAATCCCTCCGGCTCTGTACAATACGCACCTGACCGATGCCAATCGACGATTGGGAAGCGTGCTGGGTCAAGGCGCCGGGTGACACGCTGAGGATGAAGCCGACCTGGAACCGCTCGGCGCGCCGGATCCCTGATGCAGCTGGCTGAGCTGATCGCCGCGCTCCCTGGCGGCCCGACATCGGAAGCGCCCGCGCTCGAGCTCTCTGGAATCCAGGCTGACTCAAGGCGCGTCGAGCCCGGCAACCTGTTTGTGGCGATGCGCGGCTCCAGCGACGACGGCCACCGCTACCTTTCGCAGGCGGTGCAGGCCGGGGCAGCCGCGGCGATCGGGCAGGAGCCTGATCCGGGGCTAAACGTTCCCTACCTCCAGGTGGATAACTCACGCCTGGCCTACGCGCATCTGGCGGCGGCCTGGCACGGAAATCCGGCGCGCCAGCTGGTCATGATCGGCGTCACCGGAACCGACGGCAAGACCACCACCGCCGCGGCGCTGTTCGAGATCTTGCGGCGGGCCGGGCTGGCAAGCGGGTTGATCAGCACCGTGCAGGCGCAGATCGGTGAACGGGCGCTCGACACCGGGCTGCACGTGACCACTCCGGATCCGATGGACTTGCAGGCGCTGCTGCGGCAGATGGTGATCTCCGGATTGACCCACTGCGTACTGGAAGCGACCTCACACGGCCTGGCGCAGCACCGGGTGGCGGCTTGCGAGTTCGACATCGGCGTGGTGACCAACATCACCCACGAGCATCTGGACTTTCACGGAAGCTATGGTGCCTATCGCGAAGCCAAAGGGTTGCTGTTTTCCGGCCTGGAAGCGTCGGCGCAGAAGGCCAATGGGCCGGCCAAACTGGCGGTGCTCAATCGCGATGATCGATCGTTCGAATACCTGAGGCAGATCAGCAAGGTGCCGACCGTGAGCTACGGATACCATTCGGAGGCGGATCTGCGGCTGGCCAGGCTGGCCTCGGGAGCCGCCGGGCTGGATCTGGCGATCGAACTGGAGGGTGATCAAATTACGGTGCGTTCTCCGCTGCTGGGCGCCTACAACGCGGCCAACCTGATGGGCGCGCTGGCGGCAGCGGTATTCGGGCTCCAAGTCGAGCCGGCGGTCGCGGCGGAGGCAGTAGAGCAGTTTCGGGGCGTGCCGGGGCGCATGCAGCTGATCGATCTCGGCCAGCCGTTCACGGCCATCGTTGACTTCGCCCACACGCCGTACGCGCTCCAGGCCGCGCTGGATACTGCCCGCGGGCTGACGGCTGGGCGGGTGATCAGCGTGTTTGGATCGGCCGGTCTGCGCGACCGGGAAAAGCGCCGCATGATGGCTGAGATCTCGGCCGAGCTGGCCGACCGCAGCGTGCTGACAGCCGAGGACCCGCGCACCGAGCCGCTGGACGGAATCTTGGCCGAGATGGCCGAGGGCGCCGAATCCAAGGGCGGTCGCGAGGGGGAGACGTTCTGGCGGGTGCCCGATCGCGGCGAGGCCATCCGGTTTGCCCTGCGACAGGCGCAGCCGGACGACCTGGTGATCGTCTGCGGCAAGGGGCACGAGCAATCGATGTGTTTCGGTGAGATCGAATACCCCTGGGATGACCGAACCGCGCTGCGGGCTGCGCTGGCGGAGATGTTGGAGGTCGAGGGGCCGGAGATGCCGGTGCTGCCCACCAGTGCTGAGGAGGCCGATCATTCGTAGGCTCGGCTGCTGGCTCTGGAGGGGCCGGAGATGCACTCGAGTGCTCCGCTGGCCGGTCATTCGCAGGCTGATGCGGCCATCCGGCGGTGCCAAGGGCACAGTGATCAAGCTGCAGGCCCGCCGCGGCGCGGTCGCATTCCGATGAAATCGGTGCTGTTCGTGTGCACCGCCAACATGTGCCGCTCGCCGTTGGCGGAGGGCCTGATGAAGCGGATGGTTGACGAGCGGGAGGAAGCCGACGATTGGCGGATCGAGTCGGTCGGGGTGGGGGCCTTGGACGGCCAGCCGGCCACATTTGAGAGCGTCCTGGTGGCTGCCGAACGCGGGGTCGATATCGGTGGACACCTCTCGCGCGCTGCCACGCTGGAGCGATTGGAGCTGTTTTCGCTGGTGCTGGTGATGGAGCAGCGTCACGAGGACATCCTGGTCAGCGAGTTCCCCCAGCTTTCCGCCCGGGTGAGGCTGATGACCGAACTGGTTGGCGAAACCGGCGATATCGAGGATCCGGTGGGCACCGGGATTGAGAACTACCGGTTGATGGCGGATCGCGTAGAGGAGATTCTGGAAACCGGTATGAGCCGAATCCGCGAGCTGGCGGCCCGCCAGTCCGTGGAATAGACCCTCCAGCCGCTTTCACGCGTATGAGCGGTCGGGTCGGTTGGTCCCAACCGGCTATGTGGCCCTGTGGCCACATCACCTAAGCTATGCCCATTGCCATGCTAGGCCGAATTCTGCGACGTGGGGCGCCGGCGCTGCTGCTGCCGGCAGTCTTAGTTTTCCTCCCCTCAGCCAACCCCTCCCGCGCCGCTGCATTCGATCCGGCCTGGCATCACCTTTCCCAACCGGCGACGCGAGCTTTGCTCGCTAGGGCCGAAGCCGAAGGCGAGGTGCGGGTGATCGTGAGGTTGAGCATCGGGTTCCCGCTGCAAGCTGCCCAAAGCGACCCACTGAGCGCCGCACTTCGGCGACAAGCCATCCACAGCGCGCAGGTCGATCTCGCGGCCCGATTGGCTCCAGTGCATGCGCGGGTGCTGCGCAACTTCCGCAACTTCCCGCTGAGCCTGATCATCGTGGATGGGGAAGGCTTGCGCAGACTGCTTGAAAACCGGCAGGTGGCCGCGATTCAGGAGGACGTTTCGGTCCCCCCCACGCTGGATCAAACCGTTCCGCATATTGGGGCAGATGGGGCCTGGGCCGCGGGCCACAGCGGAGCCGGCCAGGTGATCGCTATCCTGGACACCGGGGTCGACGCCGATCACGAATTTCTGATCGGAAAAGTCGTGGCCGAAGCCTGCTTCTCGAGCACATTCGGTGGACGCTCCACGACATTGTGCCCCGACGACTCCGAGCAGCAGGTTGGGGTCGGCGCCGGAGCCAATTGTCCGGATTCGATTTCCGGCTGCTACCATGGCACGCACGTAGCCGGAATCGCCGCCGGCAGCCTTCCGACCTCCTCGTTGTACGGCGTCGCCAAAGACGCCGAACTGATCGCCATCCAGGTCTTCTCTCGATTCGACAACCCCGGGGATTGTGGAGGATCGGCGCCGTGCGTGAGATCCTGGACCTCTGATCAGATTGCGGCGTTGGACTGGCTGCACGATCAGGTGGGAACATACAACCTCGCCGCGGCCAACATGAGCCTCGGGGGCGGAAGCTACTCCGCGCCGTGTGATGGAGATGTACGCAAGGCCGCCATCGACACTCTGCGGCTGGACGGAGTCGCCACGGTGATTTCTGCTGGAAACTCCGGTTACACCGATGCCCTCGGTGCCCCGGCCTGCATTTCAAGCGCGATCAGCGTTGGGTCCACCACGCTCAGCCATAACATCTCCTCGTTCTCCAACATCGCTGACTTCATTTCGCTGCTGGCTCCAGGCAGCAGCGTATTGTCGTCCATACCGGGTGACCTTTACGCTAGCCTGAGTGGAACCTCGATGGCCGCGCCACACGTTTCCGGGGCATGGGCGGTGATCAAGTCATACCAACCGTCTGCCTCGGTCGACGATGTGTTAGCCGCTTTGCATACCGCTGGCGTTTCAGTTGACGACACCCGCTCCCAGGGGAGCGTGACTGACATGCGGCGCATACAAGTCGATGCCGCGCTGGACGCGCTCCCGACGATGACGCCAACGCCAACTGAGACCTTTACCCCCAGCGCGACCGCCTCCTCCACCAATACACCGCCATCTCCAACCGCAACGCCAACCGACACGGCGACCCATACGCCGCTCCCTCCCACCGCGACACCTACCTATACCGCCACCGTTACGCCGTCGCTCACCCATACGGCTACCGTCACATCGTCGCCGACCCATGCGGCCACCGATACACCGTCGCCTACCCATACCGCCACCGTTACACCGTCGCCGACCCATGCGGCCACCGATACACCGTCGCCGACCGACACGCCAGAGCCGATCCCGAGCGGTACGCCCGAGCCGACGGAT
>CAZJUE010000181.1:1593-5702 GCA_964549025.1 uncultured Anaerolineaceae bacterium | reverse complement strand
GCCCACGCTCCGTCCGAGCGACGCCCGAGTCGAGCATCAGGTCGAGCAGTGGTCGTTGGTGATCCTGGATCCACGGACCGGTGAGCTGCTCGCCAGCCACGGTAACTTCGTCCAACCGCGTGCCGCCGGACCGATCATCGATCCCTTCATTTACCTCACCGCGTTCTCTCGCGGCAGCGGTCCGGCCAGTATGGTGCTTGACCTTGGCCCGGATCCCGAGGGGTCAAACGGCCCGGTCCGCATGCGGATTGCGCTGGCCAACCAGTATGTTGGGGCGGCCAATCAGCTGCTCAGCGCAGTCGGAGCGGACTCCGTGCAGCGAACCATGGAGCGGCTGAGCCTGGCCGAGCCCGAGCAGCCGCAAAGCTTACTGGATCTGACTGCTGCGTACGGGGCGTTTGCGACACATGGCGTATTGAGCGGGAGCGAAGGTCCTGTGGATCGCGCTACCCCGACCGGGGCCAGCCGATCGGTCCAGCCCAGCGTTTTGCTGGAAGTGCGGGCAGCAGACAGCAGCCTGCTGTATCAATATCAGCCATCCGACCAGGTGATCATCAGCGCTCAACTGGCGCACTTGGTGGTCGATGTATTGAGCGACGAGTCGGCTCGTTGGCCGAGCTTGGGACAGGGCAACCTGTTGGAGGTCGGTTTCCCGGCCGGGGTAGTGTCCGGCAGTTCCGGGGATAGGCAATCGAACTGGGCGATCGGGTTCACTCCGCAGCGGGTGGTGGGGGTGTGGTTGGGCGGATCTCCGCTGGACCAGGTCGGTCGGCTCAACGGCGCGGCCAGCATTTGGCATGCGGTGACCCGTTTCGCCTCTGCCAACCTGACGGTGCGGGGTTGGGAGCGGCCACCCGGCATGTCTCTGCTGGAGGTCTGCGATCCATCCGGGTTGTTGCCGACCAGTTACTGCCCTCAGGTGGTGCGTGAGCTGTTCGCGCCGGGAACCGAGCCGACCCAGTTTGACGATCTGTATCGACCGGTGCGGATCAACCGTGAGACCGGTAAGCTGGCAACCCTGTTTACCCCGCTCGAGTCGGTTGAAGAGCGGGTGTATTTCGTGCCGCCTCCGGCAGCTGCTGAGTGGGCACAGGAGACCGGAATCGAGCTGCCACCCGTGGAGTACGATCCGCTGCCCGCCGAGGGAATCCGCTGGCCGGGAGTCAGCATTCTTTCGCCCGAGCCTTTCGAAGTGCTGGGAGACAAAGTGGCGATCCTGGGAGAGGCCGCACCGAGCGGTTTCGACTACTTCCGTTTGCAATACGGCCAGGGGCTGAACCCTGCCCGTTGGGTGCAGATCGGCGGCGACCAGGACCGTCGGGTCACCGGCGGCCGGCTGGGAACCTGGGACACCGATGGGCTCAATGGGCTGTTCACGCTGCAGTTGCTAGTGATTCTGGACGACGGACAGGTACGCACCGCAGCTCTACCAGTAACCATCGATAACCAGCCGCCGCAGGTCCGGCTGCTCAGCCCGGAGCCAGGCCAACGCTTTGCATTGGAGGAGCAAACCAGCATTCTGTTGCAAGCCGAGGCGCTGGATGACGTGGCGGTTCAGCGAGTGGAGTTCACCGTCGATGGACGGCGGGTGGCTACCCTGTTCGAAGCGCCATTCAGTTATCGTTGGTCGCCGGCACGCCGCGGCGTATTCGAGCTTGGATTGCGGGCCTACGACAGCGCCGGCAACCGCACCGACGGCGAGCCGGTGGTGGTTACGGTTGCTGGCGGAAACTGAGGTTCAGGGCAGCGGCTGCCAATCCGGCTGCATGTCTACGCTGGCCGGGCTGCTGCTCAAGTTCACCTGGTTGGCGCCGCTTAACGTCATCAGGTAGATCTCCGGCTTTCCATCGCGGGTGCTGCTGAATACGATGAACTGCCCATCGGGAGAAAAGGCTGGCTCCTTGTTTCCGTTGGTGCTGGTCAGCTGGGTGGTATTGAAAGCCCGGTCCGCCAGCGGCGCGACGTAGATTTCATTTACGCCGCGTTGATAGAACCAGGTGAACGCCAGCAAGCCGCCGTCCGGTGACCAGCGCAGATCTGCCAGATTGCGGACGCTGTCTCGGCGATCCCAATCGATCGGAACCGTGGAGGCCGGCGGCCGGAAGTACACCTCTTTCGGTGCGTTGTTGATTGATTCGAGAACCGCCAAGCCGAAGTCGGACGGCAGCCAGTTTGGAAACTGCGTACCACGTGGCGCCCAGGCGGGAAACGATTCCTGGGCGCAGAAGTCGACGTGGCATGAGACGTTGTGGGCATCAACTTCAGCACAACTCTGCGGCTGATCCAGGCAGGTTACCGACATGACGAAGACCTGTTCCACATTGTTTGCGCGCGTGCTGGTGAATGCGATCTGCGACCCGTCCGGTGACCAGGCCGGATCGTAGTCGTCGCCCTCGTCGGCGGTCACGTTGACGATCCCGGTGCCGTCGACATTGATGGCCCAAATATCGAGTCCCAGTTGGGTGCCGAGTTCGTCGGCGCCGCCCGGTCCGACGTACAGCAGCCGGCTGCCGTCCGGAGACCAACGAGGCTGGGTTTTGTCACCCGGAGAGAAGGTGAGCTGCCGCTGGTCACTCCCGTCCGGATTCATGGTCCAGATCTGCAGCAGGCCCTCCGTCCGATCGCTGGCGAAGGCGATCCGCCCTCCGCCTCCTAGGATCACCGGAACCGGCGAAGCGGTGGGAACGGGCGTTTCGGTCGAGACTTCGGTTGGCAGTTCGGTTTGGGTGGCAGTGAGCGTAGGTCGCGGAGTATCGGTGACAGGCGGCGGAGTATCGCTGGGCATCACGGCGGCCACCGGTGCGGTGGCGGATGGCTCGGGCGAAGATCGCTCGCCGAACAGACTGCCACCGGCCACCAGAATCACCGCCAGTATGCCCAGCCCAGCCACCGCGGCAATCGGCACGCCACGCCGCACGACCGTGGGCAGGCCGCCGGCCTTCACTGTTGTGGCGTCGGCCCCTCCGTGCAGAGCGGCCTTGAAACTATCAATGTCCGGGAAACGCTCGGTCTTCGGCAGCGCCAACGCGTGCAGCAGCGCGGCTTCCAGGGCCGGACCGATGTCTGGATTAAGTTCGCGCGGCGGTTTGAGTACGTCGTGCTTCAGCATGCGGTCGATGCTGTTGGCCGGCTGCTTGCCGGTGAGCAAGTAGTACACGGTTGCCGCCAATGCGTACTGGTCGCTGCGCGGGTCGGTGCCGGTTCCACCGAATTGCTCTGGTGGCGAAAAACCGGGAGTCATTCCTCGGGCGCCGGTGGCGGTTTGGTCTTGGGTGAATGCCTTGGCAATGCCAAAGTCGACCAGCACCACCCGGCCGTCCGGCTGCCGCTTGATGTTGCCAGGCTTGATGTCACGGTGGATGATGGGTGGCTCGCGGGTATGCAGGAAGGTCAATGCGTCGCACAGGTCATCGGCCCACCGCAACACTTCCGAGGCATCAGGCCGCCGGCGGACCACCAGCGCCTGCAGGTCCTCGCCTTCGATATAGTCCATCACCAGGTACTGGTTTTCGTCCAGGACGAAATGGTCGGTCACCCGCGGCAAATTGGGGTGCCGCAGGCTGGCCAGCATGCGGGCCTCGCGGCGGAACTGCGCCTCCGAATCCGGGTCCGGATTGAGGTTTTCCTTGACCGCCACCTTGAGCTCCAGGGTCTGGTCGTAGGCCAGATAGACAGTTCCCATCCCGCCCTTGCCAAGCTGGCCGTCGATGCGGTAGCGGTCGCGCAGGATCGAGCCGGTTGCCAGGGTCATTCGAAGAATTCTAGTGGAAAAGCCGGGATCGTGGCACCCCGACCCCGGTTCTGTGCGATCCAGCGCGAGGGCCAGCGGGCATCACTGCCTACCGATGGGCCAGCTATTCAGCGCTATAATCACCCGCGGTTTTCAGAGGAGGAGACATGGATTTCTACATTTTGGTGTTGCGGCTGCTGCACATCCCATCGGGCGTACTGTGGGTTGGGGGCTCGCTGGCATTCCTGTGGTTTGTGGGTCCGGCGGTAGGGGCTACCGGGCAGGAGGGCGGCAAGGTAATGCGGCAGTTGGTTCTGCGTACTCGCTGGGTTACGGCGATAACCGTGGCTGCTGGCCTCACCAATTTGAGCGGGTTGCT
>CAZJUE010000181.1:0-1493 GCA_964549025.1 uncultured Anaerolineaceae bacterium | reverse complement strand
ACGCACCAGCCGATCTGTAAGCTAGCTGCAAGCCCGTAGCGTTGGTGCGGCGCGGGCTGCTACTCTATACTGGAAATCCGACCTGTGGTCTCAGTTCGAGACGGGGGTAGCTCAATGAATCGTCGCAGCGACTTTCGCCCGGTGGCATTCGTGCTGGCCGGGCTTTTGTTTGCCAGCTTGGCCTGCAACCTGGGCGGCGGGTCAGATGAAGAGCCGCCGGCGGCCACTCCGTTGCCGGAAAGCAGCTCGGATACCGATGTGGCAGCCACCGGTGGAGCGGTGAGCAGCCTGGATCAGGTCCGCAGCGCGGTGGTGCAAATCGAAGCGCAGGGGACCTTCATCGATCCGGACTTTGGCCTGCTGTTGAATGCGGCGGGCACTGGGTCGGGTTTCATCATTGATCCCTCCGGAATCGCGGTGACCAACAACCACGTGGTGACCGGCGCCGCACTGCTCAAGGTGTGGGTCGGCGGTGAGAGCGAGCCGCGCAATGCTCGGGTAATGGGCGTATCGGAGTGCTCCGATTTGGCAGTCATCGACATCGAAGGGGACGGATTTCCTTACTTGGATTGGCACGCCGGTTCGATCGACGTCGGGCTGGAAGTCTACGCCGCCGGTTTCCCCCTGGGGGACCCGGAGTTCACGCTAACCAAGGGCATTATCTCCAAGGCCCGCGCTGATGGCGTAACCGACTGGGCATCGATTGATTACGTTCTGGAGCACGACGCCACCATTAATCCAGGCAATTCGGGAGGACCGTTGGTGAGCGCCGACGGCAAGGTGGTGGGAATCAACTACGCGGCCGCGAGCTCAACCTCCCAGTATTTTGCCATTTCGCGTGAGGTTGCCACTGGGCTGGTCAGCACACTGCAAGGCGGGCAAGACGTCGATTCGATTGGGATCAATGGCGTAGCAGTGCGCACCGACGATGGTTCGCTTTCGGGAATCTGGGTCGCCTCGGTGGCCTCCGGATCGCCAGCCGATGGTGCCGGCTTGCAGGCGGGGGACATCCTGACCAGCATGGAAAACCTGGTGCTGGCGACTGACGGCACCTATTCCGCCTACTGCGACATCCTGCGCTCACATCTCCCGAGCGATACCCTGGCGATCGACGTGTACCGCTATCAGGAAGGCGAGTACCTTACCGGACAGCTAAACGGCCGACCGCTAGCGGTGGAAGGCGTGTTCGGACAGGAGCTGGCGAACGACGTGCAGCAAACCGGCGAAGGCTACACCGAGTACATGTCGATCACCGACGACTATGAGGCGATCATCGTTGATGTCCCGGTGTTGTGGGACGAAATCGACGGCCGCCCCTGGGTGGAGGATGGGGATGTGTTGGGGGCTTCGGTGTGGGCGGCGCCCGATATAGAGGGCTTTGCGAATACCTGGGGGACTCCAGGAGTGCAGTTCAACGTCTCGGATGACTTGGCGCAACTGGGCGGGTACATCCAGGTGCTGCACTACTATCGCAACAATTACTACGTCACCGA
>CAZJUE010000180.1:0-5711 GCA_964549025.1 uncultured Anaerolineaceae bacterium | reverse complement strand
GCGAATGACCCTTCACTGTATTCGGGGAGAGGAAGAGCTTCTGAGCGATTTCGCGGTTGGACAGACCTTCGGAAATGAGCTGGAGCACCTCCAGTTCGCGCTCACTGAGCGGTTCGACCAGCTCAAACTCGCTATCCGATAAGGGTTGTGCGGTCACCTGTGGTTGGACGCCTGGGAAGGCCCCCAGCAATCGCCCAACGTACTCAGGCATTGTGCCCCGGGATGCCGCCTCGTGGAGCAACCGGCCCATCGGAGCTCCCAGGTCAACAAAGACCTGAATAAACCCTTCCCGTTCGCCGAGCACAAGCGCAGGGGCCAAGGCGTTCAGCGCAGCTTCCAGGTCTCCGTCGAACCCGTGCGCGAGCGCCTTCAGGATCGTCAATTGCAGGTGCCGCGCCCCCCATCCTCGGGCTTCGGCGATCGCCAATTGACCGTCAAGGAAGTTCTGCAATTTCGGCATCGACGCGCTGCGCTCGGATGCGGAGCAGGCCTCCATTCGGGCCAATATCAACTGAACGCAAATGATCCACTGCGAGAAATGCAGGTCGTAAAGCGGCAGCGCTGCGGGTAGTTCGGGCGGATTCTCCAGCCCTCCGAGCTTGTCCCTGGCCCATTCGCTTGCCAGCTTGCGACGCTGAGGGTCGTGTTCGGCCTGCCTCAGCCACAGCCACGCCCGCCATGCCGACTGCATGTCGTCGGAGCGCAGCGCGGTGGTCTCGGCCTCCATGAGCGCCGCCTCAGCCCCCTTCCAGTCGGCTTCGACCGCACGTATTCGGATCAATTCAAACAATCCCAGCGCTCGAGTGTCTTTCTCACCGGTGAGCCGAAGCAGGTCAAGCCCTCTGGCCAGCGCCTCTTCCGCTTCTTCGAGCTCATTGCGCTCGGCCTTGATCATTCCCAGCAAGACGCGAAGCATGCCGGTCGAGGGCGAGCCGGCCCCTCCAGAACGTGAAGCCATCCGTAGTCCGTCGAGGCATTTGGCCTCAGCATCGCGCAGCCGTCCTTGACGTAACGCGATCAGGCCCTGGTCGAAGTGGATACCAGTCATCAGGTATTTGAAGCCGCTGGCAATGACGAAGGGCAGCGCTTGTTCGTCAAAGCGAATGGCCGACTCGGCTTCACTCATGAACAGGTACGCAGCGCCTATGCTGTGCAGCAGCATGCCTCGGAGCCATTCATCTTGCTCGCGCACCAACGCCAATGCCTCGCGTGCCCGTTCAATCACGGATTCCGGGCTTTCGCCGGTAAACAACGCCATCATGGTCCGCAGTGCGTGGATGTGACCCCGAACGTTGCGATCACCCATCGATTCCACGCCCTGATTGTCTTTGGTCTTGACCGACAATGCCTCTTCTGCCGCTGCCGTCCACCGCCCAACCTCATCAGGAGGGCTGGAGTAATCTCCAAAGAGAAATGCCCAGGCATAGAGCACACACAGGTATGGACGACTCCGGAGTAGATCGTGTGGGAGATCGTCGAACCACGCTCGAACCTTGCGCACCTCAGCGTGGGAGAGCGTGGCCAGAGCGTGACGCTCGAGGATGTCCATGACTCGCGCCGTATCCTGCGCTGCTCGGGCGTGCTGGATGGCATCAGTCACGTGCCCGTTGGACTCGTACCACTCGCTCGCCCGCAGGTGCACCTCGATCACGGCCTCAGGAAGCGTCAGCTTGAGCATGTTCTCGAGCAGCTCGCGAAAGAGGTGGTGATAGCGGTACCATTCACGCCTCTGATCCAAGGCGATGACGAACAGGTTGCTGTTCTCCAGATGCTCCAGGATGGGTTGGCTTCGCCTGGCACTGCCCTCCCCGTAGGCTACCGCCTGGCAGAGCGAGGCGGTCATACGCTTCAGAACCGAGGTTCTGAGCAGAAAGCCTTGGGTTGCCGCCGGCAAACCGGACAAAACCTCATCCATCAGGTAGTCCGTGATGTGCCGATCATCCCCGGCGAAATCCCGCAGGAATTCCCACCGATCGCGAGCACGCTTCATCGAGTGGGCGGCCAGCAGAAGGCCCGCAGCCCAACCCTCCGTTCGATCCTCAAGCATGGCGACTTCCGATTCGCTCAACTCGAGCCCCACCACCTGACGGAGCAGCGACATGGCCTCCGTCCTGGTGAACCGCAAATCGGTGGCCCGTAGCTCTTGCAAGTCCCCGTTCACCCGCATCCGCGCCAGCGGGAGCTGCGGATCTTCGCGTGATATGAGCACGGTGTGTCCACTGGTGGGGTGCCGATGGAGCAGCGCTGCCAACAGGTCGTGGATGCCGCGCTCTTCGATGGTGTGATAGTTGTCGAGGACCAATACGAATGGAACGTCGATTTCGGAGTACTCCTGAACTATCCGCTCCACCAGTGTCGAGATTCCGGGAGCAGAGCTCGAATGCAGCGCGGCTTCCACCGACAACCCAAAGTCTCCCCAGATAGGACGCATCGCTGCAGTCAGGTAGGCAAGAAAGCGGTAGGGATCGTTGTCGCCACCATCCAATGACAGCCATGTGACCGTCCGGTCAGTTGTCTCCAGCCACTGCCCGACAACCGTGCTCTTGCCGTAGCCGGGCGGCGCCGATACCAACGTCGCAGTGCGATTCAGGCCGGCGGCGAGGCGCTCAGTTAGCCTGGGACGCTCCACCACGTTCGAGCGCGGCCGCGGGACGTAAAGCTTGGTCTGGATCAGTGCGTCAACCATGATCGCAATCCCCCCATGACCGCCGCGGAATTGAGGTGGCGAGACCAAGCCGACCCAATATTCCCGCGGCGTTCCATCAATTCAGCCGACAGGTTTCGTGAGTTCGCCGCCCGCGCGTGCCCGATGATCGGGCTCTGCCAAGTATTGCCCATCCGTCTCACTGAGTTGACCGTCCTCCAACCAGAGCACGCGGTCCGCATGCTCTCGAAGCCGGTGGTCATGGGTGACGATGACCATCGCTCGCCCTCGGTTGCGCTCCAGTCCACCACAGAGCAGATCCATCACTTCCTGTCCGGTCTTGCTGTCCAGGTTGCCGGTCGGTTCATCCGCAAGGATCAACGGAGGGTCGTTGGCCAGGGCGCGGGCGATCGCCACTCGCTGCTTCTCGCCGCCGCTCAGATCCGCGGGTGTGTGATGGGCTCGCCCACCCATGCCGAGCGACTCCAGCAACCCACGGGCCCGCTCAACGGCGCGCGGGCCGCGCACGCCGGCCAGATTCATCACCAATTCGACGTTTTCCTCCGCCGTTAGTGATTCCATCAGGTTGTAGGACTGAAAGACGAAACCCAATGAGTTCAAGCGAGCATGAGCTCGGTGGGCATGGCTCAGCCGAGTGGTTTCTCGCCCCAGGACGTACACCGAACCCTCGGTCGGCGAGAGCAGCAGTCCCGCGATGCTCAACAAGGTCGTCTTTCCGCTGCCGGAGGGTCCCATGATCAGCACGGTTTCGCCCGCAGCGACCCGCAGGTCAATGTGCTTGTTGGCCTGAACCGCGGTGTGGCCACTGCCGTAGGTCTTGCTCACATCTTGGAGTTCAAGCACGTACTCCGGCATTCATTCCCTCCATCCAGCCCCAGCGCGGGAGTTTCGACAGGCGATGCGTATGTTGCGTTCGATCGTTTCCAGATTTGGCCTCATCCCTTGAAGACTAGCATTGGATCGACGCGGGCGATGCGGCCAAGCGGCAGCAGGGCAGCTGCCCCGGTGATCACGGCCAATACCGGCGCCTGACGCAGAAGATTCAGCGGGTCGATTACGATTAGCATTTCAGGCAGCAGCCAGCTGATCAGGGCGGCGATGGCGTAGGCCAGCGGCACCCCTACTGCGAATCCCAGGCCGCTGCTGACGTAAGCCTGCGCGGCTGCCACCCGCATCAGAGTTGGCGTGTCCGCACCGATCGCCTTGAGTACACCGAATTCGCGAATCCGTTCCACGGTCGCGGTGTAGACCGTCAACGCAATTACCAGCAAGCCGACGATGTAGGCGACCAGATTCATCGCCTGGATCACGTCCGCGCCCATCTGGCGGATCATCTCCTGGTCGCTGTCAATGAACTGTTGCTTGCCGAGCAGGTTGGAATCGGGAACTGCCTCCCGGATGCGTTCGGCAGTCGCAGCTCGGTCGGCCCCCGGCTCGGGCTGGATCAGCACATAGCTGGCGGAGTCGGGCGAAACCCCCATCAGGCCGGCCAGCGTCGACTTGTTGACGAAGGTGACGCTGGTTGCAATCCCAAAGGCTCCTCTGCTCAGTCCGGCGATCCGAAGCTCCCGACCGAAGAGGTGAACCGGGTCCCCAAGCTCGAGCCCATATCGGGCGGCCAGATCTCGGTCCAACACTAGCCCGTCGGGCGCCGGATGAGCTGTGCCCTCAACCAGCTCCCAGGGGCCGCCAAATGGGGCATCGTCCGCCACAGCAAAGATGTATGAGTAGACCTGGGTCGCTCCCAGGTCCACCGCGCCGCTGGCGTAGAGTAAACCCACCGCATGCTTCACCCCCTCCACGCCGCGCACCTGCTCGACGACCTCCGGGGCAAGCAGCGAAGAAGACATGTGCATGTTCTCGACCCCGGCCTGCATCAGCCAGAGCGAGGCCGGTTGGTTCCGGATGTAGGCCACCGCGTGTCTTTCGGATCCGGCAAATACACCGGCCATCACCAATATCAACAGCACTGCCAGAGCGACACCGCCGACGCTTATCAGCAACCGGGTCCGTTCGTGGGTCAGGTTCCGCCAGGCGAGCTTCAACATGAGCCCTTTGCCTCCACGAGCGAGTGCCGGAGCGCGATCATCATGCGCCGGTTCTCCTAAGCTTCAAACGCGAGCATTGGGTCGATCCGATTCATCCGGCGAATCGGGAGCAGCGCCGCCGGTACGGTCATGAGCAGCGTCAGGATCGCAGTCAGCGTCAAGGCCTGGCTCTCGATCACCAGATTGAACTGCGGCCACAGTTCCATGATGGTTGCCGCGGTCAGGTAAGCCAGGCCGATGCCGAACGCGTAACCCATCACCGATCGGAACAGGGTTTCTCGGATCACATGCCAGCGCAGCCATCGCTTCCCCGCGCCGATCGCCTTGAGCACGCTGTACTCCCGCATTCGGTCCACGATCGAGGTGTAGCTGGTGAGACCCATGACCGCCGCCCCGATGACCCCGCCGATCACTAGCATTACGTTGATCGGCGTATCCATGATCGTCGCCATCACCCGGCGGTCCGCTTCAGCCAATTGCTGTGGTGTCAAGGCCTGCACGCCGGGAATCTGGCGTTCGATGTCCTGAATCGTCTGGTCGCGACTTACATCCGCCGGCAGCCTTAGCAGATGAAGGCTCACAACTCCATGCAGTCCGAGCTGCTCCTCAGCCGCCGACAGGGTCACGAAAACATAGGGACTCATCCACGAAGACGTCTCACGCGTCAAACCCACGATCCGAAATCGCTTCCCCAACACCTCGACCCACTCCCCCAGCTTCAAGTCGGAGCGGCTGGCCAGCCAGGCATCCAGCATGATCTCGTCATCGGATTGAAGGCTGCGGCCGGATCCGATCCTCCACGGCGCTCCAAAGGTCGTTTCTGGCTGATATCCGACCAAAAGCACAGGAGTCTTGCTCTCGCCGCGGGTGAAGATGATGTCGGCGATCAGGATGTGGCCGGCTTCGTCTGCGCCAGCAACCTCGACCGCTTGATCGTGAATCGCGAGCGGAACCGCGGAATCGGATGACAGGATGCCCTTCACTCCCTGCTGAGCCAC
>CAZJUE010000179.1:0-5758 GCA_964549025.1 uncultured Anaerolineaceae bacterium | reverse complement strand
AAATATTTGAGGGTGTCACTGAACCCCATGGCCGGAACCACGAACCAATCCAGCAGCCCGACTGCGACGGCGGTCACCGTGCCGATCGCCAGGTCGCCGCCCAATCCCATCGGTCGCTCGTCTTTCCAGATTACGCCCGCGAGCGCCCCGATCATCGCCCCGGCTGCCAGCATGACAACGATTACGATCACCACGTTCAGCATCACTTTCCTCCTTCGTTCGACGCGCCATCGACGGGCATTTCCGGTCCGCGGACCGGCATCCGCCGCTCACGCGCTCCGATCACGCCGCGTCGGCATCCGGCGCTCGCGGGGGCTCACAGGCCGCCGCGCTTCAGAAAACCCTGCAGCAGCGCCCGCATCGGCCGGTCGCCCAGCTCCTTTAAATCGATCCAGTCCGGGACCGCGAACCACATCAGCGCCAGCCCCTCGCCCAGCGCGATAACCAGCGTGGCCGCCTCATCCGGATCCATCTGACGAAACTCGCCGGAATCGACCCCCTGACGGACGATCGCAGAGAGCAGTTTCTGGTACTGCTGGTAATAGCCACCGATCGCCTGGCGTACCGCCTTGCGCCGCGCGGCCAGCGCCACGAATTCGTAGCCGATCGGCAGCAGGTGACGCATGCGGGAGATATCGTCGATCACAGTCTGCATGAAACGGGTCAGCTTGTCGCTGGCCGGGATCGGCTCCTGAAGCAGCTGCTCGGCGCGGCGGAACTCGCCGCCGAAGACCCGATCCAGCAGCGCCAGGATGATGGCGTCCTTGCTCTTGTAGTACCAATAAAGCGCACCCTTCGACAGCCCGGCTTCGGCCACGATGTCGTCCATACGAGCCTCGCTGAAGCCACGCTGGCCGAAAACGGTCTCAGCGGCGTCGAGGATCTGCTCTCTGCGCGCCTCGCTGACGTCAGGCTTAGGGCTCATAATAGACTGACTGGTCGGTCAGTTATCATAGTAGTGTGAATTCTGTCACTTGTCAACACTCAGGTGAGGGGTGCGTTGGGCTGTTCCGCCCGAATGCTATAATCCGGCGGTGGTCGAGCAGACCTCCTCGCCTGTGCCTGTTGCACCTCCTGATCCCCCTGTTGCCGCGCCAAAGCTGCGCTGCGGCGCGGCGTGAACGGCCAGACCGGACCTGGCGCTGATACAGAGCAGCCGGCTCCGCTTCCGCAGTCCGAGCCAGACGACGAGCGCCGCTACATCCGCATTCGGCGCAGCCACTTCTTCGCCGCCCTGATGCCGCTAGCCTTTGCCGCCGGGCTGGCGTACGGCTATGTATTGTGGGGCCGCGATCAAGCCGAGCTGGCAGGCGCCCAGGGCTCCTATTCGGTCGGCGCGGCTCGCATCCAAGTCGAACCGGACGACGATCCGGCGCTTGGACCGACCTCGGCGCCGATTACCATCATCGAGTTTGCCGATTTCAACTGCCCGTATTGCCAGGCTTGGCACCAGCAGGTATTTCAGCCGCTGTTGGACGCATATCCGGATCAGATCCGTTTTGTCTACCGTGATTTCCCGATCGTCGGCGGCGGCGGGGTAGGGCTGGCCGCCGCCCAGGCAGCCAACTGCGCCGGTGAACAATCGGCCTACTGGGAATACCACCGTGCGCTGTATTCCGGGCGCTATTCACTGACCGGCGATGGTTTTCGCAGCGCCGCCGAAGACCACGGGCTGGACCCAGCCGCGCTGACCGAATGCATCGACAGCGAGCGGTATGCCGAAGAGCCTCGGGCCGACCTGCGCTACGGTTCCAGCCTGGGGGTCAGCGGCACCCCGACCTTTTTCATCAACGGAATCCCGGTGGTGGGTGCCCAGCCGCTCTCGCGCTTTGTCGAGATCATCGAAGCAGAGCTCGGGAACTAGCGGCTACATACGATCTCTATCGAGCATTCATACGAAGTTAATCTGCCGGTGATACTGAATCGGCCAGATCATGCGCTAGGGAGAGACGGATGAGTGAGAAACGATTTTCGGGCTGGGCAATGCTGGTAATCGTGTTGGCGGTGCTGGCGGTGTCCGGGGTGGCGGTCGCCGGAGGCGTATTTGTCGGGTTCCAGCTCGGACGCGCTTCCGAACCGCGCACGTTATTGCCGCGGATCATCGGTCCACGCTTCGGGACGCCTTACCACTTCTTCGAGCAGCCTTTGCCGCACTACTTCGAGCAACCTATGCCACACCAGTTCGAGGCGCCGCCTCAACAGACCGTCGATCGGGCCTACCTGGGCGTAGCCTTCCAAACCCTGACCCCCGAGCTGGCGGAACAACATCATCTCTCAGTTGAGGCTGGAGCCTGGATCACCGCGGTGATCGATGGCAGCCCTGCGCAACAGGCGGAGCTGCAGGTGGGGGATGTGATCGTAACGGTCGAGGGCCGCCAGGTGACCGGCAGCCGGACGCTGGCCGACATTATCGGTCAATTCGAGCCGGGCGATGAGGTCAAGCTGGAGATTCAGCGGGGCCCGCGTTCGCTGGAAACCGAAGTTGAGCTTGGGCAGCGACCGGCACACGACCGGCTGATTCCAGAGTTTGAGAACTGAGCCTGGCTAGCAGCCACCCTCGCCAGGCTCAGGCTCGCGCTCCTGCCGCGCTGGCCTACCTGGCGTTGGGGGTCGGCGTGCTCAGCCTGGGTTTTTCCGCCATCTTCGTACAATGGGCCGAAGCACCCGGTATCGCCAGCAGCTTCTACCGGATGGCGATCGCCAGCCTGCTGCTGGGACTACCGTTCCTGCTGCGCTTCAAGCGACCGCGCTGGAGCGCAGTGCGCGTCGCGCTGTTCGGCGGGCTGTTGTTTGGAGCCGACCTGGCAGCCTGGGCTACCGGCGTCACCCTCAGCAACGCCCTGGATCCGACGCTGCTTGCCAACACCGCTCCGATCTGGGTCGGCGTAGGCGCCATGCTGTTCTTCCGCGAACGGCTACGGCTGGGCTTCTGGCTCGGAGTGGGGCTGGCGATCGGCGGGGCGGCGCTGGTGCTGGGTATTACCGCTGGCGGTTCAACGGTGGGCCAGCTGCTGGGCCTGCTGGCCGGGGTGTTCTACGCCGGCTACTTCCTGGTCACCCAGCGCGGCCGGCTGCAGCTGGACGCCTTAAGCTACTTCTGGCTTTACACTGCCGGCTCGGCAGCCACACTGGGACTGCTGGCCCTAGCGACCGGCACACCGCTCACCGGGTACCCGCCGCGCAGCTACGCGATCTTCCTGCTGATGGCGCTGGTCACCCAAACCGTCGGTTACTTTTCGATCAGTTATGCGCTAGGGGTACTGCCGGCCTCGCTGGTGTCGCCCACGCTGCTCGGGCAACCGGTAATCACCGCAGTTCTGTCAGGCCCACTGCTGGGTGAGCTGCTCAGTCTCCAGCAAATAACGGGTGCGGCGGCGGTGCTGCTCGGGGTCGCCATCGTACACCGCACCCGTGCGCCGCGCGCTGGCCCGCCAACTCCCGCGCCAGCGACGGATTGAGCCCCATCCCGCTCCCGCCGATCGGCTTAGACCGAAGTCACCGCCCTCCCGGCCGCCGGCTCCCCGATTCCCCGTTCCACGCGCTTCAGGTATTCCAACAGCTTCCGATTGAACCGATCGGCCGCGTCCAAAGGCGTGGCATGCCCCGATCCCGGCACAAGCCACAGCTCCGCGCCCGAAATGGCGTCTGCCAGAGCGCGCTTGGCGCGCAGCGGCACTGTGTGGTCACGGTCTCCAGCCACCACCAGTGTCGGGAGCTGGATCTGGCGGACCCGGTTGCCGAGGTCATAGCATACGATTGCCGCTACCGTTCTCAGGTAGTCGAGCCGCGAGTTCTCCGCGATCCGCTGACGCGCCAACCGGCGCAGTTCGGCGTGCTCCGGGCCGGGAAACAGCCCGTTGGCCACCCAGGCCCCTAACCACTGCATCGGTCCCCCGAATAACAAGCCCAAGCGGATCATTGAACTCGGCACCCGTCGCCAACCGCCGCCAAGCGAGCCGGAGGAGTTTACGATCGTCAGTGACCTGACCTGGCGCGGGTACTTGACCGCCAGCTCCAGCGCCACCGCGCCCCCCAGCGAAAGACCGACCAGGTGGGCGGGGCCGAGATCCAGCCGGGCCAGCAGCCCGGCCACCTCCGACGCCATGTCGCTGACCCGCAGCCAGCCGGACAGCATTGGCGACTCGCCGTGACCAGGCAGGTCGAGAGTCAGACAACGGTAACGACCGCGCAGCGCCTCGACCTGCAGCACCCAATCCGCCCCCCGCGAGCCGAGTCCGTGCAGCAATACGACAAGCGGCCCGCTTGCTCCGTCAATCTGGTAGTGCAGCGTCGGGTGTTCGGATTGCATCGATTCGTTTCGTTATGGACCGTGCGCCGGCGAGTATACCCGGCCGCGACGGTATACTTGCGGTCAGGCAGCCGTGCGCCATCCTCGGCGTGGCGCCCGTGCACTGCAACTGAAACATCCACCCAGGAGAGGTTACCCATGGCAGACAAGCAAGACGGCGACTTCCGATTGACCTACGCCACGATGTTCGATCCGCCAGAGCAATTGCATGAGCACTACGAAAGCGCATTGGACAACGTGCGAGCCGGGTTGGGACAGCAACACGGAATGCTGATCAACGGCCAGGAGGTTTCGGCCGACGAGCAGTTCGATGATCACTCACCGGTCAACCACGAGTGGCTGCTGGGCACCTTCCAGAAGGGCGACCAGGCCGACGCCCAGCGGGCGCTGGAGGCCGCTGCAGCCGCCGCACCGGAATGGGGCGCTCGGCCGTGGCGCGAGCGGGTCAAGCTGATGCGCGCCGCTGCAGCACAGATCGACCAACGGGTGTACGAGATCGCGGCGGTGATCTCGTTGGAGGTCGGTAAGAACCGCATGGAGGCGCTGGCCGACGTGGCCGAGGCGGCCGACCTGATCCGCTACGCCTGCGATCAGCTGGAAGCCAATGACGGTTTCGTGGTCGGCATGGGTAAAGACCCGCTGGTTGGATACGATGCGCAGAACACTTCGGTTCTGAAACCGTATGGGGTGTGGCTGGTGATCAGCCCATTCAACTTCCCAGCTGCGCTAACCGGCGGGCCGGCCGGGGCGGCGCTGGTGGCTGGCAACGCGATCGTGATGAAGCCGGCCACCGACACTCCATGGACGGTGCGGTTGTTGGCCGAGTGCTTCCGCGACGCCGGGCTGCCGGACGGGGCATTCAACTACGTTACCGGCCCGGGCGGGACGCTGGGCGAGGCGTTGATTGACAGCCCGCTGGTTGACGGGATCACCTTCACCGGTTCGTTCGAAGTCGGGATGCACATTTACCGCCAGTTCGCCAACGGCGATTACCCGCGCCCGATCATCCTGGAGATGGGCGGCAAGAATCCCTCGCTGGTCTCACGCAATGCCGACCTGGAGCGGGCGGTCTCGGGGGTGATGCGCTCGGCCTTCGGGCTGCAGGGCCAGAAGTGCTCAGCCAATTCCCGCATCTACGTCGAGCAGCCGGTCTACGATCAGTTCGTCGGCAAGCTGGTGGACGCCGCCAAAGCGCTCCGAGTCGGCGATCCCACCGATCGGGCAGTGTTCATGGGTCCGGTGATCAACCGCGGCGCTTATCAGAGCTTCAAGGAGTTTGCCGAGGAGCTTTCGCAATCCGGCGAAATGTTAACCGGCGGGCATGCGCTCACCGAAGGTGAGCTCAGCAAGGGCTTCTTCTGCGAGCCGACGATAGTTGGCGGGGTGGATCCCGAGCACCGGCTGTGGGGCCACGAAATGTTCCTGCCGATCACCATGGTGCATCCGGTT
>CAZJUE010000178.1:0-5764 GCA_964549025.1 uncultured Anaerolineaceae bacterium | reverse complement strand
CCCCTCCCCCTAAAGCTCTCATTGCAACCCCCATTCAGATATGCAATAATCGGAAATCGCCACAAGCTGGTGGTCTTGTCTCGCGCGCTCAGAGGCTTTTCCGGATGACCGACCAAATCCGTGATATGCAAGATAGTTTGTATGAGGCAGCTACTGTCTCATTTGATTTTAACAACCCCGGCGAGGCGTTGTCCGCACTACTCGGAAAAGCTCGCGAACTGCTCAACGCCCCGCGGGCCGCGCTGTATGAGCTGGAGGCCGAAACCGGAAGTTTCAGTCCGCGCTTGGCGCAAGGAATTTCGCTGAATCAGCTCGGTCGGCTGTCCTCCAGCAGCGACAATCAGATCGTACGCGAAGTGCTATCCACCCACCGGGCTGCCTCCACCAACGGCATGGGCGGCTCAATGGGACTGCCGTTGGCGCCAGGGACCATTGCCTGCGCGCCATGTTATACCGGCGGCAAGACGGTGGGACTGATGTTCGTCGCCAGCAACGATGCCACCAACTTCAGCCAAACCGACCTCACCACCCTGAACGTGCTGGCTACCCGCGCCGCCGACGTACTCACCTTTGCTCAGCAATCCGCCAACCAAACCTATCTGCTGAATCGATTGACGCTGCTGTATCAAGCCAGCCACTCGATCACCGGCACCCACGAGCAGGATGAGGTCATCCGCCAGATGGCAGCACACCTGCTGAAAGCCACCTCGGCCGACTACTGTGAAGTGCAGGTCATCGAGGACGGCATGGAGCACGTCAGCCGCTTTCAGCATTCGCTGGATCGAACGGTGCCACAGCTGATGGAAGACGTACCGGATCAGGCGCTGGACTACCCTGCTCACGATACGGTGCTCGACGAGCTCAAGCCGATGCAGATCAGTCTGCGGCCCCCGCTTGGAGCCGGTGAGGACGTCGCTTTGCTGGAGTCGGAAGGCTTCACCGCTGCGGCGATCTTCCCGCTGGCCGTTGGCAAAGACGCGCTCGGCCTGGTTCGACTGCTTTACGACCAGCCGGGACGACACATCGACGACCAGGAGATGGAGCTGGCCCAGGCGATCGCCAACATCAGCGCCATTGGATTGCAGGATGCCATGCACCTGGAGACCGCCGAATCGCGCGCCTCCCAGCTCACTGTGCTCAGCAAGATCGGTCGCGACATGACCTCCATTCTCGACCTGGAGGAAGCGCTTCAGAACACCATGCACCACGCGCAGGGAATGCTGGGCGCCGAAGCCTGCGTGCTGTTCCTGCTCGACGAAGAAGGCAAGAAACTGGTGCTCAAAGCCAGCGGCGGACGGCACGTGCGCATGCGCGACGTCGCCATCCGCCTGGAAGAAGGTATTGCCGGCTGGGTGGCGCGAAACAAGCAGCCATTGATCGTCAACGACGTGCGCACCAACCCGCTCTATCACAGCGCCATCGACGCCCAGACCGGCATGTTGACCGCCTCGGTGCTGTCGGTGCCGCTGGAGACCCGTGGCGAACTGCTGGGGGTGATCGAAGCAATCAACCACCCGCGCGGCGCCTTCAACAAGACCGATCAGCAGATGCTCTCGTCGGTGGCGGCCTGGGCAGCCATCGCGCTGGACAACGCCCAGCTGTTCCAGCGGGTGGCCGAGGAACGCAGCCGGCTGAAGACCACGCTGGAAGACACCGCAGACGCGGTGGTGCTGACCACCAACACCGGCCACATCCTCTTGATCAACAAAGCCGCCGCTCAAGCGTTTCGCATCAACGCCGAAATGGCAGTCGAGCGACCGGCCGACGACATCTTCTTTAATCATCCGCTTGGCGACGCGCTGATGAGTCAGACCACCGAACTGCCAACCACCTTGGAAGTCACCACACCCACTGAGCGTACTTTGTATGCCACCATCAGCGAAGTGACTGACGTTGGGCGGGTCGCGGTGATGCAGGACGTCACCGCCCTAAAGCAAATCGACAACATGCGCGCCCAGCTGCTTGGCACCGCTGCTCACGACCTGAAGAACCCGCTCAACGCCATCCGGCTGGGTGCCGACCTGTTGGCCGATGCCCCGTTCAGCGACCAGCAGCGCAAGGCGCTGGACATGATGCACCGGGCCACCGACAGCATGACCAACCTGATCACCGGCCTGCTGGAGACCATCCGGGTCGAATCGACTGCCAATCTGGTATTGGAGCCCACCAACATCAATGACCTCATTCGGCGCGCCATCGAGGATCTTCGCCCGCTGGCAGAGGCCAAGAAACACAAGATCAGCTATCAGCAGCCCGAGGAGTCGCTGCTGATCATGGGTGACCCCAACCGGTTGAATTCGGTGATGACCAACTTGCTCAGCAACGCCATCAAATTCACCAGCGACGGAGGCAAGATTTCGGTCGAGGCGGATTGGGATGACGATGAGATCCGGGTCCGGGTCACCGACAATGGGCCCGGCATCTCGGAGGAAGAGCAGCCCAGAGTTTTCGAACACCTCTTCCGTGGCAAAGCTGCCTTTCAGGACAGCAACCCGGTAGAGGGGACCGGGCTGGGGCTCTCCTTGGCCAAGACCGTAATCGAACAGCACGGCGGACGGCTCTGGGTGGAGAGCGTCGAAGGCCAGGGCAGCGTTTTCTCCTTTGCGCTGCCGCGCGAACCAACTCCCAAAACCGGCTCGCTGCGCAGCGAGCAGGAACGCGCCTAGGCCAGCCCTACCGGCTGCCGACCCGCCACCTCAGTGGCGGGTTTTTCTTTTGTCCATGGGCGACAGGGTAGAATGGCCCCCCACTCAAGACACCTTCGCGCCACCAAAGGACTGCCATGGCTAAACCTGCATTTCTATTCGGAACGGTCGGTACCCCACGCTCCACACCCAAGAACCCTGGCGGTGCGATCGGCGCCATCCAGCGGCTGCGTGAGCTCGAGCTCGGGGCCTTCGAAATCGGCTGGGTTCAGTCGGTGCGAGTGAAGGAGGAGACCTGCGCTCTGATCAAGGAGGCCGCCGAGCAACAGCAGGTCGCGCTGAGCGTGCACGCGCCCTATTACATCAACCTCAACGCGACCGACGAGGAATGGCCGAAGAGCCGTCAACGCCTCATGGATGCCGCCCACTACGGCAATCTGGCCGGCGCTACCGACATCATCTTCCACCCCGGCAGCTATTTTGAGCGGCCGCCTGCTGAGGTGCTGGAAGTTGCCATCCCCCGCCTGCGGGGCTGCATTGAAGAGCTGCGCGAAGCCGATAACCCGGTGACCCTGCGGCCGGAAACCATGGGCAAGTCAGCCAAGCTGGGTACGCTGGAAGATACGCTGGAGATGGCCAAGGCGATCGAGGGAGTGCTGCCCTGCGTCGACGTTTCACATCTGCATGCCCGGACCGGGGACGGCAGCCTTAATTCCTACGATGAGTGGTCTGAGCAGTTCGCCAACTACAAGAAGCAGCTCGGAGCGCGGGCGCTGAAACGACTGCACATCCACCTGTCTGGGATCGAATACGGCCCCAAGGGCGAGAAGAAGCACTTGATGCTGTCTGAATCGGACTTCAATCTGGAGGGCCTAATCCAGGTGTTGGTGGAATTGGGATGCCAGGGCCGAATTGTGTGCGAGAGCCCGGTGATGGAAGACGACGCGCTGCTGATCAAAGGTGCCTGGCAGCGGTTGAGCGCGAACGGCAAGTAGGACGCAAGACCTGCCTGGGACACGGCCGCTGCCAGCGGACGGCGACTCCGGCCAGCCTAAGCGGGGGGCGCTTTTGGCCAGGCCAGAACCAACAGCGCTGTGGAGGTTCACCCCTGAGTCACTCCTCCGGAAACGAAATCTCTTCCTTGCCGGACAGCTTCTCCTGGATGCGCTCGACCACGATGTCCAGGTGACGATCACGGTGGACGAAGTCCAGGTCATCGGCCCGGATGGTCAGCGTCGGGCATAGGTCGAAATTGGACATCCACTCCTCGTAGTAGCGATCGAGCAAGCCCAAATACTGTGCGTCGATGCTGAGTTCCATTTCTCGCCCGCGGGCCCGGATGCGCTCCAACAGCACCGGGACCGACGCCTTGAGGTAGATCAACAGATCCGGCGCCGGCAAAGTCTCAACGATCAGGTCGAACACCTGGCGATAGGTTTGATAGTCACGCTGGGCCACTGTTCCCAGTTTGAGCGCCGCACGGGCAAAAATATCGGCGTCTTCATAGATCGAGCGATCGATCATTGCCGATCCCTCCCCGCGGGCCAGCTTGAGGTGCTGGGCGGCGCGGTGCCCGAGAAAGAAGATCTGCAGGTGAAACGCCCAGCTCTTCATATCTCCGTAGAAATCGGCCAGGTACGGATTGTCGGCCACCGACTCGAAGGCGGTTTCCCAATTCAGGCGTTCCCCCAATCGCTCGGTTAGTGAAGTTTTGCCAGCTCCGATGTTGCCGGCAACCAGGACGAAGTGCTTCGCCATCTGCAGCCTCCGCCGGCTAGCATAGCACGAGGCGATGGCGAACAGACTCACAAGCCTTTCACCCGCTCGGCAGCAAGCAAGGATACACTTGCCATGTGACGAACCTGGCGGGACAGGTCATGCTGGTCACCGGCGCCACCTCCGGCATCGGCTACCACACGGCACTGGCTTTGGCCCGGCAAGGCGCCCAGGTGGTGCTCGGAGCGCGCAACCAAAGCCGTGGCCAGGCGGCAATTGAAGCGATTCGCCGAAGCCTTCCGAAGGCCGAGGTCGATTTCTTCGCCGCTGACCTGTCGGCAATGGAGCAAGTGCGCGGCCTGGCCGAGGCTTTGCAGCGGCGCTACCGGAAACTGGACGTGCTGGTCAACAACGCCGGCGGCTTTTTTCTACGTCGCGAGCTTTCTGTCGACGGCTACGAGAAGACCTTTGCGCTTAATCACTTGAGCTACCACTTGCTGACCAATCTGCTTGAGGAACTGCTGCGCGCCTCAGCTCCAGCGCGGGTGGTGAACGTCGCCTCGGTGAGCCATCGCGACGCGCAAATCCACTTCGACGACTTACAGTTGAGCCGCGGCTACGGGATCGGACTGAAGGCCTACGGCCAGTCGAAGCTGGCAAACGTGCTTTTCAGCCACGAACTCGCCCGAAGATTGAGCGGTTCGGGGGTCACCAGCAATGCGCTGCACCCCGGCTTCGTGCGCACCGGTTTGCCCACCAAGCACATGCCCTGGCCGTTGCGCATCTTCGGCTGGATCAGTTTTCTGTGGGGGATGTCGCCGGAGAAAGGCGCCAAAACCTCGGTTCGATTGGCTGGTGATGCAGGATTGGATGGCGTGACTGGCGAGTACTTCGAGCGCGGTGAGCCGGTGCGCTCGTCGCCGCAATCCTACGATGAGCAGCTGGCCGATCGATTATGGGCAGTTTGTGATCGACTGGTCGGCTTGGGCTAGCCGTTCAGGGGTCAGTCCCCTTCGGCTGCACAGGCCGCAACCGATGATTGAGCACCATTCGTCCCCCCTGGCGATTCGCTTGCTGCGCGCCGACGCTCTCCCCCACCGGCGCGCGAGCTAGACCGTCGCCCCGGTAAAGCGGAAGTCGGCGATTTTCACTGCCGGGGCGCGGATCACGATGTTCAGAAAGTCTTGGCAGATCAACCGGGTGTCGCTGCCTACCGCCTCTACCTGGCGCAGGGCGTCGACATAGGATTGGGTGAACCGCAGGTCCTTGATCGGTCGCCCGATCTGACCGTTCTCGATCGTAAACACTCCATCGCGGGTCATCCCGGTCACCACGCAGTCACGCGGGTGAACATGTCGTGTGTACCAGAATCGGGTGATGTACAGCCCGCGCTCGGTGGAGCT
>CAZJUE010000177.1:0-5771 GCA_964549025.1 uncultured Anaerolineaceae bacterium | reverse complement strand
TGGCAAATGTCAGCCCCAAGTAGATCACAACCTGTGGGATGTGGTACCTGTATTCGGAAAACGAACTGACTCCCTCCGCCAGGTAAACCCAAATTCCAGAGCGCGCTCCCGGACCTCTGAGCGATCGGAGCTTCTGTTGTACTCTGTGCGGCCAGTGGTTTCGGAAGCCTACCCAAATCAGGATTGCCATCACCCCGATAGCAAGAGCCAAGCCTAGGACTGCCAGGCGTAGCTGGTTGGAAAGGTAGCGTCCGACGTCCAAGCCTACGATGACGATTCCCACCAGTCCGGACAATACCAGTGCGACAAAAGCAAGGAATCTCTCGAGTACGATCGACGCCCCGACATCGGTCGCCCGATAGCCCCGGCGCGACAGGATTAGGGTTCGGGTCGCGTCAACACCCAATGTAGAGAAGAGACCGAGGCCAAAGAAACCAGACATCCAATAGATCTTTGTCGTTTCCCAGAAAGGGATCCGTATGTCCTTCGCCTTCAAGAGTACGTTCCACTTGTAGGCCATTAGGACTCGATCCGCGACAGCAATTAGAGCAGCCAGCAACAGCGCTGGGACGCTGATGACCGCGGGAAACGGCAGGAACGTGCTTGTATCAAGCGAGGCAGCGATCACGAGCACGAGTATCACGCTGACGAGGAGCCTGCCAAGAAGTCGCAAAGTGAGCTCTTTCTAGTTTGGTACCGGTGAGCAAGGACGTACAGAGGTTAGAGAATTGATTGCAAGGTCGGCTAGCTGCTAGTGCACCGCTTGAACCGCTACAATTAGGCCCCATGTGCCGACGCTTGGTTCTGGATCTCTTTTTGGTCATGGGAACGGCGTCCTGCGCCGCTACCCAAGTTCGGCCGGCGGCGTCCGCCGCTGGAGACCAAGAGCAGTTGCCCTACCCCAGCAGCAGTTTCATAACCGATGTCGCGTGGGCGCCCATACCTTCAATTGTCTCAGCGGCAGCTGGAAGTGACAATTGGCCGCTGACCTGGGCGGATGATGGAAGCCTGTACGCCGCTTATGGCGACGGCTGGGGTTTCAACCCCAATGTGCCGAAGAAACTGAGCCTTGGATTCGCGCGAGTGGATGGACCGGCAATGAACTTTGTGGGCGTCAACCTATACCCTTCCGATGGCCAGCAGACCGGGAATGGGTCATCTGGAAAGAAGGCCAGCGGGATGTTGATGGTGGACGGAGTGCTGTACATGTGGGTACGCAATGCCAATGGCTCGGGCGAGCACTGTCAGTTGGCCTGGTCCACAGACTACGCGCTCACTTGGAACTGGTCCGACTGGAGCTTCACTGAACTCGGCTACTGTGCATTTCTGAATTTTGGGGAGAACTATTCTGGCGCTCGGGACGGATTCGTATACATGTACTCACCGAATACTTCCAGCGCTTACGACGAAACCGACTCTGCGGTGTTGACACGCGTACCCAAAGCGGAAATCACAGTTCGGTCCGCCTACGAGTTCCTCGAGGGCGTCGGCGGTTCCGATAGCCCGATGTGGACCTCGGACCTCTCAAACCGCGGCGCAGTATTTACCTTCCCCGGCGGCGTCAATCGGCTGGATGTCACCTACAACTCTGGAATTGCTCGCTACCTTCTGACCATGCGCAGCAGAGCACGGAACGGAGGCCTCGATCAGTTCAGCATTTACGAGGCGCCTGAACCTTGGGGGCCGTGGTCGACAGTTTTCTACACGCAGCATTGGGATACCGATCCCGGCGAGTCGCAGCATATCCCCAGCAAGTGGATCAGCGAGGATGGTCAGACCATCTTCTTGGTATTCGCTGGAGACGATTCTTTCTCAGTTCGCAAAGCGACGCTGACCACGAATTGAGCCCCGCGGCCGCTAACCATCGCTCGGATCCCACAGGTACACGCGCATCTTGAAGTTCCGAGCTCGCACGTGAACGTCGAAAATAGCTGTCACCTGTGCGTTGGCGTCGATCCAGCTCAACACTTCCGGAAACCGTTCCCCGGCAGTCATATCCTCGACAAACCAGGTACGTTGCTCTAGCTGCTCAAGTCCTGCCGGATCCATTGCGGCCATGCTGATGATATTTCCATCCAGATAATACTCAGCCATCTTCGAGTTGGCAGATACGATGACATCCTCCGGCAGCATCTGGGTCTCCACGAAGCTGAACGCGCTGCGCCAGTCGTCCCGATTCCCGTTCTGGTAGCGATAGTAGAGGAAATCTTCGCTGAGTGAAGACGCCGCCAGGATAAGCACGATCCCCCCAGCCAAAATACGCATGTGACCTTCAGCCTCTCGCAAGAGCTGGATGGTGGCGATGCTCGCTAGAATGATCCAGAAGGGAAGAGTGACGAACACGTATCGGTTGGCGGCGTAGTGCACCGTGGAAACGAGCATAATCCCGACCACTGGGACGACCGCGCCTAGCGCCAAGAACAACACAGATCGCGTCTTGCCAATCAACCTGTGAGCAGCCGCCACCGTCGCCATGGCGATGACCGGGATCCCGACGTAATAAACGACACCAGACAGAATCCAAAAGGGATTGGTATTGATACTTCCGAAGATGCTAAGCCACTGAGCAGGCTGCCGCACCACTGGATAGGCGAGCGCCAAGACAGCCGCCATCAGGGCGCCAGGGACAATGAAGATGAGCAGGTTTTTCCAGCGCAGCCCCTTCGGCGACTGGAATCCGAAGAACTTGAGGGCCATCAGGTAGCTTCCGATCACTGGAACGAACAGCAAAGCCACCAGTCGCTCCTGTACCGCAAACCCAAACATCAAGAGCGAACCGATTAGAAGCCCGGGCCGGTCTTCTTCCAATCCACGATAGACAAGGACCATGCCGACTGTGTAGAACAACAGTAGAGCGCTGTAAAAGCGCGCATTCTGCGACCAATAGAGGTGCCAGGTCGAGATTCCCAACAGCGATGCGGCAAGCAGGGCTGTCCCCCGACCCCACACCTTCCGCACGAGCATATACGCTACCGGGACGGTGATCGCGCCCATCACGGCCGGCGCCAACCTAGCTGACCACTCTGACACACCGAAGATCCCGAAAGAGAAGTAGGTAAGCAGCCGAGTAACTGACCAGTGATGCGGAGCCAAGCTCAGGAAGTCTCGGGCCCGTCCGACGGTGATAACCTCGTCACCCCAGAAGCTCCATGCACCTAGCCGATATAAGCGGAGCCCTGCAGCAAGCAGCGTCAAACCCGCCACGGCTGTGACCTCGCCAAGCAGCTCAACTTGGGGCAACCCAGCTATCCGCTTGAGTCCCCGCATCAAGTCGCGTGGAAGCCATTCTCTACCGACGGCCTGAGTCGTTTTCATCTTATTGGCCTATGGGCTCTGCAGCAGCTCGCCTGTCGGATTCAACGAGCAAGGCCGCCATTCGAGTGGTCAGATGGTCAGCCAATCGGTGTCCTAACGCAACAAGCAGGAGCGTTGGGTGCGCGGCGCCGCTGGTCACAAAGGCCGAACTGCCCAGTACGTACAAGTTCGAGGTCCCATGAAGTCGTAGGTCTGGATCAACTACGCTCGTTTCTGGGTTCGCACCCATGCGGCATGTTCCCATGTGGTGGTGGCCCCAGGTTCGGCCGACCTCCTGAAAGTCTGTGATGCCTAAATCTCCAAAGATCTGACCGACTTTGATCCGCACCTCCTGCATCGTAGATAGGTCCTGCTCTTGGAAACGCATCTGCATCTCGAATCCTGGATTCCCGAAGGCGTCCGTCTTCTGGTTGCTCAACGTGAACCGGTTGAAAGATGAAGGCATCATTTCGATCCTTGTGCCGATCCGAAGGAAGGGCAGTTGAGGACCACCATAGAACCCGAAGTCCACGCTTCCCGAGCCGGACTGCTTGAACTCTTCATAGAATTGCATGCTCCGACCGAGCTGAAAGTGAGCGAGTCGCTCCTCCTTGAGACTTCCGTTGAAGTTGAGATGTGGGTGCTCCATAAAGCTGCGCCCGGTCAACGGGGGCAGCGGTTTGAGCTCACCAAAGAACTCGGAAAGCATCAGCAACCGCGCGTTCTCGATGGCTCCACATGCAAGCACGATCTTATCCGCCTGAATCACGCCTTCAGTGCCAGCGTAGTCCCTGACCCTCACCCCTAGAGCTTGTCCGTCCTCCGCAACGATCACGCCTGTTGCGACCACCCCCGCCGCGACCATCCCCAGACCCGAGTTCGAGTAATCGGGGAGAACGTCTCTGCCGATTCGCAGCGCGTCACGATTCAAGATGCCGACTTGAGATGTCGGAGCTCGATCCACAGTCACGCCGACTTCTGCTAGCATGGATTTCAAGTCGGAGATTCCCCGGCTGTAGGCAAAAGGCAAGTCCCGTGAGCGCGGGGCGTGAAATTCGGATAACGAACCCCCACGGACACGCAGCGATCGCTCCGCCTGATCGTAGTACGGTTCGAGCTCTGAGTACGTGACTGGCCACTCAGCGCCAGCCGGTGTATAAGCGTTCGGCTCAAAATCGATGGGGTGAAATCGGGAGCAGCGCCCAGTCCACACCCTGGAAGTACCGCCCAAGCCGCGAACCTTGGCACTTGCGATTGAGTACTCTACAGGACCATTCTCCATGTAGGCGTCCAGGTCGCCGATTCCTCCTGGTGATCCCGGATCAGTCCCAGACTCGATAATCGCGCTGGCAATGCCAGCCTCTGCCAGACTAACAGCCAGAATAGCCCCCGCCGGGCCCGACCCCACGATGAGTACCTCCAATGGCTGACCAGTCAACAGGTGCTCGAGAGGCGTTAGCTGCACCGTGGAGTCCGATCCTCGAGAGGCGATTATTGCCGCGCCAGCCGCAACCGCGGCCACGCTGCCTGCCCCAACTAGGAACTCGCGCCGCCCAAACGAACGGGACTTCACCACGCGACTCGCTCGGATAGTTCCAAGGCTGCTTTGTCTCCGCCCGATCCGAGCCACAACCGACGGCGCAGTGCACTCACGCACCTATCTCCTGCCGCGTTGAAGCGTGACGAATCGCGGCCTCGACCGAAACGTGTACGCGGTCGATTGCCGTTCGCAAGACAGTCTCATATCGTTCGGCGGTTTGTTCAATCGAGTACTCGGTTGCCCGGCTCCGGTTCGCTGCGGCCATCTGTTGACGAAGCTCGGTCAACCCAAGCAGCTCTTTCACAAGTTCCGTGAATCGCTGTAGGTCGTTCAGCGGGACCAGGTACCCCGTTGCTCCATCCGACAGGAAGTCCGTCTGCCCGCCGTGGTCGTAGCATATAATCGGCAGCTTGGAGGCCATCGCTTCCAGAAAGGCCAGTCCAAATCCTTCGTGCTGGCTGGTGGACACGTACAGGTCGGCGGCCTGAAGCAGTCGCTGTTTGGTCTCCTCCTCCACGTGTCCCATAAAATGGACCCGATTGGAAAGGGCCCGTTCTCGAGACAATTGTTCAAGCGGCTCGCGCTGCGGTCCGCTGCCTACGATCAGCAGATGAACCGACGAGTCCGGCAGCTGGCTCATCATCTCGATGAGCTGGGCGAAAGCCTTGCGCTTCACCAAGCGCCCGACTGAAACCAGCAAGTAGTCCTGCGCCGAAAACCCGAATTCGGCCTTCGAGGCTCCGTTGAGTTTGGGAATACGTATGCCCAAAGGAATGCGCCGGCCTGCAATGTCTTGGGTGAAGAAGCGACGCATGTTATTCAGTGTGTCGCGCGACTGACCCACCACCACATCAGCTCGCGTAAGCAATCGTCGCACCCAGCGCCTCAATGCATAGTGCCGATGTGGCGAGGTCCATTTGGTGGGTTCATACAGATC
>CAZJUE010000176.1:0-5834 GCA_964549025.1 uncultured Anaerolineaceae bacterium | reverse complement strand
AGCCTACGGTTCAGCCAGCTGCTGTCCAGCATGCGAGCCCGAATGGTGGCCACCAGGGTCTCCCACAGGCGCGAGTTGTACAGCAGCAGATCAGGCGCAATCTCGCGGATGTTTTCGCGCACAGTCTCCGGGCTCTCGGCGAAATTCAGGACCACCCCGTCGAGCGCATGCGGGGCGATATCCAGCGCCGCGCCGCCGATCCATGCCAGCGGGATGAACGACAGATAGTTGTCGGTGTCGTGGCGCGGGTCGACCTTGCCGGTGGCTTCGACCACCTCAAGGAAGTTGCGATGACACAGCGACACGCCTTTGGGCAGGCCGGTGGTCCCGGAGGTATAGCAGAACATGGCTGGCTCGTGTCCCTGGCCTTTGGCGATCATCGCCCTGAACCGGTTATCGGGATCGTCGTCGGCTGGGTCCCAGCTGCCCTGCACATCGCCGTACTCGATCAGCCAGTCATCGTGGTAGTGCCACATGCCGCGGTTGTCCCAATAGATGACTTTCTTGACCAACGGGAGCTCGGGCTGCACTTCCAGCAGCTTGTCGACCTGTTCCTGATCACCGGCGAAGACGAAGGTGGCGTCGCTGTGGCTGACAACGTAGGCCACTTCTTTGGGCACCACATCGGTGAAGAGACCGACCACCGTTCCGCCGGCGGCCATGATTCCCAGCGCGGCCCACAGGTACTCGCGGTCGTTGTCACCGATAATCGCAACTCGATTGCCGGCCTGCATGCCCAACGCGGTCAGGCCGAGCGCAACGTCCCGCACCTGGGCATATTCTTGATCCCAGGTGAAGCTCTGCCAGATGCCGAAATCCTTCTGGCGAACCGCTACCTTGTCAGTGCCCTGGTAGCGGCGCACCAGTTCCAACCAGCGCTTTGGCAGCGTGTCAGTCATCGGCTTCGCCCAAGTAGGCCTGGATTACCGCCGGATCGTCTCGGATCTCGTCCGGTCGCCCCTCGGCGATCTTGACCCCGAAATCCAGCACCACCACCCGGTCGGCGATGTCCATCACCAGCCCCATGTCGTGCTCGATCAACAGGATGGTGGTCTCTTTGAGCTCGGACACGTCCAGGATGAAGCGGGCCATGTCTTCCTTTTCTTCGACGTTCATGCCGGTCATCGGTTCGTCGAGCAGCAGCAGCCGTGGCTCCATGGCCAGCGCCCGGCCGAGTTCGACTCGCTTGCGCAGACCGTGCGGCAGCGCGCCGACGATCGACTTGCGGATTGGTTCGATCTCCAGGAAGTCGATGATCTCCTCCACCATCTCGCGGTGACGGATGTCCTCCCGGTGAGCACGGCCCCAGTAAATCAGACAGTCCAGCAGGCCGGCTTGCATGTGGATGTGGCGAGCAGCCATAAGGTTATCCAGCGTGGTGAGGCCGCTGTAGAGCGCAGGGTTCTGGAATGTGCGGGCGATCCCCAATTCCGGGATTCGATGGGCGGGTCGCTCGGTCAGGTCCAGCCCTTCGAACTCAATGGTTCCCTGGTCGAGTCGGTAAAAGCCATTGATGCAGTTCAGCAGCGAGGTTTTGCCGGCTCCGTTGGGGCCGATAACCGCCAGGATCTCGCTGTGGCGCACGTCGAAATTAACCGCTTGCAGCGCTCGGATGCCGCCGAAGCTCAGATTGGCTTCGCGCACCTTCAGGTGCGCGCCGGTGCTCAATTCGGGGGTGACGGTTTCCACCTGATCGATCAGCTGCGCACCACTCATGCCCCAGTCCGGTACCCTAAGCGGAGCCTGAACAGTCGACGGTGTGCCATCCTCTGGGTGGGTTATGAGACCTGACTTATCTCTAGATGGGAGGTGAGTATCGTACCAGAACGGTAGGCTTTGATAAAGGAGAACGCGTTTGGGTTAGCGGCCCCACCCCGCAGAGCCATTCGGGGGAAAAACAACAGGGCGCACCGAAGTGCGCCCTGCATACAAACTGTGCTTGGTCTAGCCGTCGACCCCGTACATCACGTCGACCTGGATGGTCACCGTGAGCTCACCGGAGCTGAGCGGGGGACCCCCGCCGCCGCCGCCCATTCCCCGAGCGACGCCAGCCTCGGCAAACGAGAAAACCGTCCCGCCGACTAGTTCGCTGACCACCAGCGGCCCACCGAGCGTCAGCCCGGTCGCCGAGGCCAACTGGCTGGCGCGGTCATGGGCGTCCTCCAGTGCCTTGGCGCGGGCTTCGGCTTCCAGCGCTGCGCTGTCGTCGATGCCGTAGCTCAATCCAAAGACATTGTTGGCCCCGGCGTCGAGACCGGCCTGAATGGCGTCCGAGACCCGATCGATGTCGCGCACCTTCACGGATAGCGTGCTGTCGACGTGGTAGGTGCGGTCGCCGGTCGGCCGTCCGGTGGCCGGTTCAAAGTCGTCCTGGTACCAGACATTGAAGTTGGTCGACTGCAGGTCGGTGGCGGCGATGCCGAAGTCCAGCAGCGCTTGCGTGACCCGCTCGACCGTTTGGTTGGAAGTCTCGATGGCCTGAGCAATGTCGTCGGCTTGGGTTTCGACTCCCAGCTGCACGGTGGCGATGTCGGGTGCGCCAGTGGCCTCGCCAAAGCCGCTCACCGAGATCGATTCGCGCGGCGACGCCGCTGTGTCCGTGCCTCCAGCTGCTGTGCTGCAAGCGGAGAACGCCAGCGCCATTACCAGCATTACGCCTGCCGCAAGTACCGACCATGATCCTGATTTCACCTTCATGTGCTCTTCCTCCTGTGGAGAGTCTACAAATTAGCCGTTTACGGCCGTTTTCTCGCATATCAGGACGCCGCTGAGTGTGGAACGGTTCCCGGATTCGGCGTCGGCTGATGGTTAGGTTATCCAGCAATTCAACCCGATCGGGGGGCTCGGTGGCACGGCGAAAAGGCCTCCATTTGCCCGCCAAAGGTCAGCATTGCCCCGGACGTGAAGCGGCGATTATATCCGGCAGAGGAGTAAGATTGCCGGCGCAGGCCGGCGCAGGCCGGTGCAGTACCGCCAAAGGTGATAGCCGCTTCATGACCAATGTGCTCGATCTCGACCGACTGACGGAGCACCGCACTCGCAGCTACTGGCTTGATCGTCCGCCGCGAGACTCGGAGCAGGCGATCGAATTCGTCGAGGCGCGTGGCTTCGTTTTCTTCTGGCCGACCAAGGGGATTGAGTTCCCCAGCCTGTGGTCGGCGGTGGCCGGCGACCGGCCGGTGGCCTCCGAACACGACGACCCCGGCCACGTGACCTGGGGTTGGAAGGATGGCCTGCTGGGCGAGAGGCGCTGGTACTATGCCAAGTTGCTGCGCAAGAAATCCACCTTGATCTCGCTGGAGGTGGCGCCGCTCTTTTACGCCCTGACTGAGAACTACGGCGATCCGGATCAGGATTACCTGGTGCAGTACGAAGCCGGCCGTATGAAGCAGGAGGCCAAGTTGGTGTATGAGGCGGTGCTCGAGCATGGGCCGATCGACACCGTGGCGTTGCGACGCAAATCGAGCCTGGCCAGCCAGGACAGCAAGTATCGCTTCGACCGTTCGCTCAGCGAACTGCAGGTTGACATGAAGATCCTACCGGTCGGCGTGGCCGAAGCCGGGGCTTGGAACTACGCGTTCATTTACGATCTGGTTGCGCGCCATCTCCCGCAGATCCCCGAGCAAGCCCGCTCGATCGGCGAGCGCCAGGCGCAGCAGCGGCTGGCGGAGTTATATTTCCGATCGCTGGGTGCTGGCTCAAGGTCGCAGCTGGCCAGGGTGTTCGGCTGGCGCAAGCCCGAGCTTGAGACCGCGCTGGAGCGGGCGGTCGAAGCCGGTACGCTTGTGCGTCATCTCAAGCATCCGAATGAGTCCGGCGAGTGGATTGCTCTGCCTGAACTGCTTTAGGGCAGGCTGCCGAACATCGGCGCCGTAGACGGGCGATTCGGGCTAGCCGCAGGCTGCTCTCCAAAGCGGCGCATGGCAGAGCGCGCCAGCCACATTTGCTCCACAATCGCATGATAGACTCGCTGGCGTTTTCAAGGAGCATAGATGGACGCAGTCACGGTTGAGCAGCTGACCCGCAGGTTTGGCGACTTCACCGCCGTAGATGGCATTTCGTTCGCGGTGGAGGAAGACGAGATCTTCGGTTTTTTGGGACCCAACGGCGCGGGTAAGACCACCACCATCAACATGCTGTGCACCCTGCTCCGCCCGACCGCCGGTGAGGCCCAGGTCGGAGGGTACGACGTGGAAACTCAGCCGGCGGAAGTGCGCCAGGCGATCGGGCTGATCTTCCAGGACCCCAGCCTGGACGAAGAGCTCACCGCCTACGAGAACCTGCGATTCCACGCCATGCTGTACGATGTCGCGCGCCAGGACTTTCTCCGCCGGTCAGATGAACTGATGGAAATGGTCGAACTGGCGGACAAAGCCGGCGACCGGGTGCGCACCTTTTCCGGCGGAATGAAGCGCCGTTTGGAGATCGCCCGTGGGCTGCTGCACCGTCCCCGGGTCTTGTTCCTGGATGAGCCTACCTTGGGCTTGGATCCACAGACCCGACGTCACATCTGGGAATACCTCAATCGGCTGCGGGATGATCGCGGGATCACCATGTTCATGACCACCCACTATATGGACGAAGCCGAGCACTGCGACCGGATCGCTATTATCGATCACGGAGAAATCGTAGCGATTGACACCCCTGAGAACCTCAAATCACTGGTGGGGGGCGATATCGTGACCCTGCGCACGTCCGACAACCAGCGTGCCATGCAGCGGCTCACCAAAGTGTACGGAATCGAAGGGCGAGTCGGACCGGACGGCCAGCTGATCGTGGAGACCGCCAACGGAGACCAGTTCATCCCCAAGGTTATGGAGACCTTCGCCAATGGCGCCGGCCCGATCGAAGTGCAAACCGTAAACTTGCGGCGGCCGACACTGGAAGACGTCTTCATCAAGCTCACCGGCCATGCCATCCGAGAAGAAGAAGCGGATGTCAAGGACCGGATGCGACAGCGACGGCGCATGTTTGGCCGCGGGGGGCGGCGCTAGGAGCGATCACCATGTGGGCGAATCTCAAAGCTGTGTATACGGTCTGGTCGCGTGACGTGATCCGATTCAGCCGCAATCGGGCGCGCATCATCGCTTCGCTAGGGCAGCCGGTGCTGTTCTTGTTTGTGTTCGGCGCCGGGCTCTCTCCGGCCATGGCTCCGCTTGGCGGTGGCACGCTTAATTTCGAGCAGTTCATGTTTCCCGGTATCCTGGCCATGGCCGTGCTGTTCACTGCCATCTTCAGTGCGGTCTCGATCGTTTGGGACCGGGAGTTTGGCTTCCTGAAAGAGGTCCTGGTGGCGCCGGTCTCCCGGGTTGCGGTGGCCCTGGGCAAGCTGGCCGGCGGCAGCACGGTCGCCCTGTTTCAGGGTTCGCTGGTGCTGCTGTTCGCACCACTGCTGGGGATCAAGCTGACCGTCGGTCAAATCATCAATCTACTGGGTTTGATGCTGATGATGGCGGCGATGATGAGTGCCATGGGAATCCTGATCGCCGCCCGGCAGCGCTCGATGGAAGGCTTTCAAGTGATTATGAACTTCCTGATGCTGCCGATGTTCTTCCTGTCCGGCGCATTCTTTCCGCTGGAGGGCGTGCCGGTTTGGATGGAGTTCCTGTCCCGAATCAACCCGGTCACCTACGGAGTCGATCCGATCCGACAGGTGGCGCTGCGCGAGAGCATCCCACAGATGTTCTTGGAGGCGATGCGATTGCATCCGATCGGGACCAATGTGGCGCTGATGGCCGGCTTCGGTATCGCCTTCCTGATCCCGGCGGTCTGGCTATTCAGCAAGCGGGACTAGCGCGCCCACCAACCATTCTTCCCGATTCCACATCGCTGAC
>CAZJUE010000175.1:4801-5889 GCA_964549025.1 uncultured Anaerolineaceae bacterium | reverse complement strand
GATATCATTGTCGCTCGTAGGTTGCGAGCAAGTTCTTCCTGGAAGTCGTAAGACCAAGGCCTGAGCGAAGTTCGCTCGGGCCGGGTTGGTTAACTGAACCCGACCACCGGAAACGAGGCAAGCACCTAACACCGACATTGCCATAAGGAGGCAATACTAAATGGCAGACCGAGTTACCGGAACGGTCAAGTGGTTCAATGGAAACAAGGGCTATGGCTTCATCGAGCGTGAAGACGGCGATGATGTCTTTGTCCACTACTCGGCGATCGTAGGCGAGGGTTTCCGCAATCTCGAAGAGGGCCAGCAGGTGGAATTCACCGTCGAGCAGGGCCCCAAGGGCTTGCAGGCAGCCGGCGTCGTCGTCGTCTAGTTCCTGAACGTACGAAACCACGCTAAAGCCCCCGCAATGCGGGGGCTTTCTTATTTGCCGGAGCGGCGTTCAAGCCCGCCGATCGTCTGCGCAGCTACCTGTTACCGCGCAGCAGGACAGGGCGAGCGGACAGCATCTGCGAGCGATCGGGTCAGGCTGAGTCCCTGACGAAAGTTCCGGCCCGCAGCTCGACAAAGGCCTGGCGGATCTCGTCCTCCGTATTCATCACAAAGGGGCCGTAGGGGACGATCGGTTCCCCGAACGGGGCGCCGGCCATGAGCATGAATCGCGCCGCCGAATCGCGGGCCGCCTGTGCTCGAAATCGTTGGCCCTCGTCGAACACCAGCATCAGTACCGCTTCGGCGATCTGGCCGGCAAAGTCCGCCTTTCCCTCAAACAGGTAGGCAATCAGGGTGTGCTGGGGCGGGACTGGCAGCTCGAAGCTGACTCCCGGCTCCAACTGCACCTCCATGTAGAGCGGTCGGGCGGCGATTTCGGCCACCGGCCCGCTCACTGCCTGGTACTCGCCCGCCACCACCCTGACCTGGGCTCCATGCTCACCGGTCACCGGAATGCTTTCGGAGCTCACTTCCTGATAGCGCGGCGGGCCCATCTTCTCGGCTGCCGGCAGGTTGACCCACAATTGGAATCCGTTGACCCTGCACTCCGGCCCCCGGCGTGGCATCTCTTCGTGCATGATCCCCCTGCCGCTGGTCAT
>CAZJUE010000175.1:0-4791 GCA_964549025.1 uncultured Anaerolineaceae bacterium | reverse complement strand
CCGATCACGCCGCTGTTGCCCAGGCTGTCCCGGTGGCGGGTGCTGCCTTGCAGCATGTAGGTCACGGTCTCGATGCCGCGGTGTGGATGCATCGGGAAACCGACGATCGGACCCTCGATCGGATCGTTGAAAGCGAAGTGGTCAAACAGCAGGAAGGGGTCGAACGGGTTTTGTCGGCTGGGACCGAACGAGCGGCGCAGCAGCACTCCAGCGCCTTCCAGCGCGTACTGGGGTTCGATGATCTGGTTCACTTTCCGTATGGAATCTGGCATTGCACTCACCTTCAATTCGCTACCGTTCGGAAAACCATTTGGCAAATCGATTATACGCGCCGGATCCCCTGAACGGCCGCTGACGAGTACAATCCACCCGGTGAGCGAGTTGAAATCGACCGAGCTAGTCCGTGCCTCCCGCCGGATCGTAGGCTCGCTTTTTGCCGTGCAGAGCCTGAGTTCCGCCTCGATCATCGCCATGGCAACGGTGTTCTCGATCGTGGCCACCGATCTGACCGGTAACTCCTCGCTGGCTGGTGTTCCCAATGCCTTGGTGCAGCTCTCCGGAGCATTCGCCGCGCTGGTATGGGGACGGCTGTGGGATCGGCTTGGACGCAACGCCGGTTTGTCGCTGGCACTGCTACTGGGGCTGGCGGGCGCCACGCTGTCGGCGGTGGCCGTGCAATCGCAGGCGATCTGGATCCTGGGCATTGGCATCCTTGGGCTCGGTGCGGCGCGCGCTGGCGCTCAGCTGGCGCGTTTCATTGCCGCCGAGGTCAGCCCGGCTGAGCGGCGCGGCAGCGCCATATCGCTGGTTGTGTGGGGTGGAACGATCGGCGCCATCGGCGGGCCGCTGCTGGTAAGTCCCAGCAGCAGGCTCGCGGTGAATCTCGGATTGGACGGAATGGCCGGCCCGATCGGTGTGGCGGTGCCGTTGCTGATGCTGGCGACGGCGGTGGCAAGATTGGGACTGAGACCGGAGCCGCTTGAGATCAGCCGGGCAATCGAGGCGGACAGCCAGAAGGCCAGTTTGACGCCGGTTGCCGCCCGGCCCCTCCAGATCTTGATGCGTATTCCGGGAGTTGTCGTGGCGGTGGTCACGGTGGTGCTGGCCCAGGCGGTGATGATCATGGTAATGACCATTACCTCGCTGCACATGCGTGACCTCGGCCATTCGCTGGGCGACATTTCGCTGGTGTTCTCCGCTCACACCCTGGGCATGTTCGCCTTTGCTCCGCTCTCCGGAAGGTTGGCAGATCGCTTCGGACGTGCTCCGGTGATGGTCGCCGGCGGATTGATCATCTTGCTGTCGGCGATCGTCGCTCCCGCGTCGCCAGCAGTTGGGGTATTGATGGCCGGGCTGCTGCTGCTGGGACTGGGCTGGAACCTGTGCTTCGTCGGGGGCTCGGCGCTGCTTTCCGACCAGCTCTCGCCCGCCGAGCGCTCTCGCACCCAGGGCGCCAACGACCTGCTGATCGGATTGGCCTCGGGCCTGGGCAGTTTGAGCAGCGGCGTGGTGTATTCTGGACTGGGCTACGGCACCGTGAATCTCATCGGTGCAGTCGCTATTGCAGTCGCACTGGCGCTCAGCAGCTGGTGGCTGCTCGCCGGACGCCGTGCCAAGCCGCAGCCGGTCGGCGACTAGCTCAGCCTGCCACGGCCGCTTTCCCGGCGTATCGACCCACCTCGGCTCTCCACAGCCCACATACCAATTCCCCCGCGGTCCCCCAAAGAAGCCTGAGCCCCCTTCCTGCAGGCCGGACCGGGCGTCCGCCCTGAGCACGCGGCGGGCGAGCCGGTTCCCTCCCCACACTGTAAGGAGATTGCAAGGGGAAATCTCACTTCGCCGATCAACAATGTAGGTGTTCGGGGTCACAACTCGCAGTCGAGAGTCAGCCACCTGAACTTCCGGCCATCTGCGGGTTGCGTTTACCTTTCATGGCGAGGCAATCGCAGGTGCGTTTGTGAGCACCATCACCTGGCGCAAACTCGGGAAATACGAGATCGGACCGCTGGTCGGGCAGGGCGGGATGGGGCAGGTCTTCCAAGGTCGCCATCCAGCTCTAAACCGACAGGTTGCGGTCAAGGTCATCCACCCCTACCTGGCCGTACAGCCCCGCTTTGTGGAGCGCTTTCGGCAGGAGGCCCAGGCAGTCGCAGCATTGCGGCATCCAAACGTCGTACAGGTCTTTGACTTCGACGTCGATCAAAGCACCTACTACATGGTGATGGAATTCATCGACGGCATGAACCTGGCGGGATGCCTCGAGTACTTGCGAAAGAGCAGACGCATGCTCCGGCTCGGGCGCTCGATCGAGCTGCTGATCACCTTGTGCCACGCCGTGGATTACGCGCATCAGAAGAACATGATCCACCGTGACCTGAAACCCGAAAATGTCATGTTCACAAAGCTCGGTCAACCAATCGTGACCGACTTCGGACTCGCCAAGCTGCTGGATTCGAAGGGCAAGATCTCCCTGCATGCGCTCGGAACGCCCGTCTACATTTCTCCCGAACAGGCACTGGGACGCCGTGTGGACCGGCGAGCGGACATTTACTCGCTGGCGGTCATGCTGTACGAAATGGTGACCGGCACGCCGCCGTTTAGCGACGGCACCCCAATTGAAATCGCTATGAAGCACGCCGAGCAGCCGCTCCCTCCCGCCCGCAAGGTCAATCCTCGTGTCAGCGAATCCGTCGAGCTAGTGCTGAACCGGGCATTGGCCAAGAGGCCTGAGCAACGCTATCAGTCGTGCGCCGAATTCGCTTCCGCGCTGGAGGTTACCCAGGCGGCCGGCCAGAGCTCCGGGTTCGAGCCTGCCGCTGAGACCCAGCTTGAGGCGGTGCACAACGATCTGCCGCTCGAGCACCTGGCCGAGGCGCTTGTGCACTACCTCGGCCCGTTTGGCTCGCTGATCGATCTGGAGCGGATTGCCGGCGCACATGGCGGAACGGCCAACGCGATCGCCTCAGGCCGCCTTAACCAGGTGCTGGAGCAAATCGCCGCGGAGAACGAGATCTCGAACCGCTCCAAGATGAAAGCTATTCGGGAGATGGTGCTGCAGAGTTTCGAAGCGGAATTGCAAACGGGGGCGGGCAAGCGCGGCAAAGCCCCCCGGACCGCAAAGCGAAACCTCAAACAACTGAAGCGCGTGCCGGATGGCTTCTTCATCCAGCTGGAGCAGGAGCTGCTGGTGGCGCTCGGGCCTGAAGCGGTCAGAATCCTCGATATTGATCGCCGAATCGGAGAGCTGGGTTTCACCAGGCAGTCCTTCCCCCGCGCGGAGTTGGGCGAATTGATTGCCAGAGTCAGCGCTGGGATTCGAGATGAGGAGATGCGCAAGATGTTCCAGGCCAAGGCAGTTGCCGTAGCCAGGAGCGTCTGACGTTTTCACGCCATTGCCTGCCACAAGCCAGGTAGCGGCGGAAAAGGACGGGAATCGATCGGATGAACGCAACTCACAGCGAAGCGAGGTCGACCACGGTGCCGCGCGCCGGTGCCAGGCGGAAGCGCGCCTACCGGAGGCTGGAATCCATCCGGGCGAAAATCCTGGTCGGCTTCCTGATTACCCTGGCCTTTGTGGCGCTGGAGGGCGCGGTTGCGGTATGGGGCTTAGCTCGGATTCGAGATGAAGTGGAACACACGCAAGGCGATACCGAAATCGCCATTGAGGCCTCCGAGCTGCGCCGACTGGGCGAGACTGCCCTGGAGCCCGTCAGGAGCTACCTGCTGACTGGAGATCCAGCCGCCGGGACCCGGTTCCAGAACATCAGTGGCGCCATTCACGAATCGGTTCACGTGCTCGAGGAGCAGCTGGGTGGCGCGGGTGGGATTCATGTGCATGAGCACGAGGGCGGCCTGGTCAGCGAGGCCGAAGATGCCTGGCACGAGGTCGAAGAGGGCGCGCAGGAGATCCTGGCCGCGCCCGGTGCGGACAGCAGTCCTGAGGCGATCGCGCAGCTTCAAGCGCTGGCGCCGGCCGAGCAGCGGACCCTGGCCTTGCTCGAAAGCATCCATCACGAGCGATTGGCTGATGCCGAGCGAAGCCGGGAGGCCGCAAACACCACCATCGTGCAGATGACGATCTTTGTAATCGGTGCGACGCTCTTTGCTGGCGCTTCCGGGATGATCGCGGCGCTTGTGATCAGTCGGCGGATCAGCCGGCCGGTGGTTGCAATGACCGCCACAGCCACCAACGTCAGCAAGGGCGATCTCGACACTTCACTCCAGGTCCAGGCCGGCGGCGAGATCGGTGAGCTGGCCGACGCCATCGAACGCATGCGCATGAGCCTCAAGCTGATGTTCGCCAAGCTAAATCGCGAGCGGGGACAAGCGCACGACACACATCCCGGCAGGCAGTGGATCGACCGATAGCATTCGTACGGCCTTGGGCCGCCGAGGCGGTACGGCAGCGACGGAGGGTTGCATTCGCCTAGGCCCTCCAGCGTCCTGCGGCAAGCACTAGTACAATCCCCGCCATGGCGGCCGCCAGAAACCCATACAGCATCCTGGGAGTGCCGAGTTTTGCGACGCAACGGGAGATCAGCGTCGCATACCGGCGGCTGGCCAGGCAGTTCCATCCAGATCTCAACCGGCATCAGGACGCCGCCCGGCACATGCAAGAGCTCAACTGGGCTTATGGCGTGCTGCGCGATCCGGCCGCACGCCAGGCCTTTGACAAACTATCCGAACGTGCGGCACGCAAGCGAGGCAAGCCGGCAGGGACTCCCCACAAGCGCCAAACGCCGGGCGAATCCGTCGCGCCGCCGGTCGGTCGCCGGCGGCGCCGCCGAGCCC
>CAZJUE010000174.1:0-5889 GCA_964549025.1 uncultured Anaerolineaceae bacterium | reverse complement strand
GCACGGTAGGCGGAATCTTTTGCACCTCGGTGGTCGCCAGCACGAAGATGGCGTGCGGAGGCGGCTCCTCCAGCGTCTTGAGCAGCGCGTTGAAGGCTGCGGTCGAGAGCATATGGACCTCGTCCACGATATAGACTTTGAAGCGACCGGTATTGGGAGCGAAGTTGATCCGCTCGCGCAGATCGCGCACGTCGTCCACGCTGGTATTGGAGGCAGCATCGATCTCGATCAGGTCCAGGAACTGTCCCTGGTTGAGTGCCCGACAGTGTTCGCAGCTGTTGTCCGGGCGCTCGGCGGGATCGGCTGCTAGGCAATTCGCCGCCTTGGCCAGCAGCCGTGCGGTGGTCGTCTTTCCGGTGCCGCGCGGACCGGCGAACAGGTAGGCGTGGGCCAGATGCTCGCGCGCCACCGCGTTGCGCAGGGTCTGGATGACATGGGACTGGCCGACCACCTCGTCCCAGGTGGCCGGACGCCATTTGCGATAAAGGACTTGGGCCATGCGGCTTCCTAGTTTAGCAGGTTTCGGGGCCCGGCCTTCCAGGCCTTAAGCGGCAGCAGTCATCATCGAACGAAGCACGCTATAATGGAAGCCAGGAGCATAGAGATGCCAAATTTCCTGGGAGCCCCTGAGCTCATTATCATCCTGCTGATCGTGGTGCTGCTGTTTGGGGTCGGCCGACTCGGCCGGCTGGGTGGGGAACTGGGCCGCGGCATCCGCGAGTTTCGACGCGGCGTGTCGGAAAGCGAGCCAGATGAGGATCAACCGCCGACGCAAGAAGCCAGATCGGAAGAGCCATCTTCCGGCGAGACCTGATCCATTCGATAACAGCACCGCAAGCACAAGGGCGCCCCGGTCAGACGGGGCGCTTTGACATTAGCCGCAGCTCGCTGATGAACGGTCGCCCTTTGGCGATGGCCTGTCTGTGGCTGTGGATTCGGAGGTCGGTCGATCGCAACCCGCGCCGGTGCTTCGGCTACGGAACTCGGAAGGTTGCGTGAATCTGGCCGGATTGGTCGCGCAGACTGATGACCTTGCCTGACTCCCAGAGCGGGTTATCGAGTCCCCAGAACAGGTTGATCACCGAATCGTTGCCGGCCCGCGTGTAGATGTTGACCCCGCCGCCGTTGTAGAGCGTGAAGCTGGGAAACGTGAAGATGCTGCCTTGCCCATCGTCCAAGGTCCATCCATCCATGGGGGCGACGCCGCCCAGGTTTTCCAGATAGACAAACTCGCTCTCCAGCGTGCCCACCTGGTATGCGCCCCGGATCACCACCTCGGGACCACCCTCAGGTGTGACCGTAACTTCGACGCCCGGCGGTTCGGGGGTAGCCGGGGCCGGACTGTCCAATGAGGGCACGATCAACACCTGTCCGGCGCTTAGACTGTCGGGGTCGGTCAAACCGTTGGCAGCCATCAGGTTCTCGATTGGCACCTCCAACTCGACCGCAATCGCGCCCAACGTGTCGCCGGCCCGTACGGTGTAGGTGATCGGCGTGGGCGACGGCCTCAGCGTAGCGGTTGCGGTCGGCATCGCCTGCGAGAGGCGAGCAGCGACGTCGAAGGTAGGCGAGGGAACCGGAGTGGGCAGCGTGCCGCCACCGCCCCAAACCGCCAGCACCAAAATCACAGTAACCGCCGACACGATCACGTTCAGGGCCAAGAACGGAAGATAGCTCTTCCAGGAGGTCCGGCGTATGCTCCCCACGGCGGCGGACTATAGCATATGCGGCCGCGAAAGGGTACAAGGGGGGCGAGGCGGCTTATTTATTCGCCCTTAATGCCAACTGGGGAGAGCGCATGATAGACTGCAAGCAGGGTTGGTCCGCCGTGTCGAATTGAGTAGGCCGGGGGGCTGACCTCAGGGGAAAGAAACTACCGCACGCGTGTTCCCCCTGCACGGACGGTAGTGCCCCGAAGATTTTGGACCGCCGGATGCACCCCCCACATTCGGCGGTTCGTCTGTCAGGCGCGATTGTTTTGACCTTAAACGTAACGGCCCGCCAACGGCGGGCCGCTTGTTGTTCGAGCGCCCGGTTAAATCCCCGGGAAGGCCACCAGCAGCGCCGTGATGTTATCCGGTCCGCCGACGGCGTTTGCGGCGCGCACCAGCTCCTCACAGATCTCATTCGGCTCCAAGCTGCTGGCCAGCACGGCGTCCAGCTCGTCCGGCGGCACCTCGCCCCACAGCCCATCACTGCAGAGCAGCAGCTGTGCACCGTGAGGCTGCGGATAAGTCTCGACTTCGACCTGCAAGTTCGAACCCTGACCGACCGCGTTCCAGAGCTGATTGCGTTTGGGGTGCACCATGGCCTCTTCTTCACTGATCTGGCCAATTTCCAGCAGACGCCACGCATACGAGTGATCGCGGGTAAGCAATTTGGCGTGACCGTTCTCGAACAAGTAGGCCCGGCTATCGCCGGCGTGCCCGATGGTCATGCGCCCATTGAGCACCAGCGCAACCGTCAGGGTGGTCACCCCACCGTTGGCACCATCGCGCACTGCCTCATTGGCCCGCTCGAAAGCCTGCTGTGCCATCTGCTCCATATCGACCTGCTCGTCGCCCGAGCCCAGCTCCAAGGCCTTCAGTACCCCATCCTCCATCAAACTGTGAACCACGCTGCGCACCGCGATCGAGCTGGCTAGCTCACCATGACCCAGTCCGCCCGCTCCGTCGGCCACGCAGAAGATACCGAAGTCCGGCAGCGCTTCCTCGCCATAGGAATTGCCATACAGCGTCAATAGCGAGTCTTCGTTGTTCTCGCGTTCCAGGCCGGCCGATTGGGCGCTTCCGGCCTCCAGACTCTCACGGATTTTGGCAGTGGGGAGATGTTCGACGCTATCAAGCTTCAGCGGCGCGGTGTCCGCTAAATCTGGTTCAGGGGCCGGGGCCGGTTCAGCGCCGCGCAGCCAACCCAGCAACCGCTGCCAAAGCGAGGGTGATTGGTTTTCCATTGGCGAGGCCATTTTCGCACACTAGCAGGCATTCTCCAAATTCGACTTCCGTCCTACTCCTTTGTCTGCCCAGAGTCATAGGGCTGTGGGCCCGGCAGGATTCGAACCTGCGACCAACCGGTTATGAGCCGGCCGCTCTAACCACTGAGCTACGGGCCCGTGGCTTCGATTGTAGCCGATCCGCACAGCTTGCTCGGCGCGGCACTGACCGGCCTTGGAACGGACAAACCACCGCGAATTCAAGCTCCCCCTAGCTGGCTGGTAGACCCGGGAGAAACAAAAAGCCCGGCCGATTGGATCGGCCGGGCAGCATGCTTAACTCTGGCGCAGCTACTTCTTGGTCTGCTTCTTGGTCTGCTTCTTGGCCGCCGGCTTGCGCCGCTTGGTGGCGCCAGCCGATGGCTTTTTGGCGGGCGATTTCGCCATCGCAACCTCCTTATTAAGCGAGATGCCGAGAGCATACACCCGCATTGTCAATTGTCAATCGTTTTTGTTTGCAAATTAGATGAAAGGAGCGGGCAACGGGGATCGAACCCGTGCATCGGGCTTGGAAGGCCCGCGCTCTACCAACTGAGCTATGCCCGCATCTGAGGAGCGCCATGCGATTGCGGCCGAGATTCTACCATCGGCGATCGGCTGCCAGATTCAAAACTCCGGCAACCCGAGGTCGTCGGCCAGCAAATCGGTAGCACGGTCGGCGACCGATGGCGCGGCGCCTGCCCGCAGCACCATCCGATCTCCATTCGCCTGGTCCAGCCGCACCGAACCAGTGATCTCCAGATCGCCCGCCAACTCGGCCTGGCGGCCAGTGGCGATCCGATGACCCTGTTGCAATCGCTGCAGCAGCGTCTGGCGGTCAAGCAGCTTCAGGTCGGTCCACACCGCGCCGCGCCGTTCGATGCCGCGCGCCATTGCCAGCCTTCCAGCTTGCGGCTCGTAGCGGACCGCGAGCAATATGGTGTCAAACTTCTTGCGCGCAATGCTAGCCTTCTTGCCTCGCACCGCATCTTCTCCATCGATCGGGGTTATATAGGTGAGCCGGGGCCGGATGTGAGGGCCCGGCCGAAGCGAACCGGCTGAGAGTTCAGGTCGGGGTGGGCGGACTTGAACCGCCGACCTCCGCGTCCCAAACGCGGCGCGCTACCGACTGCGCCACACCCCGAGCCAAGAGAGTATACCGGTCGCAATTTTACGGGTCAAGGAGAGAGCGACCATGACATCTATTTTGATTGGCAAGGCGGCGGAAGGAGTCGGTTTGCTCACCATGAACCGACCGAAGCTGCGCAACGCGCTGAACTGGGAGGCGATGGATGCCTTCGGCCAGGCAGTCGAGCAGCTGGCCCACGATCCGTCGATGCGGGCGCTGGTGATTACCGGCGCCAACGGCAGCTTCTGCTCCGGCGGCGACCTATACGAGCTAGACCAATACCCTTCCCGCCTGGATGGCGCGCGGCTGGCCTCGGTGATGGGGGATGCCTTGAACGCACTCGAGCAGCTTCCATTCCCTACACTGGCAGCCATCGAAGGGCCAGCACTGGGCGGCGGAGCTGAGATCGCGCTGGCCTGCGATTTGCGGGTGATGGCAGAGAACGCCAGTCTGGGACTGATGCACATCCGGCTGGGAATCATCCCGGCCTGGGGCGGTGGCCAGCGTTTGCTGCGCCTGGTCGGCTACCCCGTGGCGATGGAGTGGCTGGCCACCGGACGGGTACTGCGCGGACCGGAGGCCTTCGAGCAGCGCATCGCCAACCGGTTGGTCCCCTCTGGTGAGGCGCTGGAAACTGCGCTGTCGATCGCCAGCGAAATCGCCGACCGTGATCCACAGTCGGTGCGCGCAGTAAAGCATTTGCTGCAAACCGGTCAGCGATCGGCCTTCAGTGAGGCGTTGGCCGTGGAGCGTTCTCTGTTTCCCGATCTATGGGCCGCGCCGGCGCACTTGGACGCCTCCACCCGCTTCGTCTCGCGCAAGAACCACCGTACCAGGTAGCCTTTCCGCCCCTCGTGTACAATCGACGGGATGTTCAGGCGGCGCCGCTCGCGCCTCTCGGATACTATCCGCGAGGCCACAAATCCCCACCTCCGCTCACTTCGCACCGAGATTGCTGAACGCCAGGAGCAGATCGCCCAGCTCGAGCTGGAGCTGTTCGAGATGCGCTCCGAACTGGCGGAATTTGAGCGACTGCTGGAAGCCCGCGTTCGTCCCTTGGAGCGCGAGCTCGAGCGACTGACCAACGATCTGAACCGGGCTCGCCGCCAGGCCGAGCGCCGCGCGCAGTGGGGGGACCGGGCCGATCAGGAAGATATCCCGGACGTGGTCAGCCAATTCGAGCGCGCCTGGCGCCGCGAACCTGGCGCACAGCAAGCCCCGGCGCATGAGGTGCCCAGCGCCGAGCGCAGCAATCTGCGCGCTCTGTATCGCGAGCTGGCCAAACGCTTCCACCCCGACCTCACGACCGATCCGGATCAGAAGAAGTGGCGTGAGGGCGTGATGGCCGAAATCAACCAGGCCTACCAGGCCAAGGATCTAGCTGCGCTGCGGGCGTTGCAGAACCGACCTGACCGGCCGCCTCCGGCGGTGGAGAAGACCAGCGAAGAACTGACGGTCGAAATGCAGGCCGAAGTGATACGGCTTGACGCGGTGATCGCCAAGCTACAGCGCCAGCTGAACGAACTGGCGGCCTCCGAGCTGGTGCAGCTGCAGCTCTCGGTTAGCATGGCCAAGCAATCTGGGCGCGATCTGCTGGCAGAGATCGCCCGCGATCTGGAGCGCGAGATTGCCCAGGTAAAGGTTGAGCTGGCGGCGCTGGCGTAGTGACATCGAGGGCGTAATCAGATTGCGCAAAAAAAAGATCCGGCGTCCGCCGGATCTTTGATTATGGGCAAGCCAGGGCCGCTCAAGCCAGCTGACGCACCACCAGCATCACCTTGCCCTGAAC
>CAZJUE010000173.1:934-5978 GCA_964549025.1 uncultured Anaerolineaceae bacterium | reverse complement strand
CCGGAAACTCTCCTACCCTAGCTATGCGGTGAGCGAGTGCGCTTGCTGACGGAGCGATTGTCAGCTCGCCGCGCAACACCCCGGCCGCATCCGTGTTGGGCGCCGGGCACTTCGGGGTCGGATATTTGGCTCCCAGCGACGTGCATTCGCGCAGTCTCGCATCAAGACCGTCAAACGGGGTCCAGCCATGCAAGCCTCCAAACAAATCACGCGAATCCTGATTGTGGGGGGAGATCAGGACCAGGCGATGAAGATCGTTGCCACGCTCGGCAACCTCGGCACTCGGTACATGGTGGAGGTCGTCGAAAGCGGGACCGAAGCGCTGGAACTGATCAGCAGCCAGACCTATCGATTAGTGATCTCCGACTTCCGGCTGCCCGGCATGAACGGTCTGGACCTGGCCCAGTCGATCCGCGAGCTCGCGCCGGAAACCCAGGTAGTGCTAATGGGGAACGACGACGTCGAAGGACTCGACGAACGCGCTGACGATCTGCTCCTGGGTGGTGTGGTTGAGAAGCCGATCAGCGATGATCAGGTGCGCGCCATCGTACGGCACGCCATCGGACAGACCGGCAGGCTCGACCCGAGCCGGCTGGACGACGGAGGTTCGATCGACGGCGTGCCGTCGATCCTGGAGCGCCTGTTGGCGAAATCCGGCGCCTGGTGCGTATTCCTGCTCAGCTCCAGCGGATATCCGGTGGAGATGGCTGGGGCGACCGCTGATCTGGATATCCCCGGATTGGGGGCACTGATCGCGGCCAATTTCTCTGCCTCCGCTGAGCTTGCACGCATGCTCGGTAGCCGTTCGGTCTTCAAGTCCTCCTTCCTCGAGGGGCCGGACTACAACATCCACGCCTACGATATCAACGGCGGTTTCTTTCTGGCCGTGATTTTTGGCGCGCAGGTCAAACCTGGCGCGGTACTGTTCTTCGCCAAGCAAGCCGCCGCAAAGATCGCTCCCCTGTTGGCCGATCGCACCAGCGGCGACGGGCTTGAGAACGACCTGGAGGCCCAGCTGGAGGCCGGATTCGATGAACTGCTCGCAAGCTCTGATGAAGAAGCGCTGAAGAGTTTCGACGAAGCGGTGAAAGCTGGCCTGATCTCTCCGGATCCGGGGCCGGGTGCCCCCGATGACCCTGCTGAATAACCGCAGCCCAGCCGCGCGCCGAGGGCAAGCGCTGCCGCAGCCGATTGCAGCTGCGGATTGATTCTTTCGGTCTGCATGTACATTCACGCGGCACGCAAAGAAATCCACCTCAAGATCGTGTATTACGGTCCGGCGCTGAGCGGCAAGACCACCAACCTGCAAATCGTGCACTCGCACACCAATCCGGCTATGCGAGGCGAGCTGCTGACATTGAACACCCGCAAAGACCGAACGATCTATTTCGATTTCCTGCAGCTGGAGCTCGGCAAGATTGGCGGGCTGACCCCGAAATTCAGCCTCTACACGGTCCCCGGCCAGTCCTACTACGCGACCACCAGAAAGGTGGTGCTGCGCGGCGCCGACGGTCTGGTGTTCGTGGTTGACTCGCACGTTTCGCGGATCCGGGAAAACCTGGCCGCGCTGCGTGACATGCAGAGTTTCCTAGAGGAGTTGGGAATCTCACCGGCTTCATTGCCGATGGTGGTGCAGCTCAACAAGCGCGACCTGCCCGAGGCGGCGCCCGTCGCCGCGCTGCGACAGTACCTGGAACTCAACGGCAAAGCCCCCTGCTTTCCCGCAGTGGCCGTGCAAGGCATTGGCGTCTTCGACACCTTAAAGGCGATCCTGCGGGCCAGTATGCGCAACGTACAGCAGTCGATGGCCGGTCCAGCGGCAACCACGGGATGAGGCGTGATGACTGAGAGCGTCGCGAAGCTGCTGCTGCAGAAAGGAGTGGCCGCCGCCAAGGCAGGCAACAAGGAGGTGGCCCGCAGTTTCCTGTGGGAGGCCACCGAGCTCGATCCAGAACTGAAACTGGGCTGGTTCTGGCTGGCGGGCGTGGCGGAGACCCCGAACCAGTCGGCCAGCTACCTCAAACGGGTGCTCGAACTCGACCCGGAGAACGCCCGCGCACTGGCGGGGCTGGAGTGGGCCAAGCGCCAGGGCGCGGATCTTTCTGCCAATGGCGCCAAATCGGCGGCCGACGATCGAGCTCAACCGGCCTCGGCAGGTGATAACAGTCAGCGGCATCTGACGGTGCTGGTGGTGGACGACAGCCCTACCATCTGCCGCCTGGTGGAACTTACGCTCGAGCGACACGGTCATCGGGTAATCGCCGCCGCCGACGGATTGGAGGCGCTGGCGCGAATCAACGACGGACTGCCTGACCTCATCCTGGCGGATATCGCCATGCCGCGCATGGACGGCTATCAGCTGGCCAAGACCATTAAGGAGAACCGGGAGACCCGGCAAATTCCCATCCTGATGCTGAGCGGGAAGGACGGCTCGGTGGATAGGGCCCGCAGCCGGTCGGTCGGCTCGGCGGCGCACATCGCCAAGCCTTTCAAGCCGGCCGAGCTGCTCGAAATGGTGCAACTGCATGCGGCTTCCGACTCGCCGGCCTCGCGCCCGTTAGCGGAAAGCAAGCCTGCTTGATGGCACTCGAGGGAGACCTGTCTGAAATAAGTGTCAACAGCCTGGTTCAGCTCGCCTGCCAGGAGGAGCGCAGAGCCGCCCTGTATCTTTCGGGGCACGACGCCGAGGGCGTAGTCTATTTCGAGGCCGGACAGATCGTTCACGCGGGACTCGGCTCGCAATTTGGGGAGCAGGCCTTCTACCAGCTGGTGGGTTGGAATTCCGGCCGTTTCCGGCTGCGGTTCGAGATCGAGGCCCCGCAGCGCTCGATCACAGTTCCCTGGAGCCACCTGCTGTTGGAGGCTTCGCGCCGCTCGGATGAAGAGCGAGCCGGCCACGAATTGCAGGCCAGCGAGCTTGGCAGGGACAGGCCGGCCGACGCGGCCCAGGATGGGGCGCTCAGCGATGAAATGGTGCTGCTGCTTTCAAGGCTCGAACACTCCCGGGCGACGCTCACCGACGGTGCAGCGGGCTGGGATCCAGCGGCGGTCATGGAGGCGTTGATCGGCATGCTGCACCGGGCGCATGAAGTTTACGAGCGAAGGCCGTCCCTGCAAAAGGGCGCCTTCACCCCCAGTCCAGCCTTGCTGGAAACGATCAACCAGCATCCGGTGGTCGGGCAAGTGCTGCAGACGGCAGGCAACCTGAGCAAATTCGACAGCGCGCAGATACGCCGCGCTGCCCAACAGGAAGGTCTGGATCTGCCTCAGCTCTTCCACCACATCGGCCTCGGGCTGGTAGAGCTGCTGCGCACATATCTCAGCGGCTTGAGCACGGGATTCGGTTCCGCCCAGTTGCAGGATCAATGGAGCGCCACCTGCGCGGCGTTTCTGGAGGAACTGGCGCTGGTGATCAGAGACCCCCAGCTAGAAAGTCTCGGCGAGACAAACTGAGAAAGGGCAATCACACATGCAGGACAAGACCATATTGATCGTGGACGACAGTCCCACCGATCTGAAGCTGATGACCGCGCCACTGGAGGCCAGCGGCTACCGGATCCTGACCGCGGCCGATGGTGAGGGCGCGCTCGAGATGGTGGTGAACCACCGCCCAGACCTCATCGTGTTGGACGTCATCCTGCCCAAGATGAACGGCTTTCAAGTATGCCGCCAAATCAAGGGGTCCGAAGACACGCAGGGGATCAAGGTGATCATGCTCACCAACAAGACCCAGGAGAGCGACCGCTACTGGGGCATGAAGCAAGGCGCAGACGAGTACCTTACCAAGCCGTTCGAGGACAGCGAGTTGCTGGCCAACGTCGCGCGGCTGATCTAGCCGGCCGGCGGGAATACGCTAATGGATACGGAGCCGGAAACCACGCCTACTGAGACCGAGCTGGAGCAGCTGGTGGCCAGCATCGATCGACAGATCGTGGAGGCCTTCGGTCCAAGTCCAATGCCCGATCTCAGCCAGATCGAGCCGGAACAAGCCGCCGGCCAGGAGCTATACGTCGCATTCGACGTCCCCGAATTCATCCTCGGCCTGCCGATTCTCAGCATCGATGAGATTGGCCGGCCTCCTCAGCTGACCTACCTGCCGCACGTTCCAGATTGGGTGATCGGCGCCGCCAACTTCCGCGGAGAGATCATTGCAGTGGTCGATCTTGCCGCGCACCTTGGGCTTGGCCCTGCCAGCCGCAGTTCGCGGGCTCACTCGCTGGTGGTGCATTCGGCGGACGGCAGGCTAATGTGCGGCCTGCTGATCCAGCGGGTCCGGGAAGTGGTTCGATTGGACCTGACCAAACTCGAAGCGGCCGAACCCGGCCCGGAATCATCACAAATACCTTACCTGCGAGGCGTCTACCGGAACGACGAAGCGGAATTGATGATCCTGGATCCAGAGCAGTTGCTGCTGGGGTTGTCCCAGGCCAGCCAATCCGAAGGAGACCAATAGCATGTTGCGGATTTTTAGGATTAACGATTGGCCGGTGGTCATCAAACTCATCCTGGCTATGCTGCTGGTGTCCCTGGTGCCGCTGGGCGCGGTCGGATACATCAACGCCATCAACACCCGGGACTCGCTGACCGACGCCATCGGCCAGAACTACCGGGCCAACTCGATCGCCCTCAGCGACTGGCTGCACCAGGCGATCAACGCCGAGCTCAACGTGGCGCTGGCCGCCGCCAGCGGCAGCCAGGTCGAGCAGGTACTCCAGGCCCGAAACGCTTCGTATTCCGGATCTGAAGAGGACATCCGCACCGACCTGTTGGCGCAGGATCAGCTGTGGCAGAGCGGCGGCGAGGGTTCGGTAATGGCCCAATCGCAGCTTGCCACGGACGACGAGCGCAATCCGGTCAACCAGATACTCAGCGACTACCGGGCCGACTTCCCGCATCATATTCAAATGCTGATCACCGACGCCCACGGAGCCACTGTGGCCGCCACCAGCTATGTGCCGCGCTACTACTGGGGCGAATCGGACTGGTGGCAGACGGTGCGGGCCAGCGGCGCCTACATCAGCGAACCCTTCGTATCGCCAGAGCT
>CAZJUE010000173.1:0-924 GCA_964549025.1 uncultured Anaerolineaceae bacterium | reverse complement strand
GCAAGTGATGCAGATCGCTCTGCCGGTACTGTCCAGCGACGGCGACGCGGTGCTGGGCGCGGTGCACACCACCTTCCTGGCTGGCAATCTGGTCGACCACGTCGAAACCCTGCGGGTCGGTGAGAGCGGGCGGGCGGTGGTTTTGAACGCCCAGGGAGAGGCAATCTTTGTGACCGACCCGGCTAGTTCCAGCACGCTGCCCGGCGACCTGGTGCAGCACCTGATCGGGCAGGGGGCGCACTACATGATCGCACCGGCGGAAGCGGGAACCGAAACCATCTTCGGACACTCTCTGGTCGGCGTCAGCATGCAGTCCGAGGGCGGCGAATCAGTGGATCACAGTGCGATGGACATGAGCGGTGGGGAACAGGGCGACTCCGAATCGATGTCCGGTCCAATGCCTGAGAGCGGCATGCAGGGCTTTGATCTTCGAGTCGCCGCCGACGCCACGTTTGCTCAACTCGGGTGGGTCAGCCTGATCCGGCAGGACACCTCCGAGGCGCTAGCGCCGGTGGCAACCGCTACCCGACTGGCGATCTTTTCGCTCGCAGTGGCCGGTGGAGCGGCCGGGTTGGTGGCGATCTTGTTGGCTTCGCTGCTCACTCGCCAGATCAACCGCATCCAGGCGCTATTCGCCCAGGTACGCAAGGGGCGCCTCGACGCCCGCGCTCAGGTGCTCTCCAACGATGAGCTTGGAAGGCTGGCCGCCAACCTCAACTCCATGCTCGATAACACGGTGGCACTGATCCAAACCCGCGAGGAGCGCGATGCCATTCAGGCGGCAGTGATCCGGCTGCTGGAGCAGGTCAGCGGCGTTGCCGAGGGGGACTTGACCGTCGAGGCCGACGTCACCGAGGACATCACCGGCGCTATCGCCGACTCGTTCAACTTCACGGTGGGAGAACTGCGCCGGGTGATCTCCAA
>CAZJUE010000172.1:0-6012 GCA_964549025.1 uncultured Anaerolineaceae bacterium | reverse complement strand
GTGCTGGCGGACACTCATCCGCTGGCTGCCGGAGGCAACCGCGGGAGCGAGGCTGACGCCTCCAACGAAAGCGGATTGGCGCGCATCTTCGCCGCCGTCGAACGCTATGTCACCACCATCGTGGCCGCCGCCCGCCAGCTGGTGGCCGACGTCTTCGGAGGCCAGGCATCGGTGGCGGCCGACACCGCACCACCCGCCGCGGTCGAGCTGGAAACTGACTTCCAGCCGCCGCCCGAGGCCGACTTCGACCAGGTTTATCGTGGCTTGCAGCTCGAATGCCCGAACGAAGAATTCGATTGCTGGGCGAGTTACTTCCGCCAGCAGACGATCTCCTATGGTCCCCACATCGCCATCGAACTGGTCCTGCAGCTCAAGGACGATGGGGACATTTCGCCGACGGTGGATGAGCATCAGCTCGGCCATCAGATCGGCCGGCAGGCGGCTGAGTCCTTCGGGGTGAACGATGAGTCCTTCCTGCTGTGCCCGATGTCACTACTTAACGGCGGTTGCCAGCATGGTTTCTTCGAGTATGTCCTCGGCAGAGCCAACTCGACTACCGACGCGGCCAATTTGATCTGCCAGCAGCTGAAGCAGGGTTACGCTTCAAAAGACTACTTCTACTGCTATCACGGGGTGGGGCATGGGGTCATGATGGCGGCGGCCTATGATCTCGATCGGGCCCTGTCAGTTTGCGATGACTTGGAAGAGGTCTTTGCGCGGGACGGGTGCTGGCAGGGGGTTTTCATGGAGAATGTCAACGCCGGTATGGGTGGGTTTTCGGTTGAAGGGGTTTTTTCGGCCGAAGATCCGTTAGCGCCCTGCAACGTGTTGGAAGACCAGTACAAACATGAGTGCTACCTCAACCACGCCGGCTGGCTGATGACTCTCTTTGAAAACGATGTCGAGGCGGTTACCTCGGCTTGCATGGGGGCCAGCGACGGTTACCAGAACGCATGCCTGGAAAGCGTCGGTTTGATGGTCACCAACCCCGTCTGGCAAGATACGCTGTACGGCAACCTGGAGGGAACCCAGTTTGAAGAGGTGGCCTGGGAATTGTGCACCCGCTTCCCGCGGGACCGCATCGGCCCGTGCGTCATTGGTGGGATCGATAACATCCACAATTTCGACGAATTCAACCTCGATCGGGCTACGGCCTTCTGCAACATCGTCTATGCCGAATATCGAGAGATGTGCTATCAGCGGATGGGCTTCAATCTGTTCAACCAGGCGATCGATCTCGAGGAAGTTATCGCAACCTGCGATCTGCTCGAAGCCGAGTACCGCGACGCATGTCTGTCCGGCGGAGGAGTCGACACGTGAGTCGTTCTGAACCGATCGGAAAGCTGGTCACGCTGGTCCGCGATCAACCGCGGCTCATCGGCCTCGGCATCGCGGTGGTGGCGGTGATCGGAGCGGCGCTGGTGAGCGCGGATCCCGGCTCGCCCGCAGCGGTGACCACCTCCGGATCGGGACGCCAAATCGTGATTCGCATGGGGCCCGAAGGGTTTCAACCGAAATCGCTCGAAATTGCCCAGGGTGACACGCTGGTGTTCGAGAACATCGACGACACACCGCACTGGCCGTCCTCCAACATTCATCCGACCCACCGGCTGTATCCTGGGTCCGACATCGACGAGTGTGATACCGGCGACTTTGTCGGTTTCGACTCTTGCCGTGATCTCCAGCCGGGCGAGAGCTACGCCTTCACCTTTGATGTCCCCGGCCTGTGGCGCTTCCACGACCACAGCAATCCTGAGTTCACCGGCAAGGTCAGTGTTCTCGAGGTTGAAGGGGTCGCAGCGCCCGAGATTCAGGTTGGGCCAACCGAGGCGCCGGAACGGGTGTATGACGAAAACATCCCGGAAGAGGCGCCGGTGATCTTCCACGACGAGCTGGCGTTGTATTCCTACGTGCGGAAATACGGCGCGGCCAAGACCATGCAGTATCTCTACGAACTGGAAGCCCAGTTCGGCGATTGCCACCAAAACGCCCACTCGGCCGGCCGGTTCGCCTACGAGCTGTTTAACGAGCAGGCTTTCCAGACCTGTAGTGCTGAGTGCCATTCCGGCTGCTATCACGGAGCCACCGAAGCCTATTTCCGCGACCACGGCACCGCCAACCTGGCCGAGGATCTGGCGGTGATCTGTAACTCGGACCTCAATCCCTTCTTCAGCCATCAATGCTTTCACGGGGTCGGCCACGGGCTGATGGCCTTCGCCGACTACGAGATCTTCGAAGCGCTCCACAACTGCGATCTGTTGCCGGCCGGTGAGGCCTCCTGCTACTCAGGCGTGTACATGGAAAACGTGGTGGGTGGTTTGGCGCCCAACGTTGGCCATTACACCGACTACCTGAGCGACGACCCACACTTTCCGTGCAACATCGTCGACGAGAAGTACGTGGACGCCTGCTACTTCTATCAGACCTCCCGCATGGTTCAGCTCTTCGACTGGGACTTCGCCAAGGTCGCCGGAGCATGCAGCGAGATCGAGGAGCAGCATCAGCGCTCATGCTTCGAGAGCATGGGGCGCGACGTCGGCGGCGCCAACATGACCAGCAATGAGGGAGCCATCCTCGACTGCAGCACGACTCCCCCCGGCGATCCGCGTATCTGGTGCCTTAGCGGCGCGGTGCAGAACACGTTCTGGACACCCGAAGGTCAGGATCAGGCAATTGACTTTTGTACCCGATTGGACGATCCGGCTGAAAAGTCTGGGTGCTACGACACCATCTTCCGGCGCGCCACGCTGGTGCTCGAAAGCCAGGACGATCTGGCCGGCTTTTGCGGCAAAGCTGAGAATGAGTACCAGCCGCCCTGCCTCGAACTCGAAATCCAAAGCTAGAAACCACGGTCTCGACTGTTAGCAACCTGTAAGGCCGCCGCCCAGCGCCGGCCCGCTAGACTGGTTACGGGGCGCGTCGCCTGTGGAATGTCCGCGCCGCGGCCCCGCGATGCATTTCGTGAAAGCCTGATGGAATTGCGCGAGGTCACCCGTGCGCCAGCTCTGGCTGTGCCTGAGCGCTATCGGACTCTGACTCCGATCGGGCTGGGATTCTGCGGATGGTTCGTCGCGCTAGGTGCATACAAGCTTGGGGGATTCAGCCCACCTATCGCAGTGCTTTTCGGCGCATCGATCCTGGCTGTCGGATGGGGCATCCATCGACAGGCGGCCGACATCCGAATCTGGCCGTCCGTGACCAGCGCCGACGTCCTCTCGATCTCGCTACTGGTCGCTCTGTTTGCCCCGCTATACCTGATCGAGCTTTACCGGCTTCCTTATCCCGTCCACAATGACGAGATCCGGCTGATGGTCCTGGAAACCAAGCTCACGCAGCCGGGAACCGACTGGTTCGGCATCAGTGAATATCTGACCATGCCGACGTTTCTGTTCTCGTTGTTCGGGACGCTCGGAAAGGCGCTGGGCGGCATTGATTTGACCAATATGCGGGCGGTACACGCCGGTATGGGGGTGCTGACTATTCTGGTCAGTTATCTACTCTTCCGCTCCGCTGCCGGGCCGCGAATCGCATTCGGTGGCGCCAGCATCCTGGGGATCAATCATTCGCTCTGGATGTTGAGCCGCATGGCATTGTGGGACAACTCCGCTCTGCTGTTCGAAGTGATCGCGCTGGCGTTTCTGATGCACGCGTTGCGACGCAAGTCGCCTGGATTGGTGTTCCTTGGGGGCGTAGCGGCCGGGATGTGCTTCTATGTGTATTTGCCGGCACGCGCCACAGTACTCATCTGGGGACTTCTGATGCTCGCGCTGGTGTTCTATTTTCGCAGCCGCTGGTCGCGGCGTTCGCTTCTGGCGCTTTCGGGCAGTAGTCTGGCTGGCTTCTTGCTGGTCATCACGCCTTTGTTTCTCACCAACACCAATCAAACCGGGAAGTTCTCCACCGAGTATCGCTTCTTGATTACGCCGGCCGGCCTGGAGCAGCAGAGGCTGCACGCGATCGGAGCCAGCGGGCGTGCGCAGATGAGCACCCTCCAGGGCTACCTGTTCAACGTCGAGCATGGGCTCACAGCTTTCAACAACTTCGAGTGGGACAATGGCGGAATGTACACCAATCCGGATCATGGCTTTGTCGATCCACTGACCGGAATCTTGCTGTGGATCGGATTGGGCTCGGTGGCCTGGGGCTGGAGAGCTGGAATTCGGCCTCGGGCCGGCGAAGTGCTGGCGGTGGTCGGCTTCGTGTCGCTTTGGCTGGCCTTCGCCTTCCTGATCAACCAGGCGCCCAACTACACGCGTATGCTTCCGGTGCTGCCGTTTGTGGCTTATTTGGCCGCCAAAGGCCTGGATTGGCTGTCGACTGCGCCGCGTCGAATCATAGGCGAGCGTATCGAGCTGCTGTCCTTCTCGCTTCGGTCAACGCTGTTCGTACTCGGCCTCCTGACCGTCGGCCTGCTCAATCTGGCCATCGTTGGTGAATACATCACCTTTGCCTGGGAGGACGGCAGCATCCGCGGCGCGACCGCGCGCTACGTTGAGGCCCGCGCCGGAATTCAGGGCTACTACTATCACCTGTATGCCGATCAGGAGCAGCGTTATTTCGTTTGGGGGGAGGAGCTGGAATGGCGCGAATGGATCAACTTCTTCCTCGGAGAGGAACAACAGTTGGAAGTCGAGCCGCCCCAGGCTTGCAGTGATCTGGGCATGAACTTCCCTTTCACGGTCTTCATGGCTAGCAGCGTATGGGAGCAATGCGGCCCGCTTCTGGTCGACGAATTCCCCGAAGCAGAGGTCCGATACATGCAACCGAATGGATCGCGGGTTGCAGTAGAGGTGTTGGATGACTAGACTGGCCGGACTCGCCCCAGTGCACCACTATGTTTCGCATGCGCCGCGGCGCGCCCAAAGAGGAACTCAAGCAAATGCAGCGTAACCAAAACCCACTCGAGAGCTCCCAACAACAGCAGCCGCTCGCATTGCAGTTCGAGCAAACCAGGTTGAAGCTGGCGGTGGTCGGCTGTGGGAAATTCGGCGGCAAGCGGCTTGAAGCCTGCCGCAAGGCAGACGATTCGATTGACCTGCGGGCAGTGGTGGACAGCGACGCGGCCCGTGCTGAGATCGCCGGCGCCAAGTATGGGGTTCGCCACTCCAGCGACCTGGAGGCCGTGCTGTCCGATCCCGAGATCGAAGCGGTGATCATTGCGGTGCCCAACAACCTGCACGCTCCGTTGGCAATCCAGGCGTTGGATGCCGGCAAGCACGTCATGGTCGAAAAGCCGCTGGCGGTGCGACCCGAGCAGGCCGAGCAAATCGTGCAGGCCGCCGACCGGAACGAACGATTCGTAAAGACTGCCTCGAATCACCGGTTCTTCCCCCCCGTGATCAAGGCCCACGAACTGTATTCCCAGGGGCTGATTGGCCAGGCGCTGAGCTTTCGCGGCGCCATCGGCAACAACGGTTCACTGACCCGCGACTCATGGTTCTGGAAGAAGGAGATCGCCGGCGGCGGCACAATGATCGACAACGCCTGCCATCTGTTGGACATCGCCCGCATGTTTATGGGTGGCTTCACACAGTGCCTGGGGCAGGTCGCCAACCTGTACTGGAAGGAGGCCGAGGTCGAGGATTACGCTACCGGGATCTTTGTGGCCGACGACGGTCGGCAGGCGCTCATCACCAGCTCCTGGACTCAGTGGACCGGCTACTTCTATTTCGAGCTGTGGGGAGACGAAGGCTATATCTTTGTCGACAGCCGCGGCTGCGATAAGGTTACGGTCGGGGATAACCGCAATGGCTTGGTGCGCACATTCGATTTCGGTGGTTTTCCGATCAGCTCCCATCAAGACGAATTGCGCTACTTCGCGCAATGCATCCGCACCAACCAGCCGCCGGTGCCTTCGGCCCGAGACGGCCGCGAAGTGATCAAGATGATCGATGGGGTCTATCGTTCAACCGAAGATAAGGTCTGGGTGAGCCTGGCTATCTGATTCCTGACTAAGGACCAAGCGACCAATCCACACCGCCATGCAGCGGTGTTTCGGCGAGCATAACCTGC
>CAZJUE010000171.1:0-6070 GCA_964549025.1 uncultured Anaerolineaceae bacterium | reverse complement strand
GGCCGATGCGGGCGCTGCTGCAGGGTTTTCTGAAGCGCGGCGGCGTGTGAGCGCCCGCGAGCGGCGGATGCCGACGCAGCGCGAGCGGAGCGCATGAGCGGCCGATGCCAACCAGCGGATCGGAAATTCCCGGCCAGGGCGGCTGGAACGAAGGAGAAAGATGATGCTGAACGTGGTGATCGTAATCGTTGTCATGCTGGCAGCCGGGGCGTTGATCGGGGCGCTCGCGAGCGTGATCTGGAAAGACGAGCGACCGATGGGACTGGGCGGCGACCTGGCGATCGGCATGCTGACCGCCGTCGCAGTCGGGCTGCTGGACTGGTTCGTGGTTCCGGCCATGGGGTTCAGTGACACCCTCAAATATGTGGCGCTGGCGACCGAACCAGCGCTGGCCGCGTTGCTGGTGTTGTGGTTGGTGCGCAGGGCACGCCGCTGAACAGAACGTCTGCTGTGCACGCCCGTCCGGCGCAGGCTGCGCAATCGGCGGCAGCGCTGATCGAGACCCACGGCCTGAGCAAGTCCTTCAAACAGGTGGAGGCAGTGCGCGGGCTCGACCTGGTGGTGCAGCCGGGGGAGCTATTCGGCTTGATTGGGCCGGACGGCGCCGGCAAGACCACCACCCTGCGCCTCTTGGCCGGCCTGCTCGAGCCGAGCGGCGGCCGTGCCACGGTGGCCGGCTACGATCTGGCCAACCAATCGGAAGCCATCAAGCCGCTGATCGGCTACATGGCACAGGAATTCAGCCTGTACGGCGAGTTGACCGTGGCCGAGAACCTGCGCTTCTTCGCCGAGCTGTATCAACTCGACCGAGCCCAATTGCGGAAGCGCACCGAACGATTGCTGGAGTTTGCCGGCCTGACCGATTTCCAGGACCGCCGTGGGCAGCACCTGTCGGGCGGGATGAAGAAAAAACTGGTGCTGGCGGCGACCCTGATCCATCAACCCCAGCTGCTGCTGTTGGACGAGCCGACCACTGGCGTCGACCCAATCTCGCGCCGGGAATTCTGGGAGATCCTGAACGAGCTGTATCTCCAAGGGACCACCATCTTGGTCAGCACCCCCTACATGGACGAGGCGGACCGCTGCTCGCGGGTGGCGCTGATGGATCACGGCCGATTGATGGCGGTCGATACGCCCCGCGGCATCCGTAGGCGGGTGCCTGGAGAACTGCTGGAGCTCAAGACCGACGACTGGCGTGCGGCCCGGCAAGCCCTATCCGATCTGCCGGGCCTATTGGAGATCCAGCAGTACGGTGAAGCGTTGCACCTGCTGGTCGATTCCGAGCGCAAACGCTCCAGGCAGGTTAAGCGCGTCCTCCACCGCGCCGGCGTCAGGCTGCACAGCCTGCGTGCAGCCCCGATCCAGATGGAAGGCGCCTTTCTCTCGCTGATGCGGGCTGAGGACAGCCAGTGACCCCGACCTGTGCCCAACTGGGCTCGTGCCGATCTGCCGGCCTAGGCGCACGCTGAAGTGTCCCTGCAAAGGTTGCTGGCGGTTGCACGCAAGGAAGTGGCGCATATCCTGCGTGACCGCGGCACTCTGGTGCTGGTGCTGCTGACCCCTACGGCGGTGCTGATCCTGATGGCCTATGCGCTCACGGTCGACATCCGCCAGGTGCCGGTGGCGGTGCTGGATCGGGACCGCAGCGCGCTGTCTCGCGCCTTCATTCAACAGGTCACCGCCGGCGAGGACCTGCACTTGACCGCTCAGGTCGATTCGCTGGAGCAGATCGAAGAGCTGCTGGTGCAAGGCCGCATCAAGGCGGCGTTGGTGCTGCAGCCGGATTTCGACCGCGCCCTGGGAAGCCTGGAGGGACTGCCGCTACAGATCATCATCGACGGTACCGAGCCTGAGAGCGGCGGATTCGCGGTGGAGCACATCGGACAGCGCGCCGAACGGTTTGTCGGCCAGCTGGTTTCCGATCGATTGCGGCTGGAGCAGGCCTCGCTGAATCCGATCGATCTGCGGGTACGAGCCTGGTACAACCCCAGCCTCGAGCCGCGGGTCGACCTGATTCCGGGGCTGATCTCCATGGTATTGGCATTCCCGGCGCTCTCGGCGGCGCTGACCTTGGCGCACGAACGCGAACACGGCACGCTGGAGCAGTTGATGGCCACCCCGATCGGCCGGGCTGAGTTGCTGCTGGGCAAAATCGTTCCCTACCTGATCGTCGGGCTGGCAAACGCGATTTTCATTCCGGCGGTGGCGCTGCTGTGGTTCCGGGTGCCATTCAACGGCAGCTATCCGCTGTTCTTCGGCCTGACCGCGGTGTTCCTGTTCTCGATTCTGAGCCTGGGAGTGCTGGTGGGGGTGTTCATGCGCACTCAGGCGGCCGCCCTAGCGCTCTCGTTCTTGGTGTTGTTCTTCCCGGCCTTCTTCCTCACCGGCATTTTCTTCCCGATCGCCTCGATGCCGGAGATCGCACGGTTGGAAGCCATGGGCTTGCCCGGTACCCACTACGCCATCATCACCCGCGGCGTGTTCCTGACCGGTGTCGGGTTCGAGGTGCTGTGGCCCTTCGCCGCGATGCTGCTCTTCCTGGGTATCGCCTTCACCGGCGTGGCGGCGCTGTTCTTCCGCAAGCGGATCGCGTGAAACGGTGAACCTACGGCGGGTGCTCTCGCTGGCGCGCAAAGAATTCATCCACTTGCGCAAAGATTGGTGGCTGCCGGCCTTCATGCTATTGGGCGGCGCCTCCGAGCTGTTGCTGGTCGGCTGGGTGACCTCACGGCCGATCACCAATCTGCCGCTGATGGTGCTCGACCGCGATCACAGCCCTGCCAGCCGGGAATTCGTGGTGGCGCTGGAGAATTCGGGAACCTTTGCGCTCGAGGCCTACGCAAGTGACGAGGGTCAACTGCGGGGCGCGCTCGATACCGGGGAGATCAACGCGGCGGTGATCTTTCCGCCGGACTACGCCGAGCAGCTGGCGGCCCCTGCCGGCACCCCCACCATCTCAGTGCTGTTGAATGGCGCCGAGAGCATTCCGGCCACCGCTGCGCTGCGGGCCATAGAAGGTGTTGGCCGCCAAATCGGACAGGAAATTGCGCTGCAGCGCCTGGGTCTGGAGCCGGAAGCCCTGGAAGGCTTCGATGCCAGCCTGCGGGTGTGGTTCAACGAGTCGCTGAGCGAGGCCTACTACACCACCCCGGCCGAACTCGGCTTGATGCTGGAATTCACAGTGCTGCTCTTTGCCGCGCTGGCGTTTTCGCGCGAGCGAGAGCTGGGCACCCTGGAACAGCTGTTGGTGATGCCGTACTCGTCGCTGGAGCTGATCCTGGGCAAGTCGCTGCCGGTGCTGATCATCGGGGCCGCCGACTTTGCATTGATGCTGGGCATGGTGCATCTGGTCTTCGGCGTGCCGGTGCGCGGCTCCCTGCTGTTATTGGCAGTGCTGGCATTGGGCTACCTGCTGGTCGAGCTGAGTAAGGGCATGGTGCTCTCGGTGATCGCCCGCACCCAGCATCAAGCCTTCCTGCTGGTGATGCTGGTCGGCATGACCGATTTTATGTTCACCGGCTACGCGGCCCCGGTGGAGTCGATGCCGCCGGCATTGCAGCAGTTCGCCAACCTGATCCCGGCCCACCACTGGTTGACCATCCTGCGCGGCATCCTGCTTAAAGCCAGTGACCTGAGCGCTCTGTGGCCGCACGTGCTGGCGCTCGCGCTGCTGGGAGCGGTGATTGGGACGTTGTCGTTCCGCTATGTGCGGAGGGCGTTGAACTAGGCATGGCCGACCCACAGATTGCGGTGCAAGCCTCCGGGCTGGAGAAGCGTTTTGGCGACTTCACCGCCGTCGACAAGATCGACTTCGAAGTGCAGGCCGGCGAAATCTTTGGCTTTCTGGGCCCGAACGGATCGGGAAAGACCACCACCATCCGCATGATGCTCGGTCTGCTGCACCCCAGCGCCGGGTCGGTGGAAGTGCTCGGGCTACCGGTCCGAACGCAGGCAAAGCAACTGCGACCGCGGGTGGGTTACATGGCGCAGCGCTTTAGCCTGTACCGCGACCTGACGGTCGAGCAAAATCTGGAATTCCACGGCACCGCTTATGGGATGCGCGGCCGGAAGCTGGCCGAGCGCATCGACCAGGTGCTGCAGTTGGTTGGGCTGGGTGACCGGCGTCGGGTGGTAACCGCCGAGCTGCCGGGTGGCTGGCGTCAGCAGCTGGCTCTGGGCGCTGCCATGCTGCACCAGCCGGAGATGATGTTCCTGGATGAGCCGACGGCCGGAGTCGACCCGATCTCGCGTCGAGCGTTTTGGGAGTTGCTGTATCGATTGGCCGAGCAGGGGGTGACCGTCTTTGTGACCACCCACTATATGGAGGAAGCCGAACACTGTCACCGGCTGGCATTCATTCGCCGGGGTGAGATCATCGCCAGCGGCACGCCGGACGAGCTGCGCCGTGGCATTCTGGACAGCAATGTGCTTGAGCTAGCACCCTCGGACCCGCGCAAGGCGGTGCGGCTGCTGCGTGAGGCACAGCGGGAAGGCGGCCTGGCGATCGAGGGCGTCGAGCTATACGGATCGTTGATCCACGTGCTGGCCCCCAACGCAAAGCGGCTGCGTGGCCGGATCCGCCGACTCCTGCGCCGTGCCGACGTCGACCCGGGCTCAGATTCAATCATCGAACCCTCGTTGGAGGATGTCTTTATCGCTGCCATGCGCTGAGCGCATCCGGTAGCACGGTCCAACACTGTGGACCCGGAGGTGGAAATGAAAGCTCTGCGAACAACTTCGCTCATAATTGCTGTTGGGTTGCTGGCTGCCTGCGCCCAGGGTGGAACCGAGCCGCTCAGCGCCTCCGGCGTCGTTGAGGCGGTCGAAGTGGCGGTGGCTCCCGAGATCGGCGGCCGGGTGATCGAGGTGCTGGTGGAGCAGGGGGATTCAGTCTCTGCCGACCAACCGCTGATTCGGCTGAGCAACGATGAGTTGACCGCCCGGCATCAGCAGGCAGCTGCGGCAGTGGGGGCCGCCGAAGCCGCCCTGGGCGCCGCTCAATCCGGCCGCTCGACCGCTGAAGCGGCGCTGGAAACTGCCGAGACCGCGATGCAAGCAGCCGAATTGCAGGTGCATCTGGCCCTAGCGCTGGCGCGCAACCAGCAAGCACCGGCTAGAGCGCAGAGCTGGAGCAGCGCCACCCCAAACCAATTCGAGTTACCCAACTGGTATTTCGACCAGCCGGAGCAGATCCAGGCGGCGCAAGCTGAAGTGTCGGCCGCCGAGAGCGCACTGCAGCGTGAGCGCGAGAACCTGTCGTCCGTGATCGCCGCCGCCGGCGGGGACGAACTGGTGCAGGTCGTCGATCGCCTGCTGCAGGCGCAGACTGCTTTCGCAGTGATCGACCAGTTGGCCGACTTGCAGGTCGCTGGAATCGACCGCAGACTGGTGCGCGACTTCATCGTCGACCTGCATGACGCCGCCGACACAGAGCTGGAGAGCGCCCAACAGGCCTACGACAATCTGCTGTCGGAGGCAGCGGCCGATGACCTGCTGGAAGCGCGCGCTCGTGTGGCGGTAGCCCAAGAATGGCTGCTTACCGCGCAGGCTGAGCTCGACAGACTGCGCACGGGGGAACACTCGCTTGAAGTGCAGCTGGCCTTCGTCGGTCTGCAGCAAGCTGAAGCGCAGCGAGAGCAGGCCGAGGCCGCTCGCACGCAGGCCGGGGCGCAGCTGGCGGCTGCCGAGAGCGCGGTGGAGCAAGCGCGCGCGGCCCTGGGTTTGGTCGAGACACAATTGGACAAGCTGACCGTCAGCGCGCCGTCCGCCGGTGTGATCATGAACCGGCTAATTGAGCCTGGTGAGCTGGCTCAGCCCGGAATGCCGGCGCTGACCATTGGGCACCTGGACGACCTGCGCATCACCGTCTATTTGCCAGAGGACCAGTATGGCAAGGTTTCGCTCGGGGACGCCGCCAGCGTTGCGGTCGTCTCCTATCCAGACCAGCAATTCGCCGCCAGTGTGATCCGCATTGCCGACCAGGCCGAATTCACCCCCCGCAATGTGCAAACCGAGGACGACCGCCGCAGCACGGTGTACGCCGTGGTGTTGTCGGTCCGGGATGCTAAGG
>CAZJUE010000170.1:0-6105 GCA_964549025.1 uncultured Anaerolineaceae bacterium | reverse complement strand
GCGGGTCGGCACCAGGATTGACGCCAGCATGCGAATGGTGGTGGTTTTTCCGGCCCCATTGGGGCCGAGCAATGCCAGCACTTCGCCGGCTGCGACCTCCAACGACACATCGCGCACGGCGACCAATTCCCCGAACTGCTTGGTCAGATTCTCAGTTTGAATCATCGCTGGAATACGGCGTGGCAGGCGGATTATAGCAGTGGGGAATCGGCTGCTCAATCAGCCGCAATTCCCACTGAGGTAAGCGGGTTACCGGCGGGTGCGACGACGCTGGCGGGGTCTGCCAGCCGCCGGACGGTTTCGCAGGTAGATGGCGATTCCGGCGCCGATCGCCACGACCAGCATCAACACCTGATTGAAGTTGACGCCGAAAAGCGGGACGAAGTCCAATCGCAGGAACTCCAGCAGGAATCGGCCGATCGGGTAGGTTACCAGGTAGGCCAGAAAGATGTCGCCGGGCTGCACCCGATCACGCTGATTGCGCCAGAGCCATAATAGAAGGAAGAAGCTCCCCAGGTTCCACAGCGACTCGTAGAGAAACAAGGGGTGGAACCGCTCGAAGAGCTCGTAGCCTTCGAGCCGATTGGCGGGATTGATGAAGATCCCCCACGGGAGGTCGGTTGGCGGCCCGTAAAGCTCCTGATTGACATAGTTGCCCCAACGCCCAATCGCCTGCGCCAGCGCAACCCCGGGAGCAGCTGCGTCGAGCAGCGTAGAGAAATTCAGCTTGTTTCGCCGGGCGAAGATGTACAGCCCTACCACACCGCCGATGATCGCACCTGGCATTCCCAGCCCACCCTGGGTGGTGTTGATGACGTCAAGCGGGTTCCTCAGATACCAGCCGACCGCATCGAAGGTGGTCTCGAAGCCATTGGCCTCCAGGAAACTCTTGGAGGGCGTGAAGATGTGATAGAGGCGTGCTCCGATCACTCCGAAGATCAACACCCACAGCAAACCGTCCCAAGCGGTCTCCGGATTCTCGCGATCCTCGCGCAGCAGCCGGCTGGCGACATAGGCGGCAGCCAGCGCGCCGGCCATTATGATCATCCCGTAGTAGCGCAGGAACAGGTTGAGGCCTAATACGCTGATGCGAATGCCGAGTGGTTCGAAGCTCATGGCAGATTCTCTCGGGCTGCTTGCCGCCGCACGTGCAGGAAGCGCTGAACCGCAGTGAAGTTGGCCAACAGCGCAACCAGTACGATCCCCGGCCGTATCAACCCCAGCAGCAGACTGGGCACCAGGATCACATAGCGCTCCAAGCGCGTGAGCAGTCCGCTGCGCACTTCATATCCCAGCGCCTCGCCCCGTGCTCGAGCGTAGGACACCAACACCGATCCGGCAGCTGCCGCAAACACCCACAGCACCATGTCCCGTTCGAAGCGATTGGCGAAGTAGATCATCAGCGCCCCAAAAAGCAGCATCTCCGAATAGCGATCGATAACCGAATCAACGAATGCCCCGAAGTTGCTGGCCTCCCCACGGATGCGGGCCAGCGTGCCGTCGATGGCGTCCACCGGCGCCAGGACGCCCAACACGATCCCGCCGACAAAGAGGCTGCCGCGGGCGATCAGCAGCGCCGCCACCAGATGCCCGATCAATCCCGCCACCGTGAGCGTAGTGGGACCGATTCCCAGGTTGTTGAATACCCCGCCAATGGCGTCCAGTAGGCCCTTGAAGCGGACCCGCATGAGGTCGCTCAAGCTGCGAGGTTGTGTTTGATCCAAATCTAGGCTCTTGGGCTCAGGCTCGGAATGCTAACCTGCCGCATGGGGGGCGTCAAGTGACGATCACTCGTCGGCTGGCTCCGAGCCGTCGATCAAGACTTCACGGGTGCGCCCGCCACCTTGCGCACCACCGATTACCCCCAGCTCTTCCAGCTCGTCGATCAAGCGTGCCGCTCGCGGATAACCGATGTGCAGCCGACGCTGCAGCAGCGAGGCGCTGGCCTCTCCGGTCTCGCGCACCAGTTGAATAGCCGACTCCAGCACCTCATCCTGCTCCTCCAGCGCCTCCTGCCGCACCAGAAACTCCTCCCATGGTGCCCCCCGATCAAGTTCAGCCGCGGAGGTCCAGGCATCGATCAGACCTTCGACTTCCTTGTCACCGACGTACACACCTTGCAGCCGTACCGGTCCGGCGGCCTCGGGGGCCAGGTAAAGCATGTCACCCTTGCCCAGCAGCGCCTCGGCCCCGGAGCCGTCCAGTATGACCCGTGAATCGACCGCTGAAGCCACCGCGAACGCGATCCGGGCCGGGAAATTCGCCTTGATCAGCCCGGTGACCACATCGGTGCTGGGGCGCTGGGTTGCCACCACCAGGTGTATCCCGGTAGCACGCGCCATCTGCGCCAGGCGCACCAGCGCTGATTCGGTCTGGGCCGGCGCCAGCATCATCAGGTCGGAAAGCTCGTCGATCATCACGATCATGCGCGGCAGCGGTTTGCTCCCTTTGCGCCGAGCGATCTTGCGGTTGTAGGCCTCGATATCGCGCGCCGATGCTTCTTCCAACAGTTTGAAGCGCCGATCCATTTCAACCGTGCACCAGCGCAAGATGCCGGCAATGCGGGTCAGGTCGGTTTCGACCTTACCCATCAAATGCGGCAGGCCATTGAAGCGCAGCAGCTCCACCCGCTTCGGATCGATCATCACGAAGCGCAGCTGGGAAGGATGGTTGTTGATTGCCAGACAGGTGGCCAGCGCGGCGATGCACACCGACTTTCCAGAACCGGTTGTGCCAGCAATCAGCAAGTGTGGCATGGTGGCCAGGTCTGCCACCACTGGGGTTCCGGCGACGTCGCGTCCCAGTGCGATCGCCGTCGACGAGCCCAGCGGCGCTCCCTCCAGGATCGGCCGCAAACGCACCAATTCCGGCTTACGATTGGGGACCTCGATCCCCAGGTAGGCCTTGCCGGGAACCGGCGCTTCTATGCGAATGGCCGCCGCTGAAAGCGCCAGCGCCAGATCATTGGCCAGCGCCGAGATTTGCGAAACTCGCACCTTGCTGCGACTGACAGTCCCGTCCGGCCCGGTCGACTCCAGGTAGCCGGGCTCTACCGCATACTGGGTGACGGATGGGCCGGTGCGGAAGTCGACAACGGTGGCCGGAAGTCCGAATTCGCTCAGGGTTTTCTCGATCAGCCCGGCGGTGCGATTGATCTCACGCGAAGTTACCCGCCGGTTTCGCCCGCTCTTGAGCACCTCCAGCCCGGGCAAACTGTCGGATCGCGCAAGCTCGACCTTCGCTTCCGGCGAAGCACGATCTTTGAGTTCGAAATCCTTGCGGAACTCGGATGGCACCCGCCGGGAGCGGGCCGGTTCGGCGGTCGATTGGGGAGAAGCTGGTTTGGCCGCGACCACCAGACTGGGCTGAGCGCTGCCAGCCAGCCGACTGCGTAGCAAACCCAATCCCGCCGCCAGGATGACCAGCAGCAGCACCACCGTCCGACCGAAGGCGCCAACGATCGAAGCAAGCCCGTTGGCGATCCCCCAGCCCACGATCCCGCCGCCCGAACCGAGCTCAGCCTCCGGCAAGGAAGTTGGTCCCAACAGGCCCAATACACCGAAAACCACCAGTTCGGCGAGAATCACCTCGCTCCATGGGACGCTTCCGCCGCGCAGCAGAACTAGGCCGGCCAGCAATCCGACCGCCGGAATTAGATATTCCCCCCAGCCCAGCCAGCGTGAAAGGATCTGCACCCACGGGTCAACCAGACTGCCGCGGGTGAGCTGAAGCACGCCCAACAAGGTGATGCCCGATAACGCCAGCAGCGCAACTGCGATCAGCTCGGTGGAGCTGCGTCGGAATACTTTCATTGGCCGCCTTCCGCCGGCGCGTCGCACTGCACCGATTGGAGGGTCACCTGCCGATTGCTGGTCAAATGGAATCTTTGGTCGCGATTCATGCGGAGCGGCTCTGGCCGCTCGCCTGCTGCGGATCGGACTGCGAGGACACCGATCGCATGCTGAGGCCTAAACGCCGCGCCTGCGGATCGAGGTTGATCACCCGCGCGGTTACCGGCGTTCCCGGTTGCGGGTGTTGGCCGTCAGCGAATTCGGATACGTGGATCAAGCCTTCCAAGCCGTTGTGCAATCCAACGAAAGCGCCGAATTCAACCAAGTTGGTCACCGTTCCCTGCACTACCTCACCCACCTGCAGCTCTTCGGCGGCATGCTCCCAGGGATCCGGCTGCAAGGCACGCAGGCTGAGCGCAACCCGGCATTGGTCGGGATCGATCGACAGCACTTTGGCCTGCACTTCCTCGCCGCACTCGACTACGTCTTCCGGATGCCGCACTCTGCTCCAGGAGAGCTCCGAAATGTGAACCAATCCTTCCAAGCCACCCAGGTCCACGAACGCGCCAAACGGCGTGAGATTGGTGACCACCCCGCGGACCAGCTCTCCCGGGGAGAGACACTCGAGCAGCCGGTTGCGCTCGCCGGAGGCTGCCAGCGCGGCACGTTGTGATAGCACCAACCGCCCACGGCTCGGGTCGATCTCGATCACCTTCAGGCTGAGCCTGGCGCCCAGCTTGGAGGCCAGCAGTGCGCTCTTTTCGTCTTCTTGATGATTGGGATCGAAACTGCAGAGGTGCGAGACCGGCACAAAGCCGCGTAAGCTGCGAGCCTCCACCAGCAGCCCGCCGCGGTTGTGGCCGATGACCTGCAACTCGACGCGCTGGTCGTGCTGATATAGCCCCCCGGCCCACTCCCAATCTTCAGGCGTGCCGACCGGCTCAGGCGATTGCTCGTCTGCTTGATCCGCATCGCGCAGCACCGCCGCCCACCAGGCTTCGTCCGGCGCCGGCGGCATCCCCTCCGCTTGCCGCTCCATCGATCGCACCTATCTCCCCGAAAAGACTACCATACGCCCAACCCGGATTCATTGCTCGCTCGCGGTCGAAGATCCGCAAGCATGGTAGCAGGCCCTCAGCCATCTGCCACAGGCTGCCTGCTCCGTGTGGCTATGCGCAGCGATTCTAATCCTGTGATGCCAGATGCGCCTCCCGTTCCATTTCGGCCATCGCCCGCGCCACCGACTCGATCGCCACTTTCTGCTTGCGATACAGATCGGCTTCCGACATCGCCAGCTTCATCGCCACGTCGCGCACCTTGCGCCCCTCCAGGAACTTCATCTCCAGGATGTTGTACAACATCCATTCGGCGGTCAGCCGCCGCTCCCCGCTGGGCCGCACCTGATCGATCGCCCGCCGCAGAATCGCCCGCAGGGCGTTGACCGCATTGCCGTCGTGCTCCTGCATGGTGGAGCGCACTACCCGCAATCCCAGCAGCGGACTCTGGGTGAGCCGCGGCCCGCCCCAGTAGTGTCCGAGCGCATCCTTGACCATATTGGCCAGGTCGACCTCCCCGGCCAGGTCCTCGATGGGGCTGGTCAGCGCCTCCACGCCGCCATAGCGGGCCGCAGACCGGAAACGCTGGTCCTGCTCGACCAGCGGAACCAGCCGATCGACCGCCGAAAAGACCTCCCGCTGCAAAGTGCGATCGGTCAACGCCACCGTGGCCCGGCGCCGCAACAAGCTCAATCCATCGATTTCTTGAGGCTGAAGGCCCAAGCTGCCGCGCTCCAACCGCAGGCCCAGGATGCCAACCAACTCCTGATCCTCCGTCGTCCGCAGGGGAGCCAGCCAATAGCGGTCCCAGCGGAACACCGAACCGAAGCCTTCCAGCTCGATGCGGTCCTCGGTCATCAGGATGGGCGGCAAGTCGGTCTGCTCGCGCAGCGGATCGTCCGGGCCAACCGAGACCTCCAGCTCCACTCCGTCCGGGCCGACCACTGCCACAAACGCCGAAGGCGCACCGGTCAGGTCACAGCTGGCGTTCAGGATCGACTCCAGGTACTGCTTGAGGTCGCCGGTGGTGAGCAGCCGTTCCTCCAGCAAATGCAGCCGCGAGACATCGTGGCGATCCTGACCGTAAAACAGCAGTCGCTCAATGGTAGGTCGAACAACCGTGATCAGAAACTGCAGGCTCAATATGGTGGCCACCATGAGCAGTGGGACTGCTCTGCTGTTCTCAATACCCAAGAGCGCGCCCAGCCGCCCGACCACCACGGTCACGGCCAGCGTCGTGGAGGCCACCACCGGACAGC
>CAZJUE010000169.1:2951-6153 GCA_964549025.1 uncultured Anaerolineaceae bacterium | reverse complement strand
GTGGCCTATGCCAAGCAAGGCGCCCGTATCTACGACGGCCGGCAGCCTGGCTGGCAGGAGATGACGCTGAAGCCGGTCAAGATCCGTGGGGTCGAGTCGTCCTCGATGGCCTGCTCCGAGAAAGAGCTCGGGATTTCCGAAGACCACGGTGGCATCATCATGCTGGACGATGACGCACAGCCTGGAACCCCACTGGCCGACTATATGGGCGATGTGGTGCTCGATATCGCCATCCTGCCGAACATCGCACGGGACGCAAACGTCCTGGGTGTGGCTCGCGAGGTGGCGGCGCTGCTGAACACCGAGCTCAAGGAGCCCTCCTACCAGGTGGAATGGACCGGTCCGGCGATCGAGGGAAAGGTGACGCTGGACATTCGCCAGCCGGAACTCAACCCACGCTTCGTGCTCGGTTTGATCGAAGACATCCAGATTCGGCCGAGCCCGTATTGGGTGCAGCGACGGCTGCGGCTGGCCGGAATGCGCCCCATCAACAACATCGTGGATGCCACCAATTACGTGATGCTGGAAGTGGGGCAGCCGCTGCATGCCTTCGACTACGATGCGCTGATCGATCGGGCCGGCGGCAAGCCGCCGACGATCATCACCCGCCTCCCGGAGGCCGGCGAAACGCTCACCACCTTGGACGAGGTGGAGCGCAGGCTGGACGACTTCACCATCCTGGTGGCGGACACAGCCGGCGCCCTTTCGCTGGGGGGCGTAATGGGAGGAGCTGAGACCGAAGTCAGCGCATCCACGCGTCGAGTGCTGCTGGAAGGTGCGGCCTGGAACTTCATCAACATCCGCAAGACGGTGGCGGCGCAAAGGCTGTCCTCGGAGGCCTCATACCGCTTCGAACGCGGCGTGCACCCCGCCATGGCCGAGCGGGGCGTGCGGCGCGGACTGGAGCTGATGCGCCAGCTGAGCGACGGACAGGTGGCCGAAGGTCTGGTGGACGAGTACCCGCGGCCACCGGCGGCCCCACAGATCGAGATCGGCCCGGAAGACAGCGAGCGCTGGCTCGGCGTCCGGCTGGAGGCAGAGCTGATGGCTGAATTGCTGGCCCGGCTGCAGTTCGCGGTGGAAGTCGTCGATGGGCGAGTGCGCGCCACCCCACCCGACCACCGGCTGGATATCGGCGAAGGCTTGATCGGTATGGCCGACCTCATGGAAGAAATCGCCCGGGTGTATGGCTACGATCGGATTCCAGAGACCCAAATCGCCGACCGGATACCGCCGCAGTACGGCAATCCAGATCTGGAACTCGAGGAACGCATTCGCGATCAGCTGGCGGCCATGGGGTTACAGGAGATCGTGACCTATCGGCTGACCTCGCCCGAGCGCGAGGCCCGGGCGCTTGCAGCGCCGGAACCCAACGCACCAGACTATGTGCGGCTGGAGAATCCGATCTCCAGCGACCGGGCGGTGCTGCGCCGCAGCCTGCTGCCCAGCGCGCTGGAGATCGTAGAGCGCAATCTGCGGGTGGCGGACCGCATCGCGCTATTTGAGATCGGGCCGGCCTTCCTACCGGAGCAGGGCGAACAGCTTCCTGCTGAACCGGGTCGGCTGTCGATCGCGCTGACCGGGATGCGCTCGGCGCTGGATTGGAGGCATTCCGAGCAGCGCGAGCTGAACTTCTACGATCTCAAAGGAATCGTCGAGCAGCTGCTTGCGGGGCTGCATGTACCGCCGGTCGAATTTCGGGAAGCCGACCACCCCAGCTATCATCCTGGGAAGTGTGCCGAATTGGTCCTGAATGGAGAGGTGGTTGGACTGCTAGGCGAGATCCATCCTGCGGTCGGAGAGCGATACGGTGTGAGCGAAGCGCCGCTGGCGGCATCCGAGCTGGAGCTGGATCTCATCAAGGCCGCGGTTCCGCCGCGCTATCCGGTGCAGCCGATTCCCGCCTATCCGCCGGTTCTGGAGGACCTGGCCTTCATCGTGGACGAGCACCTGCCGGCTGAGCGAATGCGCCGATTGATTCTGGAGAAAGGCCAGCCGCTGGTTGAGCAGGTGCGGCTGTTCGACCTGTATCACGGCGACCAGGTCGGGGAAGGCAAGAAGAGTCTGGCTTTCTCGCTGGTCTATCAGGCGCTGGATCGTACGTTGACCGATGACGAGGTGGCCGACAGCCGGCGTCAGATCGTCAGCAGCTTGGAGCAGGAATTGGGGGCGGTGCTGCGGGAGCGGGTGGGCTAGCCTGCGGCGCCTTGCTCGACGAAGGCCTCGGCCCGCACCATCGCCACGCTGGCAAGGTGCGCGACCACCATCAGCAGGTCGTGATCCGTGTCACTGAACTCGCGGTCGTAGTTCTTGTTCACCGCTTCTAGGACGCCCAGGACTCTTTCACCGTCCAAAAGCGGCACGCAGGCCAGCGAACGGGTGTGGAACCCGAAGGCCTCATCGATCTTGGGGTAGTGCCGCGGGTCGTTGCGCACATTGGTCAGCACCAGTGGACGCTTGTTTTCCGCCACCCACCCTGCGATGCCTTTGCCGGGCGGCATGCGGTAGCCGGTCAGCCGATCGCGGGCCTCGCCATGCACGACCGCGAACACCAGTTCATTGGTATCCTCGTCTCTGAGCAGCAGCGACCCATCGCTGGCGCCTACCGTAGCCACCGCCGACGCCAATAAGTCGTCGAGCAGCACCAGCACGTCGGTGGTTGGGGTAATTCGCTGAATCAGATCCTGCAGCGCACTGAGCGCCCGGACCGAGGAGCGCAGGACGGCCACTTCCTCTTTGAGGTCGCGGTTCTCGTCGGTAAGACGGGCGATCTCCAATTGTAGGAAGCGGACCGGATCGCGGCTTTCCATGACTAGTTTCGATAATAGCATGCCTGTCAACGCGGGACAAAGGGCGGCATGAACCTCTACTTCTCCTGCTCGCTAACCGGAGGGCGCGACGATGAAGCGGTCTATGAGGCGATTGTGCGGCATCTGGAAGGTGCCGGACACCGGGTTCCGACCGCCCATCTGGCCGACCCCTCGGTGATGGACCTGGAGGCGCTGATCGATCCGTTCGAGGTTTACGATCGGGATGTGGCATGGATCGAGCAGTGCGACGCCCTGATTGCCGAGGTTTCGACGCCGTCGCACGGAGTCGGCTATGAGATCGCCCTGGCGCTCGAATTGGGGAAGCCGGTGCTCTGCTGCTATCGGGAGGGCGTGCCGGTTTCCAAAATGATTCTGGGAAACCGCTCCGCGGG
>CAZJUE010000169.1:0-2851 GCA_964549025.1 uncultured Anaerolineaceae bacterium | reverse complement strand
GCGCTGGTGTTGCCCACCACCACCCCGTATTCACCCCACAGCCAGCAAAACTCTCCCGGATTATCCGGGTTTACGACGTACCAGTAATTGGCCACCGTACTGCGGGCAATGATTTCGGTGCTCTCGCCGACCAGCAGCGCGCCTCGATAGTCATAGATCGCGCCGGGTCCGGTCCGGCAGTTGGTGTTGACGGTGACACTGATCATCGGTACCGCCGGGGTGGCGGTAAACGCCGTGGTGGCGGTAAGGGTCAGCGTGGGGGAGACCTCCGGTTCTGGCGTCTCGACGGTTGGCACCGGCGCTTCGGTCGGCAGCTGAGATGCTTCAGTTTGGGCAGCTTGCGCTTGCAGCGTCAGCGCCACCGAGGTCGCCACCTGATCTTCTTGGGCGGTCTCGCCCTGCAGGCTGCAGGCCAGCCCGGCCAGCGCCAGCATCCCGAACATCAGGATTGTCCGCGCGACCGACCTAGTCAATGAGCCCTCCTCGCTCAAGATGGTGGATGGAATCACCCTCCTCTTGGGACCCGAGGATAGCATGCTTCGGCTCGATTGTGAACGTCGATGGGGAACGACCGCCAATCGGTTTTGGTGGGCTGGAATTGGTTTCGCTGGGGCGACGGCTGTCCGGGCCGGGTACTAAGGAACCTGGAAGTCGATCGTCTTGGTGACGCAATCGCCCCCGGCATAGTCCTGCGTACAGGCTCTGATGGTGGCCCGGGCGTTGTGCCCGCTGGCCGACGATCCAATCGGGATCGAGATATAGGCCGCCAATCCGGGACCGACATAGTTGCCGTGATCTGGAGGGCAGTAGGGACCGGCCGCGAAGGGATGACGATCGACCAGCGGACCGTAGAGACTGCTGCCGGCGTCCAGATCTGCTACGGCGATCCGCCCGGACATAAAAGCCGTGCCGCCGGTGTTTTGAAAAGTCAGGTGAACGTAGTTGTCCGAGCCGCATTCCTGGAAGCTGTTGACGAACAATACGAAATCAAGCGCCGGCGTCGGGCTTGGTTCCGGTGTGTAGCGGGGAAGACCAGCCGGATCGCCCTGCAGCGTTGCGTACTCGTCCCACAACCAGCAATGCTCTCCCGGAACATCTGGATTCTCTATGTACCAGTAGCTCTGAACGGAGCTGCTGGCCACCACCACTGCGAATTCGCCCGCCAAAAGAACGCCGCGGTAGTCGTAATTGGCAGCTGGGCCACTCCGGCAATTGGTGTTGACCGAGACCTCAATGGTCAGCGGCTGAGGGGTGAGCGACGGGGAGGCGGTAGCCGAGGGAGCAGCAGTGGGGGATGGCGGCGGAGTTTCCGTGGTTGCTGCCAGGGTGCTCCGCTCCAGCGCTTCGATGGTCATCGCCACCTGGACCTCCACCGTGCCGGCGATCTCGGTCTGCACTTGGTCGGACGCTGCAGCTTGCTCACTGGGGCCACAGCCGCTGCTCACCATTAGGCCCAGCAATAGGCCTGCCAGCAGCCGAAGGCCGGCCGGTGAATCAGCCGAAAAACACAGAATTCTCACGATCGCCGAGAATAACACGATTTGTGAAAGGTTGCACTTGACGCTCCCATAGCGAGTCGGTATACTGGCTCACACAGTCAGACATTTGGGTGTCCCCCTCACCTAGATGTCTGCCTGTGCTTTAAGCGGAGTAGTGCACCAGCAATTCCTCGGCCCGCTGCAGGTCATCCGGAGTGTTGACGTTGAAAAAACTCAAGCGCTCAGGATCGAGACGGTCGAGGGTGTCGTGCTCGACGGTGTGCAACGTGATCTCGGGCAAGAAGGAAATCATGCGATGGTCGCCAGCTGCCAGGCTGGCTTCGATAGCCGGGATGCAGGCGCGGGAGTACACGGCGAGCAGTGGCTCGTATCGGCCGCCGTCCAGCGGCAGCACCGCCTCAGCCTTCGGAGCCAGCTCGACCAGGCGCTCGAGCAGGGGTCGGGACAGGAACGGCATGTCGCAGCCGACGACCAACACCCGGTCGTGAGTGGCGGCTCGAAGTGCGGTCAGCAATCCGAGCAATGCGCCAGCGCCGGGCTCGGGATCCGGGATTAGCGGCACTCCCAGATAGCGGTAACGGTCCGGATCGTTGGAGGTGATCTGCAGTTCGTCGCCCAGGTCGGCGACTTTCTCCAGCACCCGTTCGATCAGCGGCACTCCGCCCAACGAGAGCAGCGCCTTGTCGCGCCCCATCCGGCTCGAGCGTCCGCCGGCCTGGATGGAAACGGTCAGCATCCGGCGATTCTAACGTGCCCTGGCACCACCCCAGCTGAGGCAAGTTCCAACTGGAGTACTACAGTCTACTCAGGGTGCGGATATGTTATCCTCGCCGCATCGTCCCTGAGCGTGGTGGGCGAACCCAGGACCTGCTTCGCGCTCTGGATGTCTGCCCTGAGCGCGCCGGCGGACACACGTGACCAGGCGCGGCGGCAGGCGGCGGACCATGGACATCAACGGCGATACCGTAAAGCTGCTGCTGAGTTACGATCCTCTCCCAGAACACCGAGAGGAATATTTCCGCTATGTGCTGGGAGAATTTGTCCCGGCGATGGAGAACCTGGGTCTGACGCTGTGCGAAGCTTGGCACACTGCCTACGGCAGCTATCCCCTGCGCCTGACCGGCTTTCTAGCTTCCGATCGCGACACACTGGAAGCGGTGATGTCTTCCGATGACTTCGTCGAACTGGAGGGCCGCCTGCAAGACTACGTGATCAACTACCGTCGCAAAATCGTCCGCCAGGCGCCCCGCTTCCAATTCTGAGCCGGCTCCATTCGCTCTTCTCATCCGTCCGATAGTAGCGCGCAAGTGCAAATCGCCGCCTCTCAGCACGCCGTCGGGGCTGAATCTCCA
>CAZJUE010000168.1:2202-6196 GCA_964549025.1 uncultured Anaerolineaceae bacterium | reverse complement strand
CTTCCCCCTCCTCGAACAGCCAGCGTTTCTGATCCGGATCGAAAGCGCAGGGGAACGGATAATCCAAGACGTACTTCTCTTGCGCCTCGTCGTAGTGAGCCGGAACGTGGAAATTCATCTCCTCGCATAGCGGCACGGCAGTGCTCATCCACGTTTGGCGCAGCTCGTCATTGCTGCTTCCCTTGAAACCGTAGTTGAGCTGCTCAGTGTGCTTCTTGAGATCATCCGGCAGACCGAACCATTCCACCGTAAGCGGGAACATCCAATCGATGGCGCGCTGCAGTTTTTCGCGACCCTCCGGCTCCTGCACGATCTTGCGCATCCAGGTCTCCCCATGACGCAGGTGAAAATTCTCCTCCCGGTCAACTTTGACCAGCGCGCGCTTCCAGGGACCGAACGTGCTGGATAGGAAAATGTCGCCCAGCAACACGAATCCGGCGCGATCGTAGAGGGCATTCGCCACAACCAGCTCGATCCAGGTATCAAGCGGAACGTCGAAAGCGTACGGATACTTGAATCCCTCGGGGGGGCGCTCGTAAATGAGTTCTTCCTTGTTAACCCCCAGGTCTTCCAGCAGCCGGTAGGCAATGTGAGCGTGGCCCAACTCGTCCTGGATGATGCCCATGGCCGAGACGAAGGCGTTGGTGGAGGGTGCATCTTGTGCGGCCCGGTAGTAGGACGGCGCGCTGATCAATTCAGTGTCTGCGGATACGGTCAGGATGCGCCGGATACCCTCCAGGTAACCCGGGCTCATCTGCTCGAAGGTTTCAACCAGGCGACCTCCCGCCAAACGATCCGAGACCTGTTCTTCCGTCGTCAACGCCATGATTTGCCCCTCCAAACTACGCTGCACTGGGGATTGGCGGTGTCTTGCCCCCGGTTTTGCGTCGCTTCCGGACCCGGATGATCGGGCGAGCGCTCGCTCGAATGCTCATCGACCCTTGTACACCGGTGGCCGTTTCTCTGCGAAGGCGGTCAGTCCTTCCTTGGCATCTTCGCTATCGAAAAGCGGTTCCATGAGTTCGAGCTCCCAATCCAGGCCGTCCTGCAACTCCATCGCAATGCCGCGATAAACGGCTTGCTTGATGCCCGCCACGGCCCGGCTCGCGCCTTGCGCCAGCTTTTCAGCGTAGGCCCTGGTATCCTGGTCGATTTGGTCCGCGGGAAAGACCTGATTGACGATCCCCAAATCCAAGGCCTGCTCCGGTGTCACCGTCTCCCCGGTCAGCATCATCTCCAGGGCTTTGTTGGCTCCGATCAATCGCGGCAGTCGTTGCGTGCCGCCATTGCCGGGAAGCAAGCCAAGCGTGACCTCCGGCAATCCCATGCGATAGGAGCCTTCGGCAGCGAAGCGCAGATCGCAGGCCAAGGCGATCTCCAGCCCACCTCCCATCGCATGTCCCTGCATCATGGCAATAAAGACCTTCGAGCTATCGGCTATCTTGCTCAACGCGGCATGGGCGGTGCGAACCATCGCCATGTTGTCAGCCGTCGAATTGGCCAGGAATGCCTTGATGTCCGCGCCGGCCGAGAAGAACTTCTCCGAAGCGCTGCGAAGGATCACCACCTGAACCCCCGACTCAGCCATCGCCGCTTCGATCGCCGCATCCAGGTCGCGCATGAAGCCGATCTCGTAGCTGTTGGCAGGTGGACGGTCCAAAGTGATGTAGCCCAGCGAATCGGACTTGGAGAACGTTACAACGGGATCGGCCATCGCTCTAGCTCCTCTGACTATCGGTGGTCACGTCGGCATCCATTCGCGTTATCGCGGCCCGTTCGACCCGCTTGCGGCCCGACCTGCTCGCCCTACTCCCAGTCCAGCCCCCCAAATACTGCGCCCTTGTTTTCGACGTAATATTCGACCGCTTCCGGCCCGTGTTCATGTCCGACACCGGAGGCCTTCGTTCCGCCGAACGGCAGCTCGTCGTAGCCGTAGTGGATCTGATTCACCCAGGTCACTCCAGCCTCGATTTCGCGCACGGCGCGGTTCGCCCAACTCATGTTCTGAGTCCAGATGGAAGAGCCCAAGCCCCAGGGTGAGTCGTTGGCCTTCTCAATCGCCTCGTCCAGCGTCTTGACTTTCCAGACCGGAAGCACCGGACCGAAGACCTCCTCTGTGGCCAGCCTGCTGTCCTCCGCAACGTTCACGACCACGGCCGGCTCGAAGAAGAAGCCTTGATCCAGATTGCCGTTTTCTGATGGCCGCTTTCCGCCGATCAGCAGCTCGGCGCCTTTATCCAGTGCGTCCGCTACCTGTCCCTCGATCTCCTCCCGCTGGAAGGAAGTGTGCAGCGGCCCCATGCGGATGTGTGGCTTCTCCGGCTTGGTGGTTCCATCTCCGAGCTGGTAGTTCCCCACCTTCGTCAGCAGGCCATCCATGAATTCGTCGTAGATCTCTTCAAACAGGTACAGCCGCTTGACTGCCAGGCACTGCTGACCGGCGTTCCAATAGCGTCCGATCGTCACCCCGCTGACTGCCTTCTTGAGGTTGGCGTCCGGGGCGATGATGCAGGGGTCGGAGCCGCCCAGCTCGAGCGTCACCCGCTTGAAGTCCGGGCCGGCAAGCTCCATGACCCGTTTTCCGGTTTCGGATGATCCGGTCAGCGCCACCCGCCGCACGCCCGGATGACAGATCAGCCCCTCCCCGACGACCGATCCCGAACCGGTCACGCACTGTAGGACCCCGGGCGGCAGCCCGGCCTCGTTCAGCAGGCCGATCACCCTGAGCGTGGTCAGCGGCGTAGTGCGAGCCGGCTTGATGATGATCGGATTGCCGCCGATCAGCGCTGGCCCCACTTTGGTGCCCATCAGGGTCAGCGGGAAATTCCAGGGAACGATGCCGACCGACACGCCTACTGGTTTCTTGACCACCATGCCATAGGCGTGCTTTCCCAGCGCCGGGGGCAGCGGCACCTGTGCGCCGCGCATCTTGCTGGCCAGGCCGGCGTAAAATTCCAGGCCGTGCAACAAGTGATGGAGTTCACCAGTGGCTTCGAAGAGTGGTTTGCCTTGCTCAGCCGTCAGGGATGCCGCGATCTCCTTTGCCTGTGCTTCGACGGCCTCAATCCCCTTGCGTAGCAGCGCGGCGCGGTCATCTGGGGCAACCTCCGCCCAGCCAGGCGCGGCTGCTTCCGCGGCCTCGACCGCCGCCTGCACATCCTCCTCACCACCGTTCGGGACGGAATCGATCGTCTCTCCAGTGGCTGGATTCTTCACCTCATAGGTCTCGCCGCTCAGGGCGTCAACCCACTCTCCAGCGATGAACATCTTGGCCATGATCGAGTTGGCTCCTCCTAATTTGGCTGGTTGCCGGGCGCTTCAGCCCGGAATCGACACGGTTGGTCCGACCGGTTGCGCCGCACCGTTAAAGAAGAAATCGAGCACCGCCTCCAACATACCCTCCGGATCCCCAAAGAGGGTAGCCGCGTACCCGGTCAACATCACTTCCACCATCGCCACATACATCCAGGAGAGCAGTCGCGGATCGCCGTGGGCAAGTTCCCCGTTCTCGATCCCCTCCCGAATTACGATTTCAATCGGCTGCGGAAGTGCGGCCTGGTAGGCGCGCACCAGCTGTTCTCGCAGCGGATCCTTGAAGGTATTGATGTCGCGGCGAACAAGCTTGATCAGGTCGCGTTCTTCGGACGGCAGATCGAGGAAACGCTTGGTCAGGCGCCGCAGCCTTTCTCTGGTTGAACCAGATCCCTTGATGGCCGCGCGAAAAAGCTCGCTCTTCTTCTGAAGGTCGACGTGCATCATGTTCAGGTAGAGCGCCTCCTTGCCCTCGAAGTGATGGTAGAGGGCGCCCTTTGTAACCCCGGCCGCCTCCGCGATTTCATCCATGGTGACGTCGGCGTAATTCTTCGCCAAGAAAGCCCGCCGCGCCGATGCGCGCAGATTGGAGACGGTCGCTTCTGATTTCGAGTTCTGGTTGGAAGACATACGTACCAGTCGGTACGTCGGATTGTAACAGCCCGCCACCACCCCGTCAATG